>JAPKBL010000109.1 GCA_028823415.1 Mariniblastus sp.
TTACTGGGTTGCCAGTTAAGCTTCAGCCTGCCACTGAGTTCAGCACATTTCCAACCAAAACAAGAATCGACTCCCTCTGCATCAGTTTCCATCGGCTTTGATGGAAAGGTCAAACTAGGGAAATGGGTTCCGATATTTATTTCCCTTGATCCATCAACGTCCGCTGCGAAATTTGAAGTTGAGAATCTCGACGGTGATGACACGCCAGTGATTTACAAAGGTCCGCTTTTGTCGGATCCAAAATTTCCGGGCCGATATCAAGCGTGGACACGAATCGGTCGCACCTACGGAAAATTCGAATTGCGGTTGCTCAACGCAGCGGATGACATAATCGAGACAAAGCGGTTTAACTTCACAGGCTCCGATCGCACAGAAGAATTCATCGGGTCTACCCAGGAATTGGTATTAACACTCGAGCCTCAAGATTTATTCAAAAAATCAATTGAATCGGTATCATCTTTGGCATCCCGGGAAGATGCGAGAATCATTGCTGCGCTAGGTAAAGAATCAATCTTGCCCTTCAACTGGCTTGGGTACGATTCGGCGGACGCCATTTTAATGGTGACCTCCGATCTCGAAAGAATTGATCGAATTTCCGACGTTCAGCTTGATGCAATCGAGACATGGGTCAAACAGGGCGGAACCCTGATTCTCTCGGCCGCCTCCAATGCCGATCGACTTCTTTCCGAAAATGGTCGACTCGCGAGATTTTGCCCCGGCAACTTTGTCGGCCTCGGTGAATGCAAAAACAGTAGTCGTTTAGAAACATTTTGCGATAGCCAAGAGCAACTGCTTCCGTCCAAGGATGACTCGATTCCCATTGTGCGAATCGAGGACGTGCGCGGCATCGTTTTGGTTGACAACTCCAATGCTAAAAATCGCAAACCTCTCATCGTCAAGACCGCCTGTGGAATGGGAAAGGTCATCTTTGTCACTTTTGATCTGGACTCTCCAAGAATGACTGAGTGGATTGGATTCCCAAAACTTGTCGAGAATTTGATATCCGGCGCACGCACCGAAAGAGAAACGACATCCTCGACCACGTCCCAAGGCAGCTCCGTTTCTCATTTCGGTTACAAAGACCTAATTGGCCAACTACGCGTCCCTCTGGATAGATTCCGCGACGTTCAATTTGTCAAGTTTGCGATGATTGCCTTGCTGATTGGGTTATACATTTTGTGCATTGGCCCCGGCGATTATTTCCTGCTGCGCAAATTATTCAAAAAGATGGAGCTTACCTGGATAACGTTCCCACTGGTCTCGTTGATTTTTTGCGGTTTGGCAATTGGCATTTCCAGGGCGACACGGCCCGACACCATTAAAATCAACCAATTAGAAATCATTGACATCGACACCATCAATGGGGAAGTCCGTGGATCGGTTTGGGGGAACATCTACAGTCCAATTGGACAGACCTGCTCGATTGGATTGGATAAATCGCACCAACTTGGTTTTGAAATTGATTCCAGCTTGATTACTTGGCACGGACTCCCAGGGGATGGCTTGGGCGGAATGACAACAACAGCTAATCCGGGCTTGTTAAAAACCAACTATGAACAGTCATTCACGATTGGCGAAAATGGCCAAACGTTAAACACCGAGATCGAGGATCTCCCCCTTCAGGTTTCATCGACAAAACCAATTTTCGCGACCTGGTGGGCAAGCATCGAGCCAGAATCAAGAGTGCAACTTAATCGCGACCCCCGACTAACCCAACTTCGTGGACGCGTGAACTACAAACTCCCTTTTAAACTAAAAAACTGCCGACTGATTTTTGAAAACTGGGCTTACGTACTCGAAAACCCATTGAATCCCGGTGATACATTCGATGTTCAAACCGGGACCACCGAAAAGTCATTAAGGAGTATTCTGACTCGAAAAGTCAAACTTAAGAAAAGCGACCGTAGTGAAAACAGCCCTTGGGACCCTACCGATATTCGAGTCAATCGAATCGCCGACATCATGATGTTTTACCAAGCTTCCGGCGGCATGGCTTATACCAACTTAAGTCATCAGTACCATTCGTTTACCGACATGACAGACCAACTCAATCTTCACCGTGCCATTTTGGTCGGTGAGGTCGACGCGCCAGGTGCGATTTTAAAAGTCAACGGTAACAGCGCACTGCCACAATACGATCAAACCACCACCGTCGTGCGAATCCTTCTGGAAGTTCAATATTAGTGAGCCCCCAATAGTTCTATGATCAAAACTGAAAATCTGACAAAAAAATACGGCGATTTGTTTGCGATCAAAGGCATCGAACTCGATCTAAAACAGGGAGACCTGTTTGGATTCATCGGGCCCAATGGCGCCGGCAAAACAACCACGATGAGGATCATTGCAACGCTCTCCGAACCGTCTTGGGGAGAGGCTTACGTTTGCAATCACTCCATCTATCGAGAGCCCAAAGAAATCCGGCGACTCGTTGGCTACATGCCTGACTTTTTCGGTGTTTATGATGACATGAAGGTTATCGAATACCTTGAGTTTTTTGCAGCAGCCTATCGAATCAAGGGCCCGGCACGACGAAAAAAGTGCGATGAAATGCTCGAAATTGTCGATCTAAATTTCAAACGGGACGCGTTTGCCAATACACTCTCACGCGGACAAACTCAGCGACTTGGGCTTGCGCGTGTGCTACTTCACGACCCCCAGGTTCTGCTGTTGGATGAACCGCTCAGCGGCCTTGATCCGCGTGCTCGAATCGAAATGCGAAACCTTCTCAGGCGACTGGGACAAACTGGAAAAACAATTATTGTATCCAGCCATATTCTCCCGGAATTGGCTGACGTCTGTAACAAAATTGGAATTATCGATCGTGGAGTAATGAGCTTTTCTGATGATGTATCCGAAGTCATCAAGAAAGTACGTAACCAAATTATCTTACAAGTCGGCGTCAAAAATGACGATGAGCGAGCCATGCAGTTCCTCGATGCCGATAGTCAAGTCGCCAGCGTCGTGAAGGGGGATGGATTTCTAGTCGTGACGCTAAAAGATGAAGTGACTGATTATTCAGAGATACCTACAGCACTCATTGGAGAAGGCTTCAAATTGACTTTGTTCCAAGAGGAAGAAGTCAATCTCGAATCCGCTTTCATGGCGCTCACCAAAGGAACCGGTCAAAATTTCTAGTTTTCACAAGTAACTGGAATGTGAAAATAGGTGAATGCTTTCCTGATTAACCCAAGTGCGTTAACTGCAATCCACTAATCCGAAAACCTAGATTGCATCTGGGCCGGTTTCACCCGTTCGAATTCGAATGCAGTCATCCATGGGCACGACGAAGATTTTTCCGTCACCAATCTCCCCCTTGGATCCCGATCTCCCCCCCTCAACGATCGCGTCGATCGTCGGTTTAACAAACTCTTCATTGACAGCAATCTGAAGCTGAATCTTCCGACGAAGATTGCCAGCAAAATCCTCGGAGCCATAAACTGGAGTCCGGCCGTGCTGGTTCCCAAACCCCTGACAATCCATGATCGTCAAACGGAAGACTTCAACCCGACTTAAAGCGGTTTTCACCGATTCAAGATGATGAGGCTGGATTATAGCAATGATTAATTTCATTCTGGAACAATCACCCAATCGATAACTTTTTGCCCTGGTTGCCAGACAAAATAACTCGCAACGGAAAAATAACAACCACAACACACTCGCAAATTGAAAACCGAACAACAACCTCCGTCCAATTTCGTGCCTAAATGATAAAAGGCTGGTTAAGGATCAATTAAAAGCTTGTAACGATGTTTATTGCTAGTTATCATCCCCAACAGATTTGCTTCCCCAGCAAGCTTTCCCCAGCAGACTTTCCGTAGTTTCCATCATGTACAACAGCCTACGCCTACTCATTGCGGTATCGTCAACCGTTCTTTTTCCACTCAATGTGAGTGCAGATCTCGTTTTGAGTTACATTTCCTCGTCCAGCACGACCAACCCAAGTGCCACCGCTAACGACACAGCCGATGGCCTCGTGAGTGCAAATCTTCAGCAATCTGGCGGACTAACTGCCAATGCGGGCGGAACATTCAATTGGAGAGGATGGGATCTGTCGAACACTACCTTCACAGACGCCGTTTCAGCCAATGATTCATGGACATGGGGGTTCACAGTCGCAGCGACCGGAACGGGAGGTAACGTGAGTTCGGTCGACTTAACAACACTCTCAATGCGGGTTGATCGCTCCCCCTCTGGTCCAGACGACATCGAGTTGCGGGCTTACGTAAATGGTGGCTCGGAAACTTCGATTTTCACTCACGACTATAGCGATTCCGGCTCAGGAAGAAATTTCTCGAACCTCGACATTTCCTCAATCGGCCCCTTATCGGTAGGGGACACGATTCAGTTTGTTTTCGCAGCCTTTAATTCTGAATCATCAAGTGGAACGATGGATCTTGAAAATCTATCCAGCGGTAATGGTATCGAAGTAAACGGGAACGTAAACTTTTCGTCCGTCCCCGAGCCAACCTCATTGCTGATGTTTGGGGCAACGGCTTTGATCGGACTGCAACGTCGAAGAAAAACTTCGCGTAGCTAACGGGGCACCGCGAAGGCGCCTGCCCGATGATCTCAAAACCAAAAAAAGCCCCGTCAGCGAAAATGCTGACGGGGCTTTTGAATTCGACGGATGATACCAAGGTCTTGGATAGCAAGTGTGACCTTGGCAATCGTTTTTGACAATTGAAACCGGCCTGCTGGGAACAGCGTTGACGGCCTTTCAACCGTGGTTTCATTCAGCAAAAACACTTCTTAAACACTTCTTTTTGACAAAGCCGAAAAATCTCATTTTTCAAGGAGTAAAGAAAAATGAATGTTGGTCTAAACTATTTTCTTCAGCGCTTGTCAGAATCTTCATCATCGGTTCGATTTTAAAAAACCGCAGCCATGATGAAACACAGCACTCGGTAGCACAGAGAGGTTATTGGACGCTCCAATAACCTCGCATTGCTAACTAAGCACTCTTACTTTCCGGCATCGAAAAAGACTGGGGTTCAACACCTCGACTCACGATCTGCTCATCGATCACGATCTTGGTACCCTTCGGTTGCTCTGGCAGGTCATACATAATATCGAGCATGACCTGTTCGAGAATCGAGCGTAATCCACGTGCTCCCGTCCCTTTTTCCATCGCCTTCGAGGCAATTTTCGTCAACGCCTCGTCGGTGAACTTCAGTTCGCAATTTTCCATTTGAAAAAGTGACTGAAATTGACGCACAAGTGCGTTTTTGGGTTCAGTCAGGACCTTGATGAGTCCCTCTTTTCCTAACGGTGCCAACGCTGTGGTTACCGGCAAACGACCCACTAATTCAGGGATTAGCCCAAATTCGAGGATATCATCACTGGTCACCTGCGGTAAGATTTCAGCCATTTCGGCTTCCTCGCGGAAACCAGTTCCTGAGCCGAATCCAATCGTCCGCTCACCAAGACGCTTTCGAATAATATCGTCGATTCCAACGAACGTACCACCGCAGATAAACAGAATGTTACTAGTGTCAATCTGAATGTACTGTTGCTCTGGGTGCTTACGTCCACCCTGAGGCGGAACGTTGGCGACGGTGCCTTCTAACATTTTCAGAAGGGCTTGCTGCACGCCTTCACCTGAAACGTCTCGAGTAATCGAAACGTTGTTACTCGTCTTGCCGATTTTGTCGATCTCATCAATGTAAATCACCCCACGTTGGGCTGCTTCCACATCGAAATCAGCGGCATGTAACAACTTCAAGAGAAGGTTTTCGACGTCTTCACCGACATAGCCGGCTTCCGTCAGCGTCGTTGCATCGCCGATCGCAAAGGGAACATTCAAAATACGTGCGAGCGTCCGAGCCAATAACGTCTTACCTGATCCCGTAGGACCGGCAAGCATGATATTAGACTTGTCAATCTCGACGTCGCTTCCTTCCCAACCAAGCGAGAGACGCTTGTAATGATTATGAACAGCCACGCCCAGCACTTTCTTCGCACCTTCCTGGCCGATGACATATTCATCCATTCGTTCGACGATTTCACGCGGTGTCAAAATCTTGTTGAATAACTGTTTTGCCGGTCCTCGACGACGTTGCTCCTGTTCCAGAATTGACTGGCACAGTTCAATGCAATCTCCACAAATGTAGACATCGCCTGGCCCTTCGACTAAGGGTCCAACATCTCGATAATTTTTACGACAAAACGAACAATGCGCGTTCTTTTTAGACGTACCGCTCGTGGTGCGGCTTCCCGAATCGTTGCCTGCGGGCATTTCTACTCCTTAAAGCTTTTCTAAGTCCAACCGTTGCTATCCCAGTTGACGTTCGAACATTGCTCGGTGACTACACCTCACCAAGCAACGGTGCTTCCTTGCCCGCGAACTTCGAACTAATTTGTTCTTCAGCATAAGTGCTATCAATTCTTGACAAGCTGATAGCGATCTGTATTTTTCTACTTAGTTGTCATCTCCCCAACAACTGAAGGAAATGTCTTCAAACCCATTCTCTGAAAAAGCCGGCTAATCGTCAGCATCTGGCTCTTCCTCAAAATCCGGCAACTCGCCAGACGACTCTAGTTGTTTATTTTCGGCAGGCGGAACGACCTGCGCCCCGCCCTCTGTTTTGGCAGAATCTTTAGGGATTGAATGGGCTAACCGCGAATACTCATCTTCGTCTAGCTTTCCTTCGTCTCGTAATTTCTGAAATTCGCTAATAAAGTCAGCCCGAGGTGATTCTCCACCAACGGCCATCTCTCTCAATGATTTCAGGACATAGTACGCAATGGACACCAGAATGACCAACCCGGCAATAATTGCGATCCACCGTGCTTCGGGGATCTGCATTGTATCTGTCCACAGCTTTTTGATTGCATCCATAGCTTCGCAGCAACCCTCAACTCAATTCGGAACTAAAAAATCAAACGACCGTTTTTTCGATTCGGTTTTTCGAACGTGAATAACGCCCTCGAATTATACCGTTTCCAGTGGCCTACGTTTAGCTCAATCTTTCCCGACTTCAATCGTCTAGACACGGTTTTTCCCAATCCAGCACTGCGGAGAGTCGCTGACAAAGTACGCTAGTCCACCCTGTCAATTGAGGCCCACCGGCCGGTTAGAATTAAAATCTCAACTCCCTGCTTTTCTGCGTTCCAAATGCCAATGACCGGTTGATTTCTTTGCCAAAGCCACCCGGTGTTCCTGATTAAATCAGGTCGCACGGGTGTTACGCGATCTAACGGTTATTGGTTCGGTTTGTTTTTTTGAGTCGATCGTAGCCCAATCTCATTTGGTGAAAAACCGTCAATAAAGTCCCCAAGCCCCGATCTCATGCGATCCTCAAAAACGAACTACTCGGTGGCTTTTAAGTGCCTCTGGAGCTTTTGCCGCGTTTAGCCGAAATCGAAGACATGGAGTTTTGCGCCCACTATTTGCAAAAATAATGGGTTAGCTTAAACCCAATTCAATCGATCGCAAAATCAAAGGTCACCCGACCATGACTCGTGCGTAGAACTGATCGACCAGTGATGAGGCGTCTTGAGATGAATCAAATCAACAATTCGCAAACCCACCCTAAATCCGCCCAGCGACCAGCGCCCCGGTTAGCAATCGTGACACGGCGACCCTGGCAAACCCCCCGCGTTGGATCTCAATCCGTAGCTGTACGATTCCTCTTGCTGAGCGGTTTGTTTTTCATGGTGCAGGTCAACTATTGCTGTGCGCAGAAAATCAATCCACGCAACGGCGATGCTGATTCGCGTCAGGCGTCGGCGGCGCAAACAAAACAAACCCAGGAAGCAGAATTCAGATTGGCTCAGGACGTTTTCCGAAAGGTCAATGAAGCGTCCAATGCCCCTTTTTCTCCCCCGGTTCGTTCAGAAATGAATCGCCTAAAGACGGTCGGGACGCACCTTCGCTCATTTGGAATCCCCTTTCAAATCAACGCAGATAACGACGCATTTATCGAAGTCCAACTCTACCTTTCTCGCGATTTGGGTTCTTCGTGGAAGTTCGCGGGACGCCAAACGACAGATCGCAAAGACTTTCCTTTCGAATCGACCGAAGACGGGGAGTACTGGTTTTCGATGAAGACGCTCGACCGTGATCGTCGCCTCCTGCCCGAAGGAGACCCTCAGCCTGAATTGAAAATCATTGTAGACACGGTGAAGCCAACCCTCGATTTTCAAGTCGAAGCAGATGCCGCAGGTCGTGTCGTCTGCCGGTGGACTGCCAAAGACAAAAACCTGCGACCGGAGTCCTTGCAAATATTTTATCAAAACGCCTTGCAAGCCAACTCGAGTAATAGTTGGAAACGAGTGCCTGTCAATTTAAACGGACGGCAAAGAGTAGGTGTTTATTCCGACCAGATTGCCTGGTGGCCGGAAACGGCCGAAAGGCAATTAAGAGTCGCTGTTGAGATCAAAGATATTGCCGGGAACACCGTTCAAGT
The DNA here is from genome assembly GCA_028823415.1 of Mariniblastus sp. Lineage (GTDB taxonomy): Bacteria > Planctomycetota > Planctomycetia > Pirellulales > Pirellulaceae > Mariniblastus. Next base: position 8,409 of record JAPKBL010000109.1, read on the forward strand.
GGACCGGCGACTGACGATCCAACCAGCAATTTGGAGGCACAGTTCGGAATCGACAGCACAAATCACGGATCGTTCGCAACCTTCTCGGGATGTCGCGATCGCACAGTCTCGGCTGCCCGCCGACCGATCGCAATCGCCTCCGGTCGATAGCTACACCACTACTCAATTTCGTTCACCGCTGGATCACTTCAAGACTGTCGCTTCCGAAACAAAATCCCAAACAAGACCATCCCAACCGGCCCCCAGATCATTCTCCCCACCGCTGGGCACCAACAATTCCGCAGCACCCGGCGCGGCGATTGCACAAAAAACAAACTCGATTGTCTGGGAAAGCGAAATCAAAAGAGAGTTTACAAGAAATCAAACGAGCGTAGCGACCGCTCTACCGAGGAGCTTCCCCCTGAACGCTCAGCCGGCCGCTCAATCCACACCGCGACAACTGCTCGCGCGGCCCTCACTCGAAGCCTCCCCCAACACGAGCACAACAAAAATTTCGAAAGGACTGTTTATCGGCGAATCGTCCACGATGGGAGCAACCAATCAATACCGCGGACCGCGGGCCAGAAATGAACAACCCATTACGGCGCCAACCTTAGTTCCAGCGGTCTCTCGGCAACAGCCCGCTGTCCCCTCAGCTGACGGACAGTACTCGACTCAACTACTTCCTGAACTTCCGCCAATAACCCCAAAAGAAAATTTAACGACAACGTTGAAACCAACCAACGATTTTGATCAAGCAAACCCGCATTTGGGCGATTTAGTTCAAGCCGAATCTCCAAATAATCTTTCAATTCGTCAATCGGCCCCTCCCACCACGGTTGTTAAAAAACCGAGTTTGAACATGGAGGATCAAGTGATTGGATCGATGCGTTTCGATCTTCAATACGCAATCGATGCAATTGATCCATCCGGAGTAGATCGTGTGATCTTGTGGGGGACGCGTGATGGAGTCCAATGGAAATCGTGGGCGAGTGATCCTGATAGCCAAAGTCCGTTCCCCGTCTCGGTCGATCAAAATGGCACCTTCGGATTTCGAATCGTCGTGCATTCCAAAGACGGCCTAACCGGGATGGGGCCTTCCACCGGCGACCCTGCCGATATTTGGATCACCGTCGATACCGAAAAACCTGTCACGAGAATCAACTCAGTTCCTTATGGTCGCGGTCGTGAGGCAGGGCAACTTGTGATTAACTATACCGTCGCCGATTCGGAACTCACGTTGCGACCGATTACACTTGCCTACAGCAGCACCCGCAGCGGCCCTTGGTCAATTATTGATGAAAATCTTAGTAACGAAGGCCAGCATCTTTGGAAGCCCGGAACCGATGTGCCAAAGAAAATTTTTCTGAGAATCGAAGCCCGTGACAAAGCCGGAAACGTAGGAATTCACTTACTTCAACAACCGATTGACATCTCCGGCCTCGTCCCCAGCGGAACCATTAGCGGAGTTTCTGCCGTCGGCAAGAATTAGCCAAACTCGAAATTCAATTCGCGAATTTCTGCCTATCGCAATCATGCGATCAACGTCTATTAACAGTGCTCGTCAATTATTCTTGATTCAATCTTGTTTCTTGGGTAGGCAGCTCGAAGCCATCCGTTAAACGACCGACAAAGGCGACATCCAGAGACTATTTTTATCGGCGCTCATTTTGCCAAACGCAGCGAAAATCTTAAGCAGCTCGGAGGTTGGCTCGACCAATACCCCAACCTGATGATCGAATTTGCATCACGAATGAATGAACTCGGGCGTCAACCGTACACAGCACGGAAATTTTTCATCCACTACCAAGACCGCATTCTTTTTGGAACCGACGGTCCCTGGCCGGCGCTTCGGTTAAGTTACTATTGGCGGTTTCTCGAAACCTATGATGAGTATTTCCCCTACAGTGAAAAATCGCCACCTCCTCAAGGAATGTGGAGAATTTATGGAATCGGTTTGCCGGACAACGTTTTGAAAAAAATCTACTTTCAAAATGCGCTTAGAATTGTGCCATCTTTAAAACAAATTCACAAAATCCCAGACCGTTAAACGGGTGTCATCCTGAGAGAAATAGCAATACCGACCGATCGCAGGTAAAAACGCTCCGTTTTGGAGAGCAGGGCAGGGGGCCGTTCGCAATTACTCCGTCTAGGGAGTCGAAATTGGGAAGAAATCGGCTTATGCTGTTGGAGATTTACCGGAACAGTAACTTCAACTACAGCCGTCGCTGCGATCACGATTGTCGTCGCGTTTTTCTTATTCACCCGCCCTCAAAAAAGATAAATAGTTCAAAACGAATTATATGAATGGAACCCATCACGTTTTCGAGTTTCTCGAAAAACAGTCATCGCAGGATCACACTGGAGCCTGCGCGATATTTGGAAGCGAGCGGTTCTTAAAAAGACTAGCCGTTAAAAAGATCATTGAGTCTATCGGTGGCGACGACGACGATTTCGTTCCCTCGGAGTTCGACTCCAACCATGCCTCGTGGCCAGCAATTTGGCCGGACGTTCACGATGAACTTTCAACCCGCAGTCTTTTTGGCGGTAATAGCCCCAAGATTGTTGTTGTGGATGATGCCGATAAATTTGTAACCGAAAACAGAGACCGCATACACGATCATGTCTCTCATGCAAAAGGAAATGGTTTATTAGTGCTCATCGTCAACACCTGGGCGAGCAATACGAAACTTTACAAACTCATTGACAAAGTGGGTTTTCAAATCCGCTGCGACCCTCCCAAAACCAGCGCGAAGAGCAAAACGGTTGATGAACCGCGAATCGTCCAGTGGCTAATCCAAAGGGCAGAAGAAGAATACGAATTCTCACTTCCCAAAATGGGCGGTCAAATTTTAGTAGACCTGACCAATTGTGAGTTTGGTCGCATGGACCAAGAGCTCCAAAAATTATCCCTGTTTGCAGATGCCAAGGGAAAAGTGAGCCAGGAAACAGTTCAAAAGGTGGTCGGTGGTTGGCGCGCTCGGACGATGTGGGATGCCGTTGACGCAGCCGCCGATGGGGATGCAAAACGCGCGGTCACACTGCTAGACCAATTGCTTCGCAGTGGTGAACACCCACTCGGTTTATTCGGACAACTTTCTTGGTCACTCAGACGCTATTCAACCACATCGGAAATCGTAATGCGTCAAATGCGCCAGCAAAAAAAACCTGACCTGGCCTCAGCTGTTCGACAATCAGGGTTTCGAAGTTGGGGCGGAGAAATTGAAACTGCGCAAACGCGAATCAAACAACTTGGAAGAAAGCGCGCCGAGCTGATGCTGGACTGGCTCCTCGAGGCAGACATGCAATTGAAAAAAACGCATTCAAAAGAAGATCGAGGGCGATTAGTATTAGAAAAACTATTCGTTAGGATGGCCAAAGAATTGGGACCCAATGCGACTTAATGGGCACGATGAGAGCTGTAAAAGGGACGGGCATGCACTCCGTGTTGCAACCCGCCGAATTCTAGCGCAAACTACACGGCCGAATAAATTTTCTTATCCGGAAACACGAACCATGCCGAAGGCGGCAGATTGGACAAGCGATGTTTAAGGTGTTAACGATTTCTCTGGGTGTTGTAGTGGCCGCAGTTGTCCTAGTCGCCTTGTGGGTCATCGGCATTTACAACAAACTCATTTCTCTTCGAAATCTGTATGAAAACGGGTTCGCTCAGATCGATGTGCAACTTAAGCGACGGTATGACCTAATCCCCAATCTCGTGAATACGGCCAAGGGCTATATGGCTCACGAGAAAGAGACACTGGAAGCCGTGATTCAGGCTCGCAATCAAGCCCTCAGTGCCTCTACTGCAGCAGCCGCTAATCCCGGCGAAGAAGCTGCCATGAATCAATTAAACTCTGCCGAATCTAACCTCGACGGAGCGATCGGGCGGTTGCTGATGATTGCGGAATCCTATCCCGACCTCAAGGCAAACGAAAACATGCTGGGAATTCAGGAAGAGCTTGTCTCAACGGAAAACAAAATTGCGTTTTCGCGTCAGGCTTTTAACGATAGCGCAACCCGCTACAACACCTATTTACAGCAATTTCCGACAAACATCATTGGTGGAATGTTCAAATTCAATAACTGCCAACTATTCGAAGTCGACGAACCGACAGAACGCGACGCACCCAAAGTCGAGTTCTAATTTACACGAAATCAGTGATTCGCAATGGATGCCTGCAGGATGTTTTTCTGTGTAAGCATGATTGGGAAACGTTTTCAACAGTTACTCTGTTTTACAGCAATCTCAAGGGATCGTCGTGGATTTTTTCGAAGCTCAAGAGTTACGGCATAAGAAGACAAAGTGGTTGATACTACTTTATGCGTTGGCCATCCTCTTTATCGTCTTGGGGATTTTTGGCACGCTTGCTTTGGTTCTCAGATTCTCTTTAGAAGCATCTGACAATGTCGTCCCCGAAAACAACATGCAGTATCCGTTGCTGTTTGCTGTTGTCGCTGCGGTCAACCTGTTGATCATCGGTACGGGCACACTCTACAAAACGAGCGAACTGCGATCCGGCGGTCAAAAAATCGCTTCGCTCATGGGAGGGACACGCATCCCATCAGACACCAAAGATCTGGCCGAACGAAGACTGTTAAATGTCGTCGAAGAAATGGCACTTGCCTCGGGCGTATCCGTACCACCGGTTTACATCATGAATGACGAACCGGGCATCAATGCATTCGCCGCCGGGTTCAGTCCCACCGATGCCGTCATTGGCGTCAATCGAGGGACGATTGAGCAGTTGAACCGGGACGAACTTCAAGGGGTGATCGCCCATGAATTTAGCCACATTCTTAATGGAGACATGCGGCTCAACATCCGACTCATTGGAGTCTTGTTTGGCATCCAAGTCCTCACCATGATCGGGTACTTCCTAATTCGTGCGTTTGGCTACGGGGGGCATCGCCGGAGTAGCAATAATAAAAACGGTGGGCAGTACATGCTCATAATTTTCGCCGTCGCTCTGGCGTTTTTAATTTTCGGCTCAATCGGGCAATTATTTGCGCGTCTTATCAAAGCCTCTATCTCGAGGCAGCGCGAGTACCTTGCTGACGCAGCCGCAATACAATTTACCCGCTACCCCGAAGGGATTGGCGGGGCCCTGAAGATGATTGGTTCTTCCGCAACCGGTTCGAAAGTTGAATCCCCGGAAGGAGAATCTCTAAGTCATATGTTTTTTGCCAATGGGCTTGCTTCCCATTTGGGGGGATTTCTTTCGACGCATCCACCACTGGTTTCCAGAATCCAAAAAATCGACCCGAGCTTCACAGGGAATTTCCAAGAATACCGGCAGCTTCGGGAGAAACAGGCAGCTGCCCGAGCCAAAAAATCGAAACGCAGCTCGACAGAAAAACTCGAACAATTTCACTCGCCCATAGGCCAACTTTTTCCGAAAGAAATCGCGAGTAAATTTCCAATCGATCCAGTAATCCTGGTGTCCACCATAGGAAACCCGGGGACAAGAAACGTCCAGCGATCCCAAGAGCTGGTAAAGAACATCCCAGAAGCCATCAAAGCGGCATCCCAAAACGCTTACTCGGCGAGGTGTGTAGGATTTGCCATTCTTCTCAGCAATGACGAGGAACTGCGCGAACAACAATTTCGTTTGATCCTAACGCAGGAGGGAGACAGGTCTTTGGAAACCACTAAAAAACTAGTCCCTCATACCTCCTCACTTCAGATGTCGCTTCGGCTGCCCGTTCTGGAGATGATTCAATCCTCATTAACTACGCTCTCCCCACCCCAGTACCAGCAGTTCCGACAGACGATCGAGGCACTGGTTCAATTAGACAATCAAACGAGCTTGTTTGAGTTCATTGTTCGCCACCATCTTCTGATGCACCTCGATCGGCGATTTTCAATCAAACCACCGCCGAGAATCAAATTCCACGAAACGTCCCAGCTAAAATTGGAAATCGAACTGATGCTTTCTGCATTTGCCAGCGCGAGTGCAAGTGGGAGTATTTTGCAAAAAACGGAACCGCCAACCCAAGAATTAATCGAAGAATCGTATCGCCTTGCCATGCAAGTCGCCGGTTTCGGTGACGCCCAAGCCAATCAGGCAAGCTTACAAGCATGGGAGGTCTCGCAACTGGAACTCGCAATGGCCGCCCTCCAGCAAAGCTCGCCGGCGGTGAAAAAGAAATTTCTCCAAGCTGCTGCGGTTTTGATTACGTTCGACCATGAAATCACCGTTGCTGAAGCCGAGTTTTTTCGCGCAATCGCCGAATCTCTCGATTGCCCCGTTCCCGTCTTTTCAGTCGGTGAAATCAAGCCTGGCCAGGAGCTCTAAGCCCGCCCATCCCCCTTAAACTGCCAGCATGCAAGCCTATGGCTGTCGGGATTGCTGTCTTGAGCGGATTTAGAGATTTCTCTAGTATCCCCGCCTATATCGAACCACTCTCCATTTAGAAACTGAGTGGTTGGCGTCCATTCTCCTTCAGGTTTTGAAAACCGAAACCCATTTTGGCCAATAGCAAAATGAAATATCAATGGCTTTTGATTCTGGTCCTGATCAGCGGAAATATCGGATGTGCCAAGTTGGGACAAACGACGATGACGCAGGATTTACTTGGTGAGCAATCGACATGGTCGGATGACTCATTAGAAACTCCAGACGAACAAATCGAGGAAGAAGAATCGGAACAAGACCAAGGCAAAACGGTTGACCTTGCCGACCGGGAAGCTACTGATATTTCTGTAATGCTGACTGCTAAACCAAAAAAGAAGAGCTCGGATGAGCCAGTAGCAGTCAACCCAATTAACTGCGGTCATTCGCTCGAATGTGATTGCCAGAACTTCCAGAAGCCTCCCAAGCTACCTTACGCGCAGCCCGTCAATCCTCCCATTACGCCGATGCCTCCCCTCGCCGCTGGCAATTATTCGCTGACACCGCTCAGCAAGGACAACCTTGTCGGCCAAACGAGTCCAACGCGTGGAAAGAGTATTAACCTTTTACGCCCCCAGAGAACGACTGGGGCAAGAGCCCCGCTGGTACTTGAGCCGCAAACTCGACTCCAACCACTGGATACGAAAACAACAACGCTTTCACCTTCAATTTCGCCACCCATTGAGACTGGACTTCAAGCACTTCCTCAGCAGGCTCCCAAGAAAAACGTAGGCTCCCTCAACAACGACA
>JAPKBL010000110.1 GCA_028823415.1 Mariniblastus sp.
TCAGTTCGCTTTACGTAATTGTTGTGCTTCTCTTGTTCGTTGTCTCAGGCAAACGCGTTGGCGCACTTCCCTTGTTGACCGAAGGTTAAATCGGTCGTCGTTTTACCATTCGTACACGGAATGGCATTTTGTGAGCCAAGCGAGCAAAACAGATTTTTGCCTGCTGTTCGGTCACACCACTTAATTCGTAAAGGACGGTTCCGGGTCTGATTGTGGCGACCCAATACTCAGGCTCACCCTTACCCTTACCCATCCTGGTTTCCAACGGAGTCGACGTAATCGACCGATGCGGGAACACCCGAATGTATAGTTTTCCAATTCCGCGAATATATTGTTGGGCCGCAATACGACCTGCTTCGATAGTCTGTGCCTTCAGCCAGCCTGGATCAAGCGACTGGAGACCGTAGTCACCAAAGATAACGGTATTCCCTCGAGTAGCGTTACCTTTTATATGACCTCTTTGGACCTTTCGATGCTTGACCCGCTTTGGCATCTGAGCCATCGACTTCGTCTCCGTAATTACCTTGGTTAATCCAAACTTGAACTCCGATGTGCCCTTGAGCAGTCAACGCTTCGCAAAAACCATAACTGATCTTCGCGCGAATTGTGCTCAACGGAATCGAACCGCTAATGTGTTTCTCTCGGCGAGCCATTTCAGCTCCACCTAATCGCCCTGCCAATTGAACCTTGATACCCTTGGCACCAGCGTCCATTGATTCTTCTGCTGCCCGCTTCATCGTTCGTCGAAAACTTGCTCGACGCTGTAGTTGTTCAGAGATCTTTTCAGCCACAAGTTGGGCTTGCAGGTCGGGGCGACCAATCTCTTCGACTTTCAGATTAATGCGACGCCCAATTAAGTTTTGCATCTCATTCTGAAGGCGTTCTACTTCCTGTCCCTTCTTGCCGATGATCAAACCGGGCCGTGCGACAAACAGAGTGACCTTTACTTCGTCACGTGTTCGCTCAATTTCGACCCGATCGATTCCGGCTGCTTTATAATTCTGTGTTGGGTGCTTTTTCACGAAATCGCGAATCCGCTTGTCTTCTACCAAGAGCGTCGCAAATTCGGCCTTGGGGGCGTACCAGCGGCTTTTCCAGCCTTCCATGACCCCGGTTCGAAACGCGATTGGATTTACTTTTTGACCCATCTGTGACTCACTTAACGACAGTTGATATTGTTTTGTTTTTAGACTTCGTCGATGCCAACGCGAATGTGTGACATCCGCTTCTTAATCATAAACGACATTCCCCGAGCACGTGGTCGCATTCGCTTGAACATCGGTCCTCCGTCGATACATACCTCGGAGATAAAAAGGTTGTGCTCATCGACCATTTTACCTGGATTTTGACTGGGGTCCTGAGCATTCGCCAAAGCAGTTTTGATAACTTTCTCAAGCATCCGAGCTCCTCGCTGGGGCTGGTACTTGAGAATATCCAAAGCTTCGTCCACGAATTTCCCACGGACCAAATCTGCCAATGGGCGAACTTTCCGTGCGCTGATTCGTGCGTAACGATGTTGTGATTGAAATGCCATTTTTATGTCTGCGTCTAAATCGTGCTTGTTTTAATTTACAGCCGGCTGCTGCCAACGAGTCGCAAGGTGCGACTATCGTTTCTTGCCGCCACCGTGCCCCTTAAACGTTCGCGAAGGCGCGAATTCACCAAATTTGTGTCCTACCATGTCTTCGGTCATCAAAACTTTGACATGCTTACGACCATCGTGGATCAGAAAAGTGTATCCGATAAACTCCGGAATCACGGTGCAAGCCCGAGCCCACGTTTTAATGGGTTCTTTCGAGCCAGCGGCTTCCGCTTTTTGGACTTTTCGGTAAACCTTTTCGTCAACGAAAGGGCCTTTTTTCTGTGATCTACTCATAATGTTTTGTGTTCTTGTGGTTAGCGGTCGAATTCGTTTTTTTCGTTTGACCGGTGTGCCTAAACGCGATTTCTATTTAACTTTCAACTGACCATAACGTCTCGACTTCCGTCGCCGGACAATAGAAACATTGGATGCTTTTGCCTTTTGACGTGTCCGTCCACCCTTGGCCGGTACGCCCGATGGACTCACTGGGTGACGGCCACCTTTGGTGCGTCCTTCACCACCACCGTGCGGGTGGTCAACTGGGTTCATTGCGGTACCACGCACGTGTGGTCGACGTCCGAGCCATCGTGATCGTCCGGCTTTTCCGAGAACAACCGAGCCGTGCTCAGAGTGACCGACTTTCCCAATCGTTGCTCGACAAGTGGCCGGCACTCGACGAATCTCACCACTTGGCAAAGAAATCTGTGCCCATTTGGCTTCACGTGCCATCAACGTTGCGCCAACACCGGCACTGCGGCAAAGAATACCACCTTGGCCAGGACGCATTTCAATGTTGTGAATTGACGTTGCCAAAGGAATGTTTTTCAGTGGCAGGCAGTTGCCGACGGTAGGCGGCGACTCGGCGCCACTAAGGACGACCATGCCTACCTCAAGACCCTCGGGAGCGATGATGTATCGTTTTTCGCCGTCGACATAATAAATCAACGCAATATAGGCACTGCGGTTGGGGTCATACTGAATCGAGTTTACAACACCGTCGACACCGTCTTTGTTACGTTTGAAGTCGATGACTCGGTAGCGACGCTTGTGGCCTCCACCTCGATGACGAGCTGTGATGATTCCCTGATTATTTCGCCCGGCAGTCTTCACGACTGGTCGCAAAAGGCTTTTCTCTGGCGTGGCGCCCTTGGTTAGTTCCTTGAAGTCACTAACGCTTGCGTCGCGCCGTCCAGCGGAGGTTGGTTTGTATTTTCTGATTGCCATTGCAATATTCCGTTTAGTTTATGTTTGCGTTGCTTATCCGAATCGCCATTCGATATTTAGAAACCCGAAGGCCTCTCAACCAATTCCAGATTGGTCTAAAAGAAGTCGATCTTGTCCTCTGGATGCAAAGTAACGATCGCCTTCTTCCAGTCTTTTGTACGTCCAAACCTGAATTTATAACGTCGCGGCTTGCCCTTGCGGACCTGCGTCGAAATTCCGGTTACCCTGACTTCAAAAAGCTTTTGTATGGCATTTTTGATGTCGGTTTTTGTAGCCAACGGGTTGACTTTGAAAGTGTACTGATTCAGTTCCGTCGACTGAAACATCGCCTTTTCGGTGACGGTTGGTTTCAGGATGACCTGATGTGGTTCTAAAACCAACTTCTTGGGAAGCGCCGGTTTTCGATTTCGTTTGGTAACTACTTTGCCCATCGTTGATTAACCCTTCGCCTCAGCCGTTGCCGAACTTGTTTTTTCTTTTAGTTGATCCATGGCTTCCCTGGTCACCAACACTCTGTGTGGCTTAAGGATCGCCAATGCATTAAGGTCGCTCACAGGCAAAACCTCAACACGCTGTACGTTGCGTGCGCTTTTGTAAACCATCGGAGCGTGCTCCGCGGTGGCAATCAACGTGCTTTTACCCTCGAGCCCCATCGTTTTCAACATCTCGGCGATCGCACTTGTCTTGGGTGCGTCCATCGAAAGACTGTCGAGCACAAGGACTTGCTCATCTTGAATTTTTCCAGCCATCGCCATGCGAGTCGCAAGCCGAACAGCTTTTCGTGGAAGTCGGTAGGAGTAATCCCGGTTGCGGATTGCAAATGCATGTCCACCACCGCGACGAATGTTCGAACGGCGACTTCCTGCACGGGCGTTACCCGTTCCTTTTTGACGGTACATCTTCTTTTTGTTACCAGCCACTTCGGCGCGACTTTTGGTTTTATGAGAACCCTGTCGAGCACTGGCTTGGTACATCACGACCACGTCGTGCAACAATTGCTTGTTGATCGAGGATGCAATTTCCGTCGGATCGATCTCGTACTTGCCGATCTCTTTTCCGCTACTGTCGTATACAGGCAAACTAGCCATGATTGATGTCAACCTACTTCTTGTTTGTCTCTTGAATTACCAGATAGCCACCGTTTGGCCCGGGGACTGCACCTTTGATAAGTAGCAGATTGTTTTCGGCATCGATTTTGTGAAGTCCGAGATTACGAACAGTAACCCTCGCAGCACCATAGTGCCCGGCCATTCGCTTCCCCTTAAACGTACGACTGGGCCACGCGCTCATGCCGGTACCACCAGCGTGGCGGTGGCATTTTTTCACACCGTGGGTTGCTCGTTGACCGCTGAAGTTATGACGCTTCATAACTCCCGCAAATCCACGACCCTTGCTGACACCAATCACGTCCACTCGAGCAACTTCTTCGAGCACGTTGACGCCAATGTCCTGGCCGACTTCGACGCCTTCGGTCTCACCACGCAGTTCGCGGATAAACTTTTTCGGCTCACAATCGGCCTTTGCAGGCGAGTCAACGCCCTTCGCAGCCAATGTGCTGCTTCGCTTAGATTTGATATCTGCCACATGGCCTCGCTCAGAGCGGGCAGCTTGGCTTTGACGGGACCGGCGATCCTTGGACGGACGCTTCTTGTCTTCAAAACCCAATTGAACGGCTGAATAACCATCTCTTTCATCTGTACGCAGCTGAAGCACCTTACAGGGCCCCGCTTCGACAACTGTGACCGGCGTCGCAACCCCTGTTTCGGGATCGAACACCTGCGTCATCCCGACCTTGCGGCCGAGTATGCCTTTCGTCATGACTATTCGCCTTATTTATTCAATTGGACTTGCCACTGAAGAAGCCTGACCAGCAAAAGCGGTCTGCTTATCCCCGCGACTTCCGTACCATATGTTCTTTACTTGATTATTAAATAGATCCCGCGATCTACTTTGTCGACGCCTTGATCTTGATCTCAACGCCCGCGGGCAAACTCAACTTGTTCAATGCCTCAATTGTCTTGGCGGTTGCCTGGACAATGTCGATCAAACGCTTATGCGTCCGGATCTCATATTGATGCCGTGCCTTTTTGTTCACAAAAGGCCCCGACAACACAGTGTAACGCTCAATCCTTGTCGGAAGCGGAATCGGCCCGTGAACCTCGGAATGAGTTCGCTTGGCAGTTTCGACGATCTCCGCAGCACTCTGATCTAGAATTGAGTGATCGTACGCTTCCATACGGATTCGAATTACTTCATGATTACCAGCCACTCAGTTCGTCCCCCAACAATTGTTAGTCCGTCATAGCAATAGACCAACGCGGTCATAAATGCGTACCGAAGGCGACTCCGGTTTTTCTGCCGGATGCGATTTCGGTGTGAAGATTGGTTTTCCCACAGAACTTGTGGGGAAACGAAGGAATTTATGCTCTCGCGGTGCTATCGTCAACCGCAAATGAATAAAATGCCCCGAAGAATTATTTCTTTGCTCAACCCGAAGAAAAACTCGCCGTTCTAACGCGGCTTATTCTCTTAAAATCCAGCAATTCCAGTGTGTCATCGTACTCGAAACGGTCTAAAGTGTAGCGGATAATCTCGGAATTTGAAAAAAGTCTGATTTCCTCGCTAAATTGTCTTTATCGGCTCGGTTTTCGCGATCAATTTTTTTGTCGGGCCTTGGTCGGCAAGAGCTGGTCAGGTCGTAGGCCTGGCCGATAGCGTTAGAGCCGATAGCGCAAGATTAGCTGCGCGGTCAATTACTTGTTTCGTGCAGCAGGCAATCAGGGGTCTTGTCTGGTCAGGGGTCTTGTCTGGTCAGGGGTCTTGTCTGGCTTGGTCTGGGGGCTTTGGGGGTTGTGGCGTGTGCGGTGGCCTGAAACTTCTGATGTTGTTTGGTGTAGCGGTTGTTAGTTGTTGCTGCGTTTGTTTAAGTTGCTCCTAGCGATGGTTGCCCCTTACAATGGGTTGGCCAGATTTTGCCTGTCTTTTTTGGCAGGTTGTTTGTCCTGGCACGGTCGTGGGTGGCTTGTGGAGTCAGGTTTTTGCTATCAATAGGGGTGGGATTTGGTAATTTTCGTCCGAGTTTTTTTCTTCATTCTGATCCCGCTGGTTTTGGCTAGTTCGGGTTTTTCACAAACGTTCGGTGGTCGAAACGTTTATCGCCCCGTCCAGTTGCCGGTCGTCTCCTTTTTTAACGTGAGGACCGCGGTCAGTGTTCCCGACGGTGGAACCATGTCGCTCGGTGGTATTTCCCGTTATTCCGAATCAAGAGTCAGTCGCGGCATCCCGGGTTTAGCAGGGCCTATGTTTCAAAATCGGGCGACCGCGTACTCTTTTCAGGGCAGCCAAGCGTCGGTCAAGGCGACCATTATTTCCGCTCGCGAAATCGATGAGGTGTTAGCGATTGAGGGAAATCGTCGCGCGGTGATTCGTGAGTTCAGCGACCCCAATGGTAGTTTCGAGGTTCAAAGAAAAGCCGATTTTATTACTCGGAACATCGGACGTGTTCGCAAATAATGATTCAAATTGAAGATCTTAGATTTCAGTATCCGCGCACCGAATTTATGCTCCAGTTGCCGCAGTTGGCTGTGGAGTCGGGTGAGAAAATCGCTATCGTCGGCCCCAGTGGCTGCGGTAAGACGACGCTTCTGAATCTCCTCTCTGGGATTGCTCTTCCGCACTCGGGAACGGTCAAGGTCTGCGGAGAGGAAGTCTCAAAGTTGACCGACGCGGCGCGCAGAAATTTTCGAATTGCAAAAATTGGAATGGTGTTTCAACAGTTTGAATTGGTGGAGTACCTCGATGTTTTAAGCAACATCCTTTTGCCTTTTTCTATCAATTCAACGCTTTCACTTTCGTCTGAGGTGCGGGCTAAAGCGGCTGAGTTTGCTGGTGCGATGGGCTTGGCGGGGAAATTAGGCCGCAAGTCGGCTCAGCTTTCTCAAGGCGAGCAGCAGCGGGTCGCAATCTGTCGCGCTTTGATTACCGAGCCTGAGCTCGTATTGGCGGATGAGCCGACGGGTAATCTCGACCCAGATAACAAGCGTCGGATTTTAGAGTTGATATTTCAGCTTGCCGAAAAAAAGCATCAAACAGTGATGGTGGTGACTCATGATATGGGGATTCTCTCGGGGTTTGACCGGGTCATTGATTTCGAACAGATTCGCGTGGCGACCGTCGCAGGGGAAAATCTTGAGACCCGCCGTGGCGACATGGGAGAGCAGGAATGATGGGGCCTTTGCAGTTGGCTTGGAAGTACGTGTTCTTCCACAAAGCTAAATCATTGATACTGATCGCCTGTATTGTGCTGACCACGATCCTTCCAGTGGCTGTGAAGTTATTGGTTTGGCAGTTTGACCAAAAGATAGTCGCCAGGGCTGCGAGTACGCCGAGTATTGTAGGGGCTAAAGGGAGTTCGCTTGATCTCGTTTTGAGCGCTCTGTATTTTAAGCAAGGGGCAGCCGATCCCGTACCATACTCCGAGGTAGAGCGGGCACGGGGGGACGGGTTGGCAACTGCGATTCCACTTCACTGTCGGTTCACCGCAATGGGCTATCCGGTCGTTGGGACATCGCTGGAGTATTTTGGATACCGAGGTCTCGAGGCGGTCGATGGTAGTCTGTTTGTGTCTCTTGGAGATTGCGTAGTCGGGCACAAGGTTGCCGAAATGTTGTCGGTCGGGGTGGGCGATCGGTTAATTTCGGATCGAGATAACGTTCTAGATTTAGCGGGGCAGTCGCCGCTGAAATTAAACGTAGCGGGCGTACTGGGTGCCTCTCGCACGCCTGATGACTGGGCTGTTTTTGTTGATTTGAAAACCGCCTGGGTGATTCAAGGGCTGGGGCATGGGCATCAGGATTTGAACAAGGAGTCCGTTGATAGTCCTGTGTTGATGTCGAATGAGTCCGGGGAAATTATTGCTAACCGCGGCGTTGTCTCGTATATCGAAATCACGGATGAGAATATTGACTCGTTTCATTTTCATGGGGATACCAGCGAGTTTCCCGTGACGGCGGTCTTAGTCGCTGCGCACGGGTTCAAGGAAGAGACGATTTTGCAAGGTCGCTATGAATCGAGCGAGAGTGAAGTTCAGTTCGTTCGGCCTGAAATTGTTGTCCGAGATTTAATGACCATTGTTTTTCAGGTGAACCGGTTTTTTAACGCGAATGCAATTTTAATTGCTGGTTCGACGGCGATGTTGATGGTCTTGGTGGTGTTGTTATCGTTACGATTGAGAAAACGTGAAATGGAAACAATGTTTCGACTGGGGTGTTCAAAGGGCACCATTGCTTGGCTTCAAATTGGCGAGATGGGGATCATTTTCGGGTTTTCGATGGTCTTTGTTTTCATGGGGTGCGGTTGGGTTTGGATGGTGTCGGGCGACATTGTCGAGGGATTATTGGTGAATGCCCGCTGAGGGGACGCCGCTGAATTCTGGCTTTTTGGCGGCGGTGACTTTGCCATTTTCCATCGAGGGTTGCGTTCGGGGGGCCGTTTGGGGTTGTCGTTTATACCGATGAGTATTGATGTCGGGTTGGCATCGTTGGCTATTCCGGGTTTTGGCTGAGGAATAGGCGTCTTCATTTTGACAAAAAACAAGAGCCTCCTACAATACCGGATTGCTGTTTCAAGGGATCTTGTTGATGGGGTTCCGGCGGGTTTTTAGGGGGATTATTCTCGAATTTGACATGTCAAATTTTGATCCATATTTTAAGTGGCTTGGAATTCGAGAGAATTCCAAGCCGATCAATCATTATCGTCTGCTCGGACTGGATTTGTTCGAGGACGATGTTGATGTGATTGCGATGGCGGCGGATCGCCAAATGGCGCACATTCGAACCTATCAGGGTGGTCCCAATGGTGACCTGTCGCAGCAGATTCTCAATGAGTTAGCCCGCGCTCGCCGGTGCTTGTTGATGCCCGAAAAGAAACGGGAATATGATGGCGAACTTCGCTTGGCGCAACGCCCTTCGATACCCATGGCCGCGGTGCCTCCTGCAATTCCTCCGGAACTTTGTTATCCCAATCCCGAGGCAGCGCACGAGGCTACTATTACGGTCGTCGCCCCCGCCGTCATTCCCGGTTCTCGTGACATGAGATCGGAAGTTCCCATCTCGGGTGAGGACGCAGACGCGATTGACATCAACGCGGGAACTCAGTCGTTGGCTGATGCCAAGAAAAAGGAATTCAAAAAGTTGCTCGTGATGGGGTTGGCTTGGCTGTCCGGTGGCGTTGCTGCTGTGGGCGTTGGAGCGGCGTTGCTCAGTTCTGGAGTTCTGGGGCCACAGGGGCAGGTTTCAGAAGTTGAAGTTGAAGTTGGAGATGAGTTGACCGTTGCCGAGGCGAAGTTGCCCGCGCCTCCAGAGTTGCCCGCGCCTCCAGAGTTGCCCGCGCCTCCAGAGTTGATCGATGGAGGCGTGAACACTCCCAAAGTAGATGAGCCGGATGGCAGCGGTGTTCCAGATGACGCTGTGGTGGATAGCGGCAGCGTTGAGGTAAAGCCACCAAACGAGCCGTCCATAACGGAGCCGGCGTTACCTCAATACACTCTGAAGAATTTAACTGCCTACCCTAAGCAGGTGCCCAGCTTGATGGGGATATTCGGTGAAGCGAAGCGATGTATTGTCGAGAAAAAAACTGTGCGTTTAGGGCCTTCGCCGCTTAGCACGGATGAGGTGATCGAAGTCATTCCTGATGGAGGGGCGATCGTGATTGGATTGTCTTTGACCACCAATGAGAAGGACAACATTTTATCGATTTGTCCTGTTTATCATACGGGTTTTCGAGCCTTTGCTCGAGAGCCGTTTGGTCGCGGCGGCAAAGATACCGCCGCGTCTTCTGCGGGAGATTCGGTTCTCTTTTTGGCTAAGCCTGGTTATGCCCTGAGCGGGGTTGAGTCGTCGGAAGCGGTTCCGTTCCAAAGTTTCCGTGTAAATTTCATGAAAATCTCCGGTAACGCATTGGATCCCAAAGATGCCTATTCAAGTCGCTGGGTCGGCGGTGAGTCGGCGTCAAAGCAGATAGTTGGGAATGCCAAGGGTTTGCCGGTTGTGGGAGTGTCGGCGAGTTTCGATCGGTCGGGATCGCTTTCAAGATTGAGTCTGATTGTAATGGATGCCAATGCGAGTCCGGTTCCGGAAAATACTGGTGCGTCGCTCGCTGGCAATGAGCTTCCTGGGTTTTTCGAGATGCCAGCGCCGGATAAGTCAGATGCAAAACCAGATGCAAAACCAGATGGCGAAGAGGTGGCGGAAACGCTTGTGAAATTGCCACGCCCCGATAACCGGGAGCGAGCAAAAGCGAAAAAGAAGATTGCGGGTTTACTGCAGGTGATCGAAAACGGGGCGAAGACGGCATCCGCTCGGAGGTCCGCCGCGAGGGAGTTGATTAAGGATGCACTCACCGAAGACGATTTTGATGTCAGGTATGTATTATGGATGCGGGCAGTGGAGTTGGGGGAAGATGCCGGTGACGCGAGTGCAGTGGTCGATGCAATGCGACTACTCGATCAATATTATGAGATCGATTTTTGGAAAGAAACGCTCGATTCGATTGACTCCGCCGCACGGAATTCTTCAAGTCAAACGGCGCGCGATTTCAAAAGGACGACAGATAAACTTATTAAAGAAGCCGAGGGCGGCGGTCGTTACGAAGTCGCTGTGAAGTACCTGTCGTTTGCGATTCGCCAATCCAAAAAAGTCAAAGATAACGAGTCATTAAACGAATATCAGGCGATTGAAAAACGAGTGAAGAAATTCCGAGATTTGACGGTGGGCAACCAGAAAGCCCTCGCGATTCTGGCGGAAAGTCCAGCGGATCTTCAGGCTAACCTCGATCGCGGTGATTTTGTGTTCGTGATCGAGAATGATTTTGAAAATGCGCTCCAGTATTGGCAGAAATCAGGGGACATTGAATTACTCTCGATGCTGGATTGGCAGGCAAGGCTTGGAGGCACGAGTCGAGGGGAAATACTTCCTTTGGCAGACGTTCTAGCGAAATTAGGTGACTCGGCGAGAAGTCCTCGCGACCGAAAGTTTCTCGACCGGGCAATGGTGATTTACAAAAAATCAGTTCGGAGTTTGTCGGGGCTTGAAAAGCAAAGTGTTAATCAGAAGATTGATGAGATAAAGCAGAAGCTTAAAATCAAATAATTACCGCTAAATTAGTCGGCTCTCGTGATCCCATGTTGTTAAAAAACAAAAAGAAAACTTGCACGCGTCGCTCGGTTTTGAGGGTTGCGTTTCCGCGTTCGATGGTTGGTTTGTTTGGGTTCGGGCTGATCAGTGTGATCTTGGTCGGTTGTTTTCAAGAGGGTGGGGAAACGCGCCAAGAAAAAAAAGAGAACCCCGACCGTGAGATCCGTGTCGTGGCAGTTAGTTATCCCTTGCAGTATTTGACCCAACGCATCGTTGGCGATTTGATTGACGTTGAGTACCCAGTGCCACCAGAGGTGGACGACCCGTCGCAATGGAGGCCCACGCGGGCGTCGGTTTTGGCGATGCAGTCGGCGGAACTCGTGATTGCTAATGGAGCCGGGGCGGATTATGCAAAATGGTTGCCGAAAGTGAGCCTCCCCGAATCGAAGCTATGTCGAATCGCAACCAAGGGGCTGTCGCTTTCGGATTACATTGCTGTCGAGGATGTATCGATGGTGCATTCTCATGGCCCCGAGGGAGAACACTCCCATCCCACGATGGTTTCGCGCACTTGGTTGGATCCTGCGATTGCAAAAAAACAAGCGGCCTACATCTCCGAACTGCTAACGAAACAATATCCTCAGTTTGCTGCCACGTTTGAAGCCAATCTTGCTGTTTTATCAAAAGATCTAGATCGACTGACGGCCTTGCTTGAACCGACTGCTGGGCAGCAGATAGGTCCTCTGGTTACTGCCACGCCGTTGCAAAAGTTTTTTACTCGTGCTGCTGGAGCGGGCGATCTGCATCTCACCTGGTTTGAAGTTCCGGATGTCGAACAAGCCGGCTCGGATTTGAAGGCACTCCTGAAAGGAGCAGACGCCGCTGGGGGAGTTGTCGTGTTTGATCAGGAATTGCCATCAGACGAGATACTTGCCTTGATTGATGATCAAGGCTTTAGTTCGCTGGCACTCCATTTGATCGATCAGCCTCCGGCCAATGGTGATTTCCTGTCATCGCTTGAGTCTAATATTGTTGCCCTGAAGGCAGCTTTAGGTGGGCAAAAGTGACTGCTTCGGGTCGCTGAAGTACAATCGCCCTGCCCGTTAGCGTCGCGGATTTCCATGTGATTGTTTGTCATCGGTTGGCGGTTGACGTGTTATTGGATCGGTTTGACTTTCGCAGGGAATTCCAATTGAGTGAACGTGGTGTCCATTATGAAATTGAGATTTAATTTAAAAGTACTGATTCTTGTCGTTTCGTTGTGTTCTCTTGCACTTGCGTTTGTATCTCAGGCGGGGGTTCGCGTTGCCAAGTTTGAATTAGTCGAAAACAATCTCAGACTAAATTCGGACGGTTTCGTGCAAGGGAAAATGCGGTTCCATTGCACGACCAATGAGTATCCCGATTCTGACTGGGTGTTCGAATGCAATGTTGTGAATTTATCGCAATCAGAGATCCTCGGTTTTAAGCCGGGTGTATCGAAAAAACTTAGATACCGATCCGTTGCGATGGGGCCGTTGGGGAAACAGGATCCCTATGCCCTGTTTGTAACTCGGGGACTCGGAATCCAGCAATCCAGTATCGTCGGTTTTGTGACTTATCAAACCGGCGCCGAGGTCATGATTAATGGTCGACAATAGGAACTTAGAGAATCGCTCTCGTTGGAAGCATCGTTGTCTCGTGTCGTTGTTTTTAGTGGGTGTGGCCGCCTTAGATGGTTTTCACCAAAGTCCACTTTGCGAGCAATGCACTGTCCCGCTTCCGAATGAGCGTTTTCAATCGCAGGTAGAAACCATTGGTTTTTTGCCCACGCAAAATCCCTTCGATCTGAGTGGGATTGAGAATCGGAATTCACAAACGACGATTGATGCGAATGACCGCTAAGCTAGTGAGAGTTGTCGAGTTGGATTTTGACTCCATTGGCAAAAATGGCATAGGCAACATCCACGAAGTGAATTTCAAACGAGCCATTTTGTTCATCGTCAATTCGGATCGAGTTGGCTGAAATGGAAGCACAGTTAATGTCGTAGCATGCCAGATCAATGCGATCAAATCCGTCTTCCCCTTTGACTTGGATGATGTCGCCGGTTCGTGCAAGGAAGACTTCGTCTTTCTCGAAAATGTCCTCGCTGTTCTTTTCTTCGATTTCGGAGGTAGTTTGTTCGGTTTGACTTGGTTGAGAAGCGAGAGGTTGTGAATTCCAATATTCTAAATCTGCTTTGTAGGCGCCGCGGATTAGTTCAATTTTGCCACTTGCCGAGTCACTGAAATTTCTGATGTCGTAAAACTGTTCGTTTGATTCTGGTTTTAGATTTGTGACGACGGACTGTGGTCTTGGTGATGGTCTTGGTGATGGTTTGGGTGGCGAGTGGGGGGTAATGATCGGCGAGGGGTCTGAAAACCATGTTACCGGCGGGAGTTCCTCGTGAATCTGCATACTGTCAAAATCTTCCGGTACGTTGTTGGTGGGGTGGCTTGTGGTGGTTGTTTCGGTTAGCTCGACATCAGATGCCGGTCGGGCATTGCGGTTGTGTAATTCACTCGGAGGAACACTCACTTCATCGGGGGAAGTGAGTTCCGGCAATCGTTTTTCGGCGTCCGGTGTGCGTGAGCGAGTGTCGCTATCGGGACGGCCAGTTGCTTGAGATTTTGCAAGTTCCGATGGATTGATGTAGGGGTCGGTTTCTGCGGGTTCACGCAGCGGCGACTGATTTTCGGCACGGCGAGAGGATGATAGTGAAAACGAGGCGTAATCGAGCGCGTCGAAATTTTGAGCGGATTGATTGCCGGGCAGTGGGGCGTTTTGGGATAAACGCGAAATGTTTTTTTCAAGTTCCTGTGCGGTAAACGCTATTTCTTCAGGCGTGCGAATTTTGGTTTGCGGTATTTTTTCTACTTGAGCTTGCTCGAGCGATTCACCGAATGGAACCACCGGTTCGTCTTTTGGATGTTGATTCATGTTCAAATTCCGGCACAAATACAATGGAAGTCGATACTGTTCCATCGGGATGAATTCGATCGCGGGATGAACCTGTACTTAAGCTTGACGGTTTTTAGGATTATCGGGAACTTAGATTGCAGAAAGAACTGGCACCCTTGAGATAAAATTTGAGGGGTGTGTCCGGTTGACCGGTCAAATTAACTTTTCTTATAATCCGCGGCTTATCTCCCAACATTTTGAATGTAATAAGATGAAAATACACGAGTATCAAGGTAAGCAGTTATTTCAGCAGTTTGGCGTTAAAGTCCTCGAAAATCGAGTCTCACGGACTCCTGAAGAAGCCGCTGCGGCTTTCACTGAACTCGGGGGAGCAATTGCGGTGGTGAAAGCTCAGATTCACGCCGGAGGCCGCGGTAAGGGAGTTTTTATTGAGAATTCCGAGCAACACGGTGTTCAGTTGGTTAAATCAGCCGATGAAGCTCGCGCTGCCGCTGCCGCCATGTTGGGCAATCGTTTGGTGACTATCCAGACTGGCGCGGAGGGGAAAACTGTTAATCGAGTCATTGTCGAGGCGGGGTGCGACATTGCCCGTGAATTGTATCTGGGGATCGTTCTCGACCGTGCCAATAAGCAACCGGTCTTGATGTGTTCTCAGGAGGGTGGGGTCGAGATTGAGAAAGTGGCTCACGAAACACCCGAGAAAATTTTTAAAGAGCATTTTGATCCGGCTCAGGGGATTGAAAGTTACCAAGTCAGGAAGCTTTGCAAGAAACTGGGGATTGAGGGAAAGTCGGTACGGGCTGCAGACAAGTTCATGAAAGCGCTCTGCCGGCTCTACGTCGACACCGATTGCAGCTTGATGGAAATTAATCCATTGGTGGTCACCGGTGACGGAGATTTGGTTGCGTTGGATGCAAAAATCAATTTTGATTCCAATGCTGCTTTTCGTCACAAAGAATGGGAGGAGATGCGAGATCTCTCAGAAGAGGAAGAATCTGAAGTTCGAGCTTCAGCGGCCGGGCTCAGTTATGTCAAGCTTGAGGGGAACATCGGTTGTCTCGTCAACGGAGCGGGATTGGCGATGAGTACAATGGACATTATTAAGACGCATGGGGGTCAACCTGCAAACTTCCTTGACGTCGGTGGTGGTGCCAATGCGGACCAGGTAACCGAGGCCTTTCGGATCATCCTTTCGGACCCAAATGTAAAAGCAGTGCTGGTCAATATCTTTGGCGGCATCATGAAATGCACGACGATCGCTGAGGCCATCGTTGTCGCTGCAAAGTCGGTGGGTTTCACTGTTCCTTTAGTTGTGCGACTGGAAGGAACGGCAGTCGAAGAGGGGCGGAGGATTTTAGAGGAATCCGACGTTGAGTTGGTGACAGCTACCGATCTTGGCGACGCTGCTGAAAAGGTCGTTGCGACACTGGGCTGATTCTAACGGAAGACGAGTCGTCACGTGGCTTTGAAAGCCAGGCTACGTTGCGAGTAACCAAAATACGCTGTTTCTAAAAAAATCAATCATACGCGGAACATCCATGAGCATCCTTATCAACAAAGATACAAAGGTCATTTGTCAGGGCATCACCGGAAATGTCGGTGAATTCCACACACGCGGGTGCCTTGAATACGGCACGCAAATGGTGG
>JAPKBL010000219.1 GCA_028823415.1 Mariniblastus sp.
ATCTCGGGAATTGGGTTTAAAATGCAATTTATTCATGTCGATAGAACTCGACGATGACAGATAGGGGGAAAACGATTTGATGGAAACATAAGCCAGAGTATACCCTGCCGAAGCTCCATCGACAATTTTGAAAAATGCATTCACGTCTTATTCCGACAATCGCAATCACCGACACGCAATTCACCGCAGTTGACCTCTAGCCCAGACTCACCGGTACGGCGGCAATCGAATCGGACCGACGACTCTGTTTTTTCCCGCACCTGAATCACTGAAAATTTGAGATACGTTCGTCTTCTGTTACACTCCGCCGATCAAGCCTAAGTGCATTATCGGATTTGAATGGAAACGAACGCCTCTTGATTTGACGTGGACTCGGTTTTTGAGTTTTCTAGAAAGGCAGAGTGACCGATGACGGATTCTACTCCCAGTGAAGAAACGAAGCGACAAGTAGAAGCCTTGGCAAAGGAACGTGGTTATTCCATCGACCTTGAATCACCCGAGCCGAAACCGTTCAATTGGTACCTCTGGGGGCCAGTCATCACCGCTTTGTTTGCCTTCTTAATTTGGCGTTGGACCGTAAAATTATCAAACGGTGCATGGCTGGAAGTTACCCTCGCGATCCCCCTGGGCTTCTGCTTACTTTATCTTGTCTACCTTGGGTTGTTAAATGATGCAGCCGAAGGGGAGTCGTATTTAAATTTTCATTCTCTGAGATTGATTTAATGAAAAAGACTTCAGACGTATTGCGTTTGTTCGCAGTTGTTTCGATCGGAATTGGAAGTTTAGGCGACGCGATTAGCTTTGGCCAGGATGAACGAAGCAAACCAGAATCTCAAATTCAGATTCAGCAAATCGAATCTGGAATTACTGTCTATGGAAAGAAAAATCGTTTTGCTGCAATCGGCAGCGCGACATCTTTAGCGAGTCGCATTGCCGACCATCGGCAAGTCATCAAAGCATTGATTAGAAAGTGTTTTTACGTGAAAAACACAAAGTGCGGCTGAGAAGATTCGAACTTCCACGGGATTATCTCCCACTAGGCCCTCAACCTAGCGCGTCTGCCAATTCCGCCACAGCCGCGGGGCAGCCCATAGTTTACGAACATTGGTGTCGTTTGGTCAAGCGACGATCTGGCAGTTTCGCCATCCATCATGCGATCTGACACAATTTGTGCGAATAGATCGTATTACCGAAAAATCTTAATCCCGCTTCAAAACCAGCAACGGCTGAGAACTGCCCGTCGATTGGCGAAAAAATGTCGCTAATTCGACTGCTCCCAATGACCCCACATACGGTTGCGCCGAACGCGACTGCTCAAGTACCGCCACGCCGCACTCGGGATTCTCGGACGTGCAGAAATCATCTTCTTGAACAGCTGAGCCATCTGGCCGCCGTGAATTGGAATATTTGACTGTGTCCAGTTCTCTAATTGATCCATTGGTCGTAGCCACGATCGCTTCATGAGCACGCAAACTGCACCAACGTTCGCCCGATTCAATCGGATGAAGTGATTCTGTTCTCTCGTTCCAGAGATAAAAAACATTGAAGTCATTACCCGCAGGCATTAGCGCGTCTGAACTACCCAGGCGATACTCCTGAGTCAGCGGATCGATCGCCAGCGTCGCTTCGCGACCTGACTCCAACTCCGAGTCGATTTCTCCCGCAACAAGCGAAATCCTTTCCTCTCCATCCACGGTCCAATCGAGATAATAATTCCCGATAATGCCGGTAGCTCCCCCAAACGACCATCCAGAAAAAGGTGGAGCCACAAGGGAAACCGCCGCGTCACCGACAAACTGCTCAACTTCAAAATCGTCATCTTCATGAAAAACGGATGGTTGATTCGCTGCATGACTGTCCGCCTCAACCCGTTTCGATTCCGACAAAAATTTGGGCACAAAACTGTCAATCAGGTTCTCGTCATTGATCACAGCGGCGGGGTCGAAGGCAACCAAGGCTGATTGAGCGCGTTTTAAATCCATTTGAGTCGTATGGAGCTGCCCGACTAGCTGTTCAACTAAGCCAACCAATTCATCGCATTTCGCTCGATGACAAGTTGGCGTCTTAGCCGGCCAGTTCAGGGACATGTCTTTGATTTCAAACCGGCCTTCGATCGGTTCAGTTTTTGAGCTGGAGATCTCGCGCCGGCGAAGACTCTGCTTTGATTCGATGAACTCTGCTTTCCAACCCGTGATTTCTTCGAAAAGTGTCAGAAATTTTCCGGTCGTCGCACAAGGAGCCGAGGCCGCTGGCGGTAATGACGGGCTATCCACTATTTTTAGAAGCGGCTGAAATTCAAACATTTCAGCGGACGGGGAACTTAGATCTAATTGCATGGCTGTTCTGCAGTTGGGGAGATTTTTCGAATCCATCCAATGGATTCAGTTCGATTCGCAGCCGTGCACTAACGTTATCGGGCTTAAACCTTCGCTGATTTACCTAACCGGACTGAATTTGATGGGAAACTGAGACCATCGGGCAATTAATGACGAATTTACGGGTTTTAGCGGCATTTCACCGTATTCAAAGCCATGCTTGACTGGGCTCAGCCCCCGTTGAGATCAACATTTAGTAAAATCGGCCAGTCATTTAGTCCATTTCCGAATCACCCGCGGCGCGACGAAATCCGATTTTGTGGACTATTTGGGCAACTCTAGCCAAGAATCTCAGCTTGGCGGGTCGATACGAAAAGGTGCTCGAATCTACGACGCTGAACCTAAGTTGACCCTTGTGGAAGATTGGTCAAAACGATAAAATCCCAGATTCCCGCTAAAGACCAATCGGCGGGTTAGAAGACCCGGACCGTGTTTAAGGGTCATTCAAAATGCTTTTAATTGCTCTCAGTTAGTTACTGAGACCGGAGAAGAACTGTGCCCGGCACAAAATCATATAACGCTCAAACAGACACAATCGAATGCGGTTGGTTCATCGTCGATGGAGAAGATCAAATCGTCGGTCGAATTGCATCGGACATCGCCGTTGTCCTAATGGGGAAACACCGCCCAACTTACACACCCAACGTAGACACTGGAGAATTTGTTGTTTTGACAAATTGCGACAAGGTCAAGTTCTCGGGCAACAAGTTGAACCAGAAAACTTATACTTGGTACACCGGTTACACAGGTCTGCGATCTGAAACAGCACAAGCACGACTCAACCGAAAACCGGAACAAATCATGCGAGACGCCGTGCGTCGAATGCTGCCAAAAAACAAAATTGGTAGGCACATGCTAGCCAAGCTTAAAATCTATGCCGGAAGCGAACACCCGCACCAGGCACAGAACCCTAAACCACTTACCGGTGGCCGAACGCTCAAGTAGGCATGTTCTTTTGTCGCGCTTCACCAATTTCACATCATCATTCAAATTTAACGTAATTAAGTCATGGCCAAGACAGATCAAAAAACAGGGGAATCTCTCGGCACCGGGCGACGTAAGTCATCGGTTGCTCGAGTACGCGTGAAATCCGGATCGGGAACGATTGTCGTTAACGGGAAACCACTCAACGAGTATTTTCCCATTGCTCAAGATCAACGCGCGATCATCGATACGCTCAACGCTGTAGGTTCCAAGGATTCACTCGATATCCGAATCACGGTCAACGGTGGCGGCACAACTGGACAATCAGGTGCATGCAAGATGGGCATTGCCCGAGCATTGGTTAATCTCGACGAAGAGAATTTTTCCGCGCTCCGCGAAGGTGGATATCTAACGCGTGACTCGCGAATGAAAGAGCGTAAAAAGCCCGGACTTCACGGTGCCCGCCGCGGTACTCAGTTCTCCAAGCGTTAATCCGTCGAGGACAATTTCAA
>JAPKBL010000111.1 GCA_028823415.1 Mariniblastus sp.
CACTGCATGAGCATCGGCACTCGACTGGAGGTTTCATACGCCACGCGTTTGTCGATCAAACCGTGTTCACCGAACATGTAGCCGTTGTCGCCCATATAAATGACCAATGTGTCGTCATGGATTCCCATCTTTTTCAACTGATCCATCACTGCGCCGATGCCGTCATCGACAGACCGAAGGGCTTCACAGTAACTCTTGTAGAGCTCTTCGACGCTGCTGCCGGTGTGCAGGGGGAAGTCCATGCCGTGCCAACTATTGCGTTGGTCGAGTAACCACCGAGGTCGGTTGAGCTGGTTGTCATTTAGATTGATGCTCGAGTCAGGAAGCTCGAAAGGAGCGTTCGCGAGTGTGTTTTTATGCTTTGGCTCGGGGGTAAAAGGGCCATGCACTGCTTTGTGGGAGAGATAGAGACAGAACGGTTTGTCGCGGTCGGTTTGTTGCTCAAGAAACTCAATGGCTTTTCGCGTTATCAGAGTCGTAATGTAACCGTCCTGCGGAACCCGTTTGCCGTTATCGTTGATCGTATACTTGTCATTCGGCGGATAGTACTGACCCTGACCTTTGAAGCTGAACCAGTAGTCAAAGCCTGGACGAGGGTCATCATTGGCGCGCCCCATGTGCCATTTACCGATGAATCCGGTCGCATAGCCAGCGTCTTGCAGGTATTGAGGGAAAAATAGGGTGCCGTCGGGGACCGCACGCTGGTTGTCGATGACGCGGTGGCGAAACGTGTACAGCCCCGTCAGAATTGAGGCACGACTGGGCGAACAAAGCGACGTGGAGACAAATGCGTTCTTGAGATGCGCCCCATTCTTCGCCATCGCATCCATATGCGGTGTCTTTGCCAAGGGATGGTCCATGAAACTCATTGCATCATAACGATGATCGTCTGAAAGAATGAAAACCACATTCCGGGGTTTCGCTCCCTCGATCTTCTCCGCTGCGACAGTTTGGGGAACGGGAACAACGTCCGCCGATGCAGAAACTGGGAAAGCCAAAATCGAAACGGCGATGCTGGCAGCCAAGCCAATGATATTTATAATGGTGCTGTTCATAGTTAATCTCGCTAATTTGTTTCTAAGATAGCCGCCGCGTTGATCTTATTGAGGATTTTCTTCATGGTGGATCTTTTGTCAATGGTCTGGCCGGACATGCAATCGGGACGAATACGGGAAACCAATTCTGATTGCATGTTTCAGCACTCATGAAGTAGCAGTTACTTTTGAAATTTATCGAACCAAGTTTGAACTTTCAGTCCCGAATGCTGATCGGCCGGAATCATTTGGGCCAACTTCTTTTTTGTCTGCTCGTGCTCCGGCTTGTTCGCTAGATTGATCCATTCGTCAGGGTCGACTCGGTGGTCGTAAAGTTCTTCGCTGCCGTCTTCGTAACGAATGTAACGCCAACGCTGTGTGCGAATCGAAGTGTTCCCTTCTCCGTAAGAGGAAATCGCGGCCCCGCGCGGGGCGGATGGTTCGGTGAGTTGCGGTTTGACCGATTTTCCGTCAAGCCACTTCGGTATCTCAAGTCCCGCGAGATCTACTAGCGAAGGATAAACGTCGATCAGGCTGACGGGTTGCGTGCAGGTGGATTTGGCCTCGATTCCTGGGCCGCGGACGATGAAGGGAATGTGAGTTGTCTGCTCCCAGATGGCTCCCTTGCACCAGTGTTTCTTTTCGCCTAAATGCCAACCGTGATCGCTCACCAGCATGACGATGGTTTCACGTCCGCGCGGGTTCTCTTTCAGGCTGTCGACCAACCGCCCAATCTGACGATCGACAAAAGCGATCGACGCCTGATAAGCGCGGATGGTAGCGTCCCACTGATCGCCCGCAACGATGTATTCGTGATCGCTCAAGCCATCGTGAAGCCGTTTGTGGGCGTGCGTTCGGGCGAGGCGGCGGGCAAACTCTGGCATGTCGTCCAAGTCATTCACGCCATCCGGTTCGGAAGGGCGCCGAATCGAATCGAGCGGAAATTGATCGAACCAGGGTTGGGGAACTTGCAACGGGCGATGGGGTCGGTAGAAGCCAACTGACATAAAAAGAGGTTTATCCGTAACCGTATTCCACTGTTGGTTGGCCCAACTCGCGACCTTGTAATCTCCCATCTCTTCGTCGGTAGCATCGAGGGCATAGCCATCGTTGGGCGGCTTCATCGCGCCGAAGTTGTCTTTTCCTTTCGGCGGTTTCGGGTCTCTGGGCCTGGGGAAGAGCGCATCTCCTACTTTGCCGGGATTCCCGTGGAAGACCTTCCCCCCGCTGGCGACTCGGTAACCGTTTTCCATGAAAAACTGCTGCATGGTCGGCGTTGTGATTTTTGTTTCGTTGGGACTTTTAGCGTTGAAGTAGGTCCCGGTCTTGAAGGGATACACGCCGTAATTGAAGCTCGTGCGTGATGGGCGGCATTGCGGCGAGTTGCAGTACGCCTGTGAAAAGAGCATTCCACTGGCAGCCAGAGCATCAATGTTCGGCGATTTGGCATCGGGGTGTCCGCCAAGACATCCCACCCAGTCATTCAGATCATCGACGACGATGAACACAATATCGGGACGTTTGTCTTGAGCCGAAGCGCAGTTAGCCAACGTGATAAACACAAACAAACAAGGGAAGATGTATTTGAACCTGCTCATAGTGAATCGCTTTACTTTATTCTGGTGGAAGATTGCTTCAGCTGATTTGGATCATTTTAAGGTCGTAGAGTAATTAAAACGGCACCTTGGGCATGGGCGTCTAGCCGCGCCTGTAGTTTCTCATCCACGCCGGATAGGCGCGCGAGCCAGACTTTTTCAACTCCTCGAAAGACGTGAAGCTCGTTTTGTAGATGCGATTGAGTTTCTCAATGTCTCCTTGGTATCGTTTTTCAAAAGTGCCCAACAGGTGCATACGACCGGGACTGTCTTTTCGAGCGCTGCCCCTTCCCCCAAAGGAATTGCCCTCGGTCGTAACCAGCCGCCAACGACCATCGATCTTTTCGGTGTCAAAGAAGCCGGTTCTCTCTCCCTTGATGTCGGTGAAGCCACCGTAGTTGTCAAGCTCTTGGGCGGAGGATGGCATGCTGGTCAAACTGCAGATCAAGATGACAAGCGATGTTGAAAGTATCGAAAGTCTAGTCATGGGTGTGCCTTTTGGCTCACTGCGGGCTGGTAGGTTGAATTGCTAAAAACGCGTCTAAAAATCTCTTCACCTCAGAACTGGCTGGCCATCTTTTGACTGATCCGTAGATTGGCTTCGGTTATCAATTTCACATTAGCTTGATCAGCCTTTTCCATTTCGTCGAGCAGTCCGCGGCGGCGGGCCTTGTTGCGTTGGTAGGCACCGCAAAGATGGAAACCGATGCAGCCGGGATTTTTGTGCAATGCTTCCAATGTTTCGGCATACCAGGAACCATTGTTGGATTTGAATTCTCCAACACTCTTTATCCGGATTCCAGCAGCGTCCGCGAGGAGCACCGGTTTACCCGTCTTTTTGTGCCACTGGTCGAGATGGTTCACAGGATCAAGGAAGTCTTGAAAGGACAGCACGTCGACAAACGGCTTTGCGGCGTTAACCACTTCCATCGGAAGAAGGGCATTGGCCTCGTAGCGATCCCCGAGTAACAAGTGATGCTTGTCGTATCGCCGAATCGCATCGTGGGTAGTTTTGTAGTAGCTGTGGGCGAGTTCGGAGAGTTCTTTGCGGCCAGCTTCTGTTTTAAGACGTGCGGGATCAAAAATCGGACCACGCCATTCGTTGGCCGGACGTTGGTGTGCCCAAGTGGGACAGTCACTATAGAAGTAGCCGATCAGATTTGGATCTTCAGCCAATTCAGCGCAGTGAGATCGGGCAACGTAGTCGCACCATTCCTTCCAATCATCACTGCGAAAGTCGAAATGAACAGTGTGTTTTTCCCACTGGTGCGACTCAGTGAAAGGCAGCAGGTGGCAGTAAGGCATGTCGAGCGCACGATACTCATCTACGGTGAAGGCGCGGGAATGTTGCCATTTCTTGACCGTCACTTCCTGAACCCATCCGACTGTATTGAACCCCCACGCTTTGAGGTTCGGGGCTACCGATTCCTTAATCCAACGAAGCGTACTGCCGCCGTATTTTTCTCGCCAGATATTGATGTTCTCGGGGTAGCGGAGGCTGGCCGGGTCGATGTGGTTGAGCCCCATCGTAAAGAACGGTTTTCCATCGGGCGTGATCAACCACCAGTGGTCTTTTCGCATTCCAAGGGTGAAGTAACCTTCGGGTTCGGGCTGCGTGGTCGTTGAGGGTGCGGCTTGTGCAAGTTGCGAAAGTGATGCCACAGATAGTCCCGCACTGAGGGCGACCGAGCGCTTTAAAAAGCTGCGTCTGTGTGTATGGTTGTTCATGGCTAACTATCTGAGAGTAGATAACGTTCCTTGGTGAACTAAACAGTGTGTTTTGACAGGTCTTAAGGATAAAGGAATTCCGGACCGATTTCACTACTTAAAATCATATTGATCCTGTCTTCACTGTTTTCTTCTCGAGTAGACGTTGTCTGACGCTCCCGCCCCAGCGGACCGAGTGTTGATTGGCGGCCTTGGCTTCCGCGGATTTAGCCTTTACACCCTACACGTCTTTCATGTTCGGAGGCAAAACGCCGTAGGCGTGATCGCCGTTGATGATTGGCTTGCCGGTGATTTTATGGATGTGGCGAGTTTCTCTGCGTGTGCGGGGGTGAAGAAGTCGTAGTCCTGAATCACGATCACGTCGACGTAAATCCTGACGATACTCCAAGCCCAATCAGGCCGAGGTCAACGCGACGCAGGTTGTCGTTGACTTTGGCGAGGCATGCATTGGCCGATTTTTCGCTCTTGGTATTGAGGGTATTCAGCGATTTTGCAAAACGCTCGCCTTGGACTTCAAAGACAACGCGATACCAACCGTTTCCGGATTCGAGGTGTGCCATGGGAGAATTCTTTCCAATCAAGGAAAAAAGATCCATCGACACAAAGGCAATACAAACTCGGAGCCAGTCTCCAATTAACCCCCAAGAGCATTGGGGGTTGAGTTTCAGTTGGTGGCCAAAGTTAGGGAAAGAGCATTTCGCTCTTGAAAAACCGTAGTACCCGAGGCGGGACTTGAACCCGCACGATAATTAAATCACAGGATTTTAAATCCTGAGCGTCTGCCAATTCCGCCACTCGGGCATTTTGTTTGTGAGACAAAACTTATGATAAATGGGAAAACTAGAAGGTAGGAAGAACCCAACCCGATCTCTCATTTCTGGTGGAAATATTACGAACGGAGTTTATCAAATTTGATCTTCCAAGGCTATACGTGGTGTTTCGGTAATCGACTTTTTCTTTGTGCCCGCGAAGGGATTCTTTGCATTACAGGTGATTGTGAGCGGTGGAATGGGATTTAGAAAAATGATTTTCGGAACCTGTTTTTCAAGGTGGAAGTGTACTGTTTCCTCGTGGAACGACGCACTTCTTTTCCATTGACCGCATAGACGAATGTCAGGTTTCTCCAAACCTGATAGTGTTTGATCAGCGAGGAAGATTCGCTTAGGTTGATTTTTTTAACATGGAAACCCTGTTTAATAATTGCGTCGACCGACGCTTTCCCTGGACAGACCAGTCAGGTTTTTGAGACTCATAGAAGGCGGCCCTCGGCAGTTTTTGGATTGGTAATAAAGTAGGGACCGACTGCTTCCCCGCCAAGAGTAACGACTGTGCAGCTTGGTACCCGGAATGCTACCAAGCCGAGGAGTAGATGTTTGTTCGTCGTTCGTTTCCAATCAGAATTGCTGCAAAACTCTAAGTTTGCAATAACAGAAAATTAGCCAAAGCTAATTGGGGGGAGCGGAATCGGCATCGCCCAACTCAACTTCCAATTCGATCGCCTCGCCATTTCGAAGGATCCCAACTTGCAGTTTATCTCCGGCACGGCATTGAGCGATTTGTAATCTTAAGTCTTCGAACTGAACGATGGTTTCACCGTTGATAAACTCAATAATATCACCGGTTTCAATTCCAGCCCTGGCGGCTCCTGATTGGGCGATAACATCGGAAATCAAAGCCCCGCCGGACTGTGAATGGTCAGTTGGCACGATGTTTCCATCGGGACCAATTACCATCGGACGTCCTATTCCAACGGGTGTGCCACGGACGCCGAAAAAGGCTTGGCCAGAAAAGTCGATCTTAATATCCGGCCTGGATTTTCTTAATTGCCGAAAGGATTTCACTGGGAATTTGCACGCCACCAAATTCAGGTACTTAATATTCTTGAGAAGCTCGATTGACATAAGCGCCACGGCATCAACTTCGGTATCCTTAAACATAATGCTGCGAATATTCTTGTAGTCACCGATGGATTGAAGCGTGTCATCCACGATTTTGCAGTCTGTAAACTCTAGCGAGATTAGTGATTTAATTGACGCGAACGCTCGGATAAGGCTTAATTCTGGTGCAGTGTTTTTTAATTCAAGTGAGATTAAATTCCCCCAACGTTTGTTCGAAATATTATCTGCTTCAATGTCACAACTGTCGAAAGAGAGTTTCGACATCGCCGTGATTTCAGAAATGTCACTCAATAAGTCGTCTGATATTTTTTGGCCGATGAATGAAATGCTGTCGATTTTTCCTAGCTCATCGAGTGCTGAAAAATCACTCGACGTTCCAGTCCATTGCCTTCCAAAGGTGACATCCAGCCCAATGCTCGGATTGCCAAAAGGCTGACCGAGTAAATTTCCGTTGAGGTTAATCTGCCTCCGTTGAATTTGAAATTGTTGGAATCTCATCTGTTCGATTCGAATTCGGTTTTGTTCGGCCAGTAATTCGTTGGGTGGATTCTCGGGTTTTGTAGTAGAGGGTTTCTTAGTTTTCTTAAAAACCAATTCACGATTGGTCGCAATGTCTGCATTTACAATCTTGGTGATTTGTTCACGCAGTTCGGCCTTTGTGGGTAGTTGTCGATATTCTCGATTGCTCGCTTGGTCTGTTGGGACGGTGTCCAGTTGATCAATCTCAGGGGCGGAACGGGGGAAGGCAACTGGTTGATTGTTGAAAATGAGAATCTCATTTTGGAAACCGGCAATTTGCTGCATGTCGTCAGCGAGGTCTTCCAAAGGGTCTTCAATCACAGCGCCGAGTTCCCGAAGATCTTTGATGGCTAATTTTTTGCGGTTTGATTTCCAACGAGCTTCCAGTTTCGCAAAGGAGTCCCTCATCGCTGCGCTCTTCATGCCACTTCGAAAACGAATCTGTAGAATAGCGATCGATTTTAAGAAAACCGGTTCTTCGCCGCGAATGCTGATCTCTTCCAATATTTTTCTGATGCGATATGCCGTCTCGGGCGTGCAGTCAAGGGACCTAATGGCGAGCGCTTCGATCGCTGGTTCGCCCAGTTTTACGAGCTGCTGGATAGCTTTTTCTCGATTTTTAAAGACGGGTGAATCAAGCTCGTCTAATGCATGTGTGATTGCATCTGTTTGTTTCAAGGGTGTCGCTTGCCGAGACACAGGCGTTTGTCCAACTTCGTAAGCACCATCGTCGATTCTGGGTGGATTTACGACGAAGGAGAAAGCGAATCCGGGAAACAGCACAATGGCTGAAATGGCAATTGGAAGCGCGGCCTGCGGCTTCGTCGAAATGCAAGTTCGCAACAGCGCGAGGAAGCGGCCAACGTTTGATTTGGCCGTTAGACGTAAACATAACAAAAAGAATTTGTCGGGCATCGCTAGCACCTGTGGCTGCCAAGGGACATTGGCGGTTGAGTTCTAACAATATCGTAGAGAAAGGGCGATTCTGTGTCGAGATGAACCCAGAAAAGCCGCCAACTTTGGTTTGTTGGGAAAATGCGAACAATCGGATTATTTTAACTTAAGCAGTTGGCTCGGGGCGCCGATGAAAGGAAGGACAGCGAAATTTGGCCTCGCAATTCGTACGGGGATCGTGGCTGCCAAGAAAAACGTTACTAATACGGTATTGAGATGAAAATTCACACAACAAGATTTGCTGCGATCGAAATCGAGCCGGATGATATCTTGTTTTTCCGAAATGGACTCTTGGGTTTTGAGGATTGTCGCCACTGGGTTTTACTGGCTGACGCTGACAACTCATCGGTCGCTTGGTTGCAAAGCATGCAACATGCGGATATTGCCCTGCCAGTTGTGTCTCCCCGTCGGTTTGTCCCGGAGTATCAG
Organism: Mariniblastus sp.; assembly: GCA_028823415.1. Lineage (GTDB taxonomy): Bacteria > Planctomycetota > Planctomycetia > Pirellulales > Pirellulaceae > Mariniblastus. The sequence goes on from JAPKBL010000111.1 coordinate 8,158, forward strand.
GTACGTCTTGAGCCATCCGATGTCGACGTATTACAGCTAACTTCGGTCGAGCAGGCTTATGTTCTTGGAATCGTCAGCCGTAATGACGAAACGTTGACGTTGAACATGCGAGCCCCGCTCGTGATCAATTTGGATCGTCGAATTGGCTGCCAAGTTGTTACCGTCGACGCCCAGCCGATGCAGTACGAGTTGGCGACTTTACCGATTAGCTTAAAGCGAAGCGCTTAACCCAATCGGTGGTTTTCTTACGTCAATTTGTCTTTCCGGGCCATGCGATCGTTTCAGTTGTCTTGTCGCGTTGGAGGCTTGATTGACGGAGTTCTAACGTGTTAGTCGTTACGACTGGAATAACACCGGCGTGATATTCCTTATTCACGGAACATAAGACAAGTCAGTCGCTTTTCTGTGTTAATGGGTATAGTTCAGCCGATGAATGCAAGGAGTATTGTTCAGCACCGTTTCAGCTTGCTTGAACGGGGTGAACACCACAGCAAAGGATTGCACAGATATTTATTTGTTTGCTCGCAGATAACGGGAAGGTTTCCGTTGGGCGACTTTGTTGGAAGTCAATTTAAGATTTAAGGAGCCAGCCATGCTGGTCTTGTCGCGGCACAGAGACGAAAGCATCATGATCGGCGATAACGTCATGATCACTATTGTAGATATTCGCGGAGACAAAGTCCGTCTGGGTATCGATGCGCCACAAGAAATTCCTGTTCATCGTCAGGAAGTCTACGACGCGATTAAGCTTGAAAATCAGAAAGCCAGTCGCCTAGGCCCGTCTGAGACGCGTGACATCGGAAAATAAGTACGCTGTCGAATCAAGATTGTTCTGTCTGAAAAACGCCGTCCGCTCCGTGCAAAAGTCTCGCGGGTTCCATTCGTCCGATTGGAAGCGTGGTTCCTAAAAAAACGGATTACTTTTCGAGCAAATCGCTAATACTTCCTAGTAGGCGATCCATCGTAAACGGTTTGTTGATGTAATCATTGACTCCCAGCATCTCTGCATATTCCCGATGCCTAGCTCCTTCGTTTCCTGTGATCATGATCACAGGAATCGGTTTGCTGTCGCTTTGCCTCAGTCTCTCAAGCACCAAGAATCCGCTTCGTCTTGGCATCATGATATCCAAAATCAGTAAGTCGGGTGATTTCGCTTCGGTGTACGCCAAGCCTTGGTTACCGTCGAGGGCAACCGAAACAGAGTAACCAACAGCAAGCAGCGCTTGACGGATCGACTCAGTGACTTCGACATCATCGTCAATTATGAGAATGTGTTGGTTCTTTTCTACCGAAGTAGATGCTTCTTTTTCGGTGTTGGATTGGTTCGACATCTCAATTTGTTGGTTGGGGGGCGAATGCAAGAAAAAGAAGTGAAGTCTAACGAATAACAGGGTTTCTTAAGCGCGAAGGGAAAGGGGAACCCAAATTCAACTACTGAATGCCATTGTTAACCGTGTGCGTATGATACTCCTCACCGACGCGCGTTGCTACAAGTCGGCCCTTGTTAATCGGAGAAATCCCCATATTCATTAACGAATTCGTCCACTATGCCTCTCTTGGATTTCTGGAATCAGCCTGGAGCGTCTGGCAGCGATCTGAGGCTTGCTCTGAACGAGTTGGCTTGGGTAGGGAATGTAAGTCGTGTTAGGTCTGTAGCGCTGGTAACTGTCCCGAGCAATAAAGTCACCTTGGGCGATCGCCAAATCCGATAAATCTAACAAGTGGAGATTCTAAAGACGTTGTAAGTTTGAACATTTCGAGGAATGAGACATGTGGCGTGCCTTCTTTTTTGCAGTAGGTATCATGTTGATTATCACGGGGCTTGAATGCCTCGTGACGCAGCAATTCGTTATTCATGGTGCACAGGTTCCCAATTTCGTAGCCGCGATGCTATTCGACGAGCCGACGGATACGAACATCACTCCTCCCGATGACGGCATGCCCATGGCTCAAAGCGGTTACTCCGGGAGCCCGCCAGCAACGCGGAACACGGGATTCGGTTCTTCTAGTTTCAATGACCCATATCAGACCGAGAATAATTTCCGTAAGCAAAACGGAAACCAACGATCAGATTTTAGTCTTGCTGGCTTTGGCAAACGCCGTACGGAAAATGCACCGATGGCAGAGCCGAAGGTGAAAGGGCGGAATCAAACGACGTTGATCGGTTCTGACGAGACGGGTATTTTCCGTCCTCAAGATTGGTTGCCATGGAGTCTTCTTGCGGCCGGGGCTCTGGTTGTGCTGTATACCAACTCACTCGATCTTCGCGGGTAACACTCCGCGTTGGATACTTCTTGAATGTCGCCGGCATCTGATCAGGCTTCGTCTACCGGTGTACCATTCTTCCGCCATCAAACCGCAGCGGCCTCCGGTATTCTTTTCGGGTTGTGAGGGTAATTCAGTTTATTCCGCGGCCTACAGTCGACCGACTTCTTGGCCACGGATGGTCTCTTAAAACCCTCCGGTGGATCTGGGGCAAGCGAGGGGTAAGGTCGCTTTCATCCGGCACACTTATCACGCGGTTAGCAGTTTTTATAGATTATTCAAATTTGCTTTCTATTAATGATTTCAGGGCCTATCTATAATCCAAAGGAATATCCCGCCAGCCTTCATTGGACTTGGGACCGACATCTCCCAGTGAAAAAAACGATTCTTCTGGGATTCGAATTTCTTATCAAGCTTAGTTGCTTCCATTGCAATGAATCAGTCCAACATCCCAAGCCTTCAAGAGACGATCGATCAATCGACGTTGTCAGGATCTGGGAGCGGCAATCAAAAGAAACGTTTGTCCACCTCCGAGCTCTTTGAATGGCCGGGGCGACTGGCGCTGATATTGGCCGTCGTATTATCGCCCTGGTTTTTTGCGAGCGTAGAAAATTGGGCGCAGGGCTTGATCACACTGGCGTTGATGGTTGGCATGGCATTCTGGTGGTTTGAAACGGCGCTCAATCGAAAGAGCTCACAAGCTTTTCCATATGTTTCGGTGCTAGTTTTCCTGGGAATTGGTGTGGGGCTGTTTCAAATATGGACGCTCCCAAATTCATTAGCCGAAGCAGTCCTCGGTAGGCAAGCGGAGATTTACCGGGATTTTTCTGGTGATTTAGGCTCCAGTGTCTCTGTTTCGCTCGATCGTGAGGCGACGTGGGGGCAGATTAGATTGTTGGTGATCGCATTGTCAGCGCTGTTGATGGGAGCCCGATATTTTCGAGGCAAACGAGATATTATTTTGTTGCTGTCGGCGGTTTCGATCAATGGATTTGTGATTAGTTTTTTTGGAATCATTCACAAGTTGACTGACAATGGGAAAATGTTCTGGTTCCATGAGATATTTAAGGGGTCCCCTTTCGGACCGTTCGTGAATCGGAACAACGCCGCGGGATATTTATTGATGTGCCTGGGGTGTTGTATTGGCCTCCTCGTGATCGTTATGTCCAGAACAGTTGCCGATGGATCGCGTCCGATTTTGGGGCGAGAGATGCCTGTTTGGCGTCGTTGGAAAATACAATATTTAGACGTGATTCGGGATTTGACGGCAACCAAATTGGCGGTCTTTTTCATGTTGGTCATGATTGCTGCTGCGATCCCATCAACGCTTTCCCGAGGCGGCGTGATTGGTTTGTTGGTTGCAGCATTGGGAACGGTTCTTGTTTTTGGGGTAACGCGTCAGCCCAAAAATCTTGGGGTGATTTTGGCGCCTGTTTTCGCAATCTCGATCGTGCTGTTCGGCTGGCTTGGTTTTAGTGATGAGTTGGTTGAGCGGTTTGACAAGATTGACACCACTTCGGTTGAAAGTGCGGACGCCCGTATTCAGAACTGGCAAGATACTTGGCCGGCGGTAACCGAAATGGGACTGATGGGTTCGGGGTTGGGTTCTTATCGGAATGTACATCGCCTGTATCGAAGTGACCGCGAGCTGGGTGTTTTTGTTTATGCTGAGAATCAGTACTTTCAAGCACTAGTCGAAGCGGGTTGGATCGGGCTGATTCTATTTCTCTTGGCTTGGTTGTTGGTGTATCAGAACGCATTTTTTGCACTTCGAGAGGGCTCGTCGCCGACCACCATAGGTGTGGGAACGATGGGGGTATTTGTAATATTATCGCAGGCGACGGTTTCCTGTTTCGATTTTGGTTTGTATATCGCCTCCAATATGCTGCTGATGGCGGTGCTAATGGGGTTCCTGGCTTACCAAGCTCATGCCCTGGGAGGTCGTCTGAAGAAGCCTTCCATTTTGCAGTTTCAATGTCCCAATTATATTATTCAGGTCATCGTGCTGGTGTTGTTCGCTGCCTCAACAATGGTCGCTCTTGATCTGTACAGAAAATCGCAACTAGATCAATTCATGAGGCCTCGGATTAGCCGACTGAATCGCGAGAATATGGATTTGAAAAAAACGGACGAGCGCATCGCTGCGTTGACTCGTTTAATACAACGGACGCCTACGTCGGAATGCATGAATTATCTCGGCGATTTATGGATGCATCGATCTCGTTTGCACCTTTACGATTCGATGACTGAATCTGTTGAATTCAAAGAAGCTTTTGAGTTGATGGATTCAGAAAGGCAAGCCCAGCTTTCGGGGAATCTTTGGAATCTAACTCATATTCAGAGAGTTCAGGAAACGGCCTGTTTTCTTCGGCGGATGGAATCGCGTTATGATTTAGTGAAGTTTCTTAATCGGCCAGCAATCAGTGACGATCTTCCGTGGGCGCTCACTTATTTTAAGTACAGTCGCGAGTCCTCCCCAATTCAACCGTTAGTTCATCTCCGAATTGCAGAAATAAAAGGCGTGATTGGTGAGGCTCGATCCGGCGACGTTGATATGGAGCGAGCATTGCGTTTGGCGCCAAGCAACCCTGCTTTTCGAAAGGTTGCTGGGATTTATTATCTTCAATCGGGATTGGTTGACGGTGCGATTGACCATTTGAATCAGTATTTGAAATTGGATCCGAGGGGCTATCAAAAATTAATGAACGTCCTGACGGGGCGAACCAGTCGAAATATCGTTCCGGTCCCTGAGGAAAAGATTCTTCAGATCATTCCTGGAAATGGAAAAATGATTTTTGATTATGTGGATAAATATATGCCTGAAGATTCACCTCAAGAAGGAGAATTTCTCGAGCGAGCGGCAAGTGTCGTCTTAGAAGTTAAATATCCCAAGCGAGAGGATAATATCTTGTTGGGCCAAATTAGAGCACGGCAGGGGGAGTTGGAATTGGCATTGGATGCGTATGAAACCGCGTTAAGACGTGATCCAAACGATCTTGCTGTCAAATATGAGACTGCCCTTCTTTTGAAGGGTGTGGGGCGTTTGGACGAGGCTCTCTCTCGGGCCAAAGAACTAAAGTCACGCGGTCCTAAAAAAGCTAGTTATGATAGACTGGTGGATGAAATTGAACAGGAAATCTCAACACTTAACAAATTGAACTAGTGTTGGGCTGAGTGATGTAAGTGACTTTGTTTTTTTAATTTGAATGAGTTTGTAAATGCTGTCGATAATTTTCGCATTCATCGGATCGATCTTTGGAGCCATTGTCTTGGTTCCATGGTTGGTCGTTGTTGCGCGGCGATTGGACATCGTTGACCGCCCAGACAGACAACGTAAGCTGCACGACTCTGCCATTCCAATGGTTGGAGGCGTCGCCGTTTTGCTGACGATGATACTGATGATTCCGCTTTCGGTTTACGGAGGCGCCAAATGTCAACTGCTTTTTGGTCAGTGGATCGAAGGTCTCGTGACGCGACTCCCGTTCGCGTTAGATTTACATCAGTTACCTGTGAAGCTAAATGGTAACTTTGAGATCATTGGACTTTTGATTGGCAGTGTCATTCTCGTTGGTGTGGGTGTGCTTGATGATCGATTTCAATTGCGGGGGCGGCAAAAAATTGTCGGTCAGGTAATCGCCGTCACTACGTTAATTGTCTTTGGCTATCATTTCAGCGAAGTTACGGTTGTTGGGATCACATTTGAATTCGGTCTGTTTTCGGTGTTTTTTGTTTACGCCTGGGTGTTGGCTGCCATCAATTCAGTAAATCTTCTTGATGGTGCGGACGGAATGGCCGGAACTGTCGGGGTGGTCATGAGTCTCGCTTTGTGCGTGATGGCGATCTATGGGGGATATTGGCAGACGGCCTTAATTTCAGTTTCGATGGCCGGGGCACTGATTGGATTTCTTCGATTCAATTTTCCACCGGCGAAAGTCTATCTCGGTGACGCGGGTAGTATGTTGATTGGGTTTGTCCTGAGTGCTTTAGCGATTCGCTGCGCTTTTAAACAAAACTCGATGTTAGCGTTTTTTGCACCGCTTGCGTTGTTGGCTATTCCGTTTATTGATACTGCGGCGGCGATCATTAGACGGCGGTTAACAGGAAGAAGTATTTTTGAGGTTGATCGTGGCCACCTGCATCATTCTCTGATGAAATGCGGATACAGTCCGAGGGTGAGTTTGCTTTGGGTTGCCCTGTTGTGTACCACAACTGCGGCGGGGGCTGTGCTAAGCTTTCTGAACCGTTCACCCGCGTACGCTTTGGCGTCGATCTTGATTGTTGTGGTTGTCATGATCGTTTGTAAGGTTTTTGGTGTGGCTGAGTTCCAGTTGATTTCCCGACGTGCCTCCACAATCGCAAAGTCGTTTTTACAAACGCTGTCGACGAATGGATTGAACTATCAGCAGTCTTCGGTCCACGTTCAGGGAAGTCGGGATTGGCAAGATGTTTGGAAAGTGATGTGTACTTTTGCCGACAACAAACGCTTGAATGAGATTACGCTCGATTTGAACGCGCCTTGGATGCATGAGTCGTTTCATGCCACGCTTCGTCGGTCAGATGCGAAACGTGGCGATAATCAGCAATGGTATTCTCAAATACCATTAGTGTCGGAAGGTCGTGTTTTTGGTCGAGTAGAAGTTTACGGCCCCAATGAATCCAGTCATTCCCATCAACAGCTTCTTATTGATCTGATGGATGTGACGGCATTAATTGAAAATACACTTCTTGCGAACGATCGTGAATTGGTTTCTGAGACAGGCGATTTAGGATTCCAATCGGTCAAGGTTGGTCCAGCGGGTGCCGAACTTGCTGAAGAATTTTCACTGCCTGCCAAGCCTCGTTAAATTTGCTCGCCGATTCAGTTGAAGTGAGTTTCAGTTGAAGTGAGT
>JAPKBL010000220.1 GCA_028823415.1 Mariniblastus sp.
GGTAAGCCCCGACCGGTAAGCCCCGTCCGGTAAGCCCCGTCCAAGAGCGAATTGAGTAAGAATCGCGGTAGAATCGACCTTTCCACCTCAACCAATTCGCAACCCCCGCCGGAACCGCCGGAACCGCTAAACCAGGAGAGCAGGGGGGCATGGGCAGTCTCAAGTGCTGCTATCCGTAATTGTTATTGACGCACACGCGCAATCCCACCACTATTCCGCCCCCCGAGCAGGTTTCCCACTGGGGAAACCCCCGTTCGATAACCTTTGTTGAAATCACCTCCAGAGCAATCTCGGATGATGCCGTTTTTTCGCGCTGTTAAACACTCGCTACGCTACCGCTGGACTATTGCCGGCGCGTTCCTGTGCTCTTTGACCATTGCGGTCATATGGAGTGCGAGTATCACCACCGTATTTCCAATCGTCAAGATTGTCTTGGAAGGAGAAACTGCAGGCTCGTGGGTCCAACACGAAATTGCGAGCGGAGAAGAAAATGTCAATCGGTTCGCAGGAGAAGTCGCCGCGCTTGAAGCCCAGCAATCAACCGCCCCCACGCCACAACTCGCCAACAAAATTGACCTTAAAAAAGACCGCCTCAATGGTGAAGTCAAATCGCTGAAATGGTACAGAAATGCCCAACCCCATGTCGAACGTTATGCGCCCGACACCGCCTTTCAAACGTTAGTCGTCGCGCTGATTTGGCTGCTTGGGGTTTCCATCTTTAAGGGTATTCTTTTAGTGATCAGCGCGATTCTGGACGCGCGCGTCTCCGAAAAAACGGTCTTGGATTTAAGACGCATTTATTACCGGAAAGCATTGGAGCTCGATCAACGGAGAATCGACAACATCGGAACATCGGCCATGATGACTCATCTGTCTTACAACATGACGATGATTAGCTCCGGCCTTCGAATGTTCTACGGCAAGTGCCTTCGCGAGCCGTTGAAAATGATCACCTGCCTTTGCGTGGCTGCCTGGATTTCATTACCACTCTTGATTATTTCAATGTTTATCGTGCCCGCGGGTGCTCTTTTGATTCACTCAATTTCGCGCCGCATGAAACGCTCTACACAAATTGAGATGGAAGGCATGGCCGATGTATTCCAAACGCTCATTGAGACATTCAAAGCGGTAAAAACCGTTCGTATTTTCAATCGCGAAAGAAGTGAACGGCGGCGATTTAAGAAAAATGCCAACACACTTTACCGCATGCAGCTGCGGATCGCACTTTACGATTCACTTCTCAGACCCATCACCGAAGTCTTGAGTATTGTCTCCATTTCACTGTCGATGCTGGTCGGTGCTTATCTTGTTTTGAACCAAGAGACCCATCTGTTCAACTTCATCAAGATCAGCGACACCCCAATCAAACCAGCGATGCTGTTAGTGTTTTACGCAATGCTCGCGGGTGCTGCCGATCCCGCGCGTAAGATGAGCGAAATTGTGAACGTCATCGTGCGAGGCGGAACGGCATGTGACAATCTGTTTCGAACCTTTGGCCCTGTACCGCTAATCGGACCACCGGAAAATCCAATTTCGGTTCCGACTCATAAACAAGAAATCGAATTTAAAGACGTGGTCTTCTGCTATCTTCCCCGGCAACCAGTCATTAAAAGGCTGAACTTGACCATACCTGCGGGCCAGACGCTTGCAATCGTTGGAGGAAATGGCTGTGGGAAATCGACTCTCATGAACTTGTTGGCTCGTTTTTACGATCCTCATTACGGAAAAATCATGATTGACGGGAAAGATATCCGTCAAATGCATCCGAAAAAAGTGCGCCAACAAATTGCTTGGGTCACTCAGGATTCGGTTCTTTTCAATGGCTCTCTCTGGGATAATATTTGCTACGGTAATCCCGATGCTACCGATGAACAAGTCATGAACGCCATTCGTATCGCGCGGATCGACAAATTCGTTTCTAACCTTGAAAACGAATACAAAACCAACGTGGGGGACGATGGGAAGAACCTCTCTGCTGGGCAGCGACAGCGAGTCGCAATCGCACGTGCGGTTGTCTCAGACCCGCAGATTTTGATTCTTGATGAGGCCACCAGCCAGATTGATGGCCAATCTGAAAGTATAATTCATGACTCGCTGGCAGAGTTCATTCGCGATCGAACCACGATCGTCATCACTCATCGCTCTTCCTCGCTTCGACTGGCAGACCGAGTGATCGTGATGGAACTTGGAGAAATTGTGCACGACAGTTCAGTCCAAGAAGCCAAACAGTCGTCCCCGCAATTCCAAAATCTATTCGCAAAATCTGCCTAAACCAATCGTGAAGGGTCTTTTTCTGACTGCCAGTCTCCCCCTCGATCGTGGGAGACATCGAAAGCTTCGTGAATTAGCCCCAAAGATTTCGCTAGCAATCGAAATCTTTCCCCGCTGATCTTTGAGAGTTTTTGGCGAAGTGTTATCTTTCTTCTTGAAGCAGATTTGCGAATAAATTATCACGGAAGATTCTCGCAATTCTCGCCTCAAAAATTCAAGCCGGATCCAGCCGGCAAATTAGGGAAAATAATGCGAATATTTCGAAAAAACAAAAAAAACAATTCACCTTCTACTCCTCAGCAGCGAAGGGTTATTTTTGTATCTCACGAAGCCACGAGAACCGGCGCTCCGAAGATAATTCTAAATATCCTTAAACATTTTAGAGCGAATTGTGACATCCAATGCGAAACCGTCCTTCAATCAGGCGGGCACTTGGCCACTGATTTTGCCGAGCATTCAGTCGTCGATTGTTTCAACGTCGACAGCCAAAACGTTGAGGAATTGCGAAAACGAACGGCGAGAGTTGTCAATCGCGAAAAAAATAACAAACCAATCCTCGCTATCTGCAACAGTATGGAATCACGCCACGTTGCGGCTGCGTTTGTAGAACACGGCGTCCCTTGTGTTTCCTTAGTGCATGAATTGCCATCATCTTATTCTGAGCAAGATTACGAAAACATTTTTAAAGCTTCGGAAAAAATTGTATTTCCCGCTCACGCGGTTCGAGACGCAGCCGATGCCAAGACACCGATTCCACAGGGAAAATCCATTGTCTTACCTCAAGGATTGCTGACACCTGATTTTGGTAAAGGAATCACACGAGAAAAAGCACACGCCCAAATCAGAAAAGAATTGTCACTGCCCCCTAACGCCTTCATCGCGCTTGGCTGCGGGACACTGGACCTGCGGAAAGGCATTGATCACTATGCCGCGATTGCGAGACAAACTTGTGCTCAAAATCAATCGGACACTCCCATTCACTTTGTGTGGGTTGGCGAAGGCCCTCGCTGGTGTCATTCTCCCTACCATTACGTGCAACTCGACATTCATAAAAGCCAAGCCCGCCACAACGTCCATTTCATTGGTGAACGTCCCAATGTCGAACCTTACTTTGTGGGTGCGGACGCTTTCTTGATGACCTCACGGGTCGATCCATTCCCTTGCGTGATTCACGAAGCTATGGCGGCGAGCCTGCCGATCGTCACCTTTGCCAACTCGGGCGGAGCCGCCGAAGCGGTCGACAACGGCGCCGGAATTATCGTCGACTACGCTGACTATGAACAAATCTCAAGTTTGCTTAGAACCCTGGCTGCTCAACCGGAACTTGCCAACGGCCTCCGAGAGCGGTCGTTGCAACGGGTGCATTCTCGATACCGTTTCGATGAGTACGGAGACAAGTTGATTGACTTGAGCGAGTCGGTGATCAGCCAGAGAATTCGGGCAACCGAATCTGTGGAACAATTCCCGAGAATCGTTGCTGCCTGATCGTT
>JAPKBL010000112.1 GCA_028823415.1 Mariniblastus sp.
CGGGGTGCCGTTCCAGATGGGCCAGCATGTCCGGGGTGACGACCATCTTCTTCAGCGCCTGGCCGGCCAGCCCCCCCTGTTCGGTCAGGTTCTCGAAGGCCACCTCGGCGTAGGTTCCTTCGACGGCGTCAGCGGCTCGGCGCCCGGCATCGGGATCGTCGGCCACCGGCGAGCAGACGGCGACCGCGTCTTCAATGAAGTGCAGTCGATCCTTGCCGCCGACGCGTTCATCCTGTTGCTGCCCCGAAACTTGGACATCGTTGGTGCGGCTGGTGCGGTGCACCCCGGGGTGTCGCGTGAAGAGCAGACCCCGCGCCATGAAGGAGAGGTTGAGGTTCTCGATCGCCACCATCGCATCGACCATGTCACGAACCAGCAGCACCCGGACCGACTCGGGATTCGCCGTCACCACGGTGAACTTGTCGTTGAACTCCGGTTCATTCTCGAGCTCGAAGGTCGGCATCCCGACCAGCTTCGCGGTGATCCCCATCAGAAACCGACCGGCCAACCCCCGCTTCGCCTGGATCGAGAACTCCGGCAGCGTGGTGTCCCGACGGTGGAAGAACATGAAGGTTCGCCGAACGCGGCGAGAGACCGTTCGTGAATCGTCATCATTGAATTCGGTCCATGAGGCGTCGCCGACAATATCGGTCCCGTGCGCATGCGTTCGCACGATGACGTTGTCGAAGGCGATGTCGCGCTCACCAAAGGCCGCCTCGAGTTCGGCCAGCGCCTGTTTCGGGATCTCTCCCTGGGAAAAGCCTTCGAGAACGGGATGGTCATCAAGACCCATGGTATTGCCTCCTGTGAAGTCGACGAGTCTGCCATGGAGCCGGGGTGAATGTGCCGGATCGGATGACTGATAGGGATTTAAATCCTCAACTTCTAACTTTTTAGCCGCAATTTGGGTAGTCGTCAAACATTAACGCAAAGGTTTTCGCCACCGAATTTGTGCCCCGGCGCTCGTTGGGTTCCAGATTTGTCCGGAGCTGTCCCATGCAGGTCCAATCGCCAATCTCAAGAGCCGCTTGGCGCAATGGCGAAAGGAACAAGGCGAGGAAGGCAAAGTCTACAACGAGCCTCATCTATTGTTCTTGCCTACAAACCGCGAACGGCGCTGGGAGCGTTATTGGTTTACATTGGTGCGAAACTAATTAACTGGAAGCAAATTAAATCGCTGTGGAAAATTAGTCGGTCAGAGACAGCTATCTATTTTGCCACGATGATTACGATTGTCTGCAAAGATTTATTGGTCGGTGTCATCGTTGGAATAATCCTGTCGGTTGTAAAGCTGGTCTACCGGTTTACTCATCTGGAACTGGATTTTGAAACCGATGGATAGGTCAGTCATTTGCAACTGCTCGGTGCGGCAACCTTCTTGCGACCGCCACGTCTGCCACGTCTGCCACGTCTGCCACGTCTGCCACGTCTGCCACGTCTTGCGAAAGCACTGGAAGAGGTACCGCCTGGGGCCGAATTGCATATCCACATCGACAATTTGACTTACATCGACCACGCCTGTCTTGACCTTATTCGGGATTGGGCCAAGCAGCATGAGAACACCGGTGGAAACCTAATTCTTGATTGGGATCGACTGCGGTGTCGCTTCAAAGCGGATCCGGCGGTCGAAGGTAAAGCAGTCATTGCCAATCGAACTTATCGGGGTACGGCCTTCCGTGACGATCAGAGCGCCAGCCAATCACTGTCCAGTTAGGCGACGCCTAGTAAATGGATTCGCACGAGCGTCTCGGGACAAACCAGTCGGCGAAATTTGCGGCCAAATGTTTGACAACCGCCAAAATCACGGCCAATATGTTGGGCCGCTAAGGATCAAAATTCTATCAGTATCCGATGCATCCGCGGGCCAGCTAGGTAAACGTCATGAACAACCCATCAGTTATGCGTGCAAGCAAATGGACGGTCGTCTGGATTGTAGCTGGTTCGTGCCTGATCTCAATCGCGTTAATATCCGTTGCACTCACTAGCATAGAGATCGACGCTGCCAACTGGCAGTTCCGGTGCACGGCGCGAATGGTGTATATGTTCACGACCCTATTCGGAGGATTCTTCTTGATTGCACTTGGTCTGTGCAAGTGCTGGAGGTTGCTGGCAAAAATTGGCTCGGTCGTCGCCGTTTTCGCAGCTGTTTGCACCTACTATCCTTCGGTGTTGCAGCTTCAAGTTGGCCCCCAGACGTTTGAGGGGGAAGTTATCGACGTTACGATTCCCCCTGGGTCAACAAGCAATAGTTTTGGCCCTAATTCATTGGGAAGATTCACCCGCCAACCACCAGCGGAAGTCAAACTAAAGCGATCCGATGGCAGCGTAAAAACGATTAAGGTGTACCCTGGGGACTTGGTAAAGGAATTCAAGACAAGCCCCATGTCGCTCGCGGGTCGATGGAAGCTTGTCGTGTTGGTGCACTTACATCGCTTGCTGTCTGTTGAGCGGGTCGCTGAATAAGCCTATCGATTCCGCTTGCTGGTAATTCCCAAAAGCACGGTCCCATTAGGCCAGTGGCAACTGGCCGTTGCAAGCAAAATGATCATGTAATTGCACGATAGGTTCAACATCTTCCGCGATCGCCGGGTTGCCAAGCTGGCTAACGAACGCACAAGTCGCGTAGTCTTTCGCGACCCGATCGTAGTTGGCCTGCCATTGCTTCGCCGCATTGGCCGATGTTGAATCTGGAAACGGAAATCTCGCTGGCGGATCGTCAACGCCGATTCGATAGGGCTTGGGCGTTAGCCGAGCCCGGAAGCATTGCTGGCGTTTACATAAGGTTACGTACAGGCCATCGGATCGCATTTTGTTCAACAAGGTCGTGGTGAGTGGGTCGTTGACATCAAACAATCGTGATGTCGCCATCGCGCGAAAACCGGCAGCCGTTCGGTAGAGCCGAAAGCCCAATGAATGATCCGCATCACAGATCACTTGCAGATTTTCAATCACGTCGGCGCCAACCACAGGGGGCGTTGGGGCTGTTTTTTTCAGAAACGAAAACCAGCTTCGTGCTGGCTGCTTCAACTGTTCACGCGGCAGATCGATGTCCGCGAACAAAACCCGGGCCGTGTTCAGGACAATTGAGCCATAATGCACTCGGCTGACCACCGTTACTAACTGACCGTCCTGAGTAAATCGGTCGACGACTTCTTCGCGAAACGGGAGCTTATTGTAATCATAGTTCAAAGGCTGGTTGGTATTGATCAGGTCGGCCGTTCGCTGCGCCCGTTCATTGGCAATTCGCAGCGCGTCGGCTTGGCTAAGGTTCGAGAATCCAACGCACGCCGAAAATTTGACCGTATGTCCCTTGGTGGGAATGGCCTCCGACCTGGCCCAAAAATCAAAAAACTCCATTCGCCTCTCTCCATTTAAACGGTTGCTTTCAGCGTCTATTTTGACCCGTCAGTCCGCACTTGTCCATTGCCACCAAAACCGCTTCGAGCTACGTTTGAGGCATCACAAACAATTGGTGATTTGGAACCAACGTTCACAACTGCGGGGTGGCTCAAATTATCGGTCAGTCAACGACGGTGGGGGAGGCCCATTTGCCGTAATGGAAATACACTGGGAGACCACGCATGCCAAAGCAAAACCGCTTGGCATTGATGCCGATCGCTATCAGGTCCGGTGGGGACGAAAGGACTCCGCGGAGGCTTGCGCGCGTATGGCGCGGTAGAAGAACGTGGAAGCCGAGTAGGTCTCGCTGGGGTTGTTGGTGTCACGTGTCTTATCCATCGTTCGATCAGTACCTGAGCTTCGGTCAACGGTTAAAGCAATTCCGGTCTCAGTATTTCGTCTCCGGGCTTCCCATTGAATGATTCGATATACCCATTCTCCCAAGGACTGCCCGGGGTAATGAAAAGAGTTTTTACGTTCACTTGTTCAAGCCAACTTCGAACTTTGTGGCAGCTGAATTCCGCGCCATTGTCGTTTCGGATGTCGTCAGGCGCTCCCCGACTACAGAATAGTTAGGTCCAGCGGTCAATTACGTCCTCGCTGGTGAGTCGGCGATTGACATCGATGGTCGATCACTCTCGGCGGTGTTCGTCGATCAAGGTCAACATTCGGAGCGGACGTCCATCTCTGGTTTGATCGTGTACAAATTCATAACTCCAAACATGATCGCGCCGCTGTGGTCGAAGCCGGATGCAGCATCCGTCGTTCAACCACAATCTTCGTCGTTTTGGTTGTCTTTTGCGATTTTGAGCCCTTCTTGACGCTAAAGGCGTTCAAAAGATAGTTGAATTTCGGTCTGCAGAAGTAGATGAGATAACATCAGTTCAACTGTTGATTTATGTGGAGCCATCGATAAAACATGTTGTCGGGACGGCTCTTCCGAAGCCGTAACGACGCAATTCAAATTGATTTGAAATCAATTTCTTGCCATTCACTTTTCCTTTCAACACAGATGAAATCCATTCATGTCGAACCCAGACGATCGTGATGTCTCAAGTGACAAACCGGAGCAACCGCCACCGGAACTCGTTGGTCCGAGTAACAGACAGTGGATCATCGGAATTTCGATTGCCCTCATACTATACTTGTTACTCGCGAATTCAGGTCGATTCGGACGTTGGTGGGAACATAAAAAAAAACAAGTGGTCTATGTTGATCTGATGATTTTAGAAGAAGGAGACATTAAGCTGCGAGATTCGGGCGGGTACTTCGATAGAGGCAAATTTAAATTTTTAGTTGCGATAGACAATGAGTTGCCCTCCAGCGGCATGGGTGGAATCGACGACACTAAGTTTGTGGCCAATTGGCAGGTCTCAATCGTAGTTGATGGTCAAGAGATTCACTCGGCCAAATGGTCCGGAAGCGCAAAGCCTTTTATCTTGTATGGGTCCTGCAGTACTCCCAGATACGAGTCGGTTCAAGAATACATTGACAATGGGGCAGTGGTGCGAATACGCGTTACACAGCAAGGGTCGGACATTCTGATTGCAACCCAAGCGCTGACCGAAAAGCGTCAGCGCCAGCTTGATTTGCCTGATCGTTCTAGTGGAATGGGTGGTATGTTTTGGTTCCAAGGTCCTGCCGATCTTTCCTTCAGGCGTGGCAGGCAGTTGTTGCAGGATGGACAGATCGACGAGGCTATCATTGAATTGGATTCATCGATTTCAGATTGTCCTTTACAGCCCGAAGCCTATCAGGCTCGCGGCGAAGCGTATATCAAGAAACAAGAGTTAGATCTCGCAATCTCAGATTTCTTGGAGGCCATTCGGCTTTCAAAGGCTGATTTCAATAAGTCAAAAAAATTCGCACAACTTCTTAAGAAAGAAGATGACTTCATGGAGGCGCGGCTTGTGTCGACACTGGACAACCATACTCTGCTGGAGTTATACAACAATATGGCATTTGAGTATGCCACCTGCACATCAGCCTCTCATCGGCACGGTTCGAAATCGTTGAGTTTGGCAGAGCAGATTTGTGAAGCTACTGACCACAAGAGTGCCAAATACCTGACGACACTCGCTCTCGCCCACGCAGAATGCGGCGATTTCGAACAGGCGGCGAAAACAGCAAAAAAAGCCCAAGAACTTTTAGATGAAACGCACTCTAGGCAGCTAAAGGCGGATCTGCGGAAAGCACTTAAATTGTTTGATTCAAAGCAACCATTTCGTCGATAAAAACCAAGCTTTCAGACGTACAGTCCAGCCGACCAAATCTTTGCCGTTGAAATCTCTGGCAAACCATAACCGTACGACTCGGAATTCATAGACGAGAACTTTGGTCCCAATCCCATCAAAGTTATGCATGTGTTTTCCGAAAGTGGTCGGCTGAAATTCGAAGTCTCGTACCACGATTACCCACCAGTGCTGACAGACGCGGAGGTCAGACTCGAACTCAGGTAAACCGAAAACATACCAGACCTTTTGACGCATTCCACGGTGTCGGTGTCGGGCACCCTGCGATTCAAATTACTGTTAAGAAAATAGACCTTTATGCGATCGAACGGAACCTCCATGTCGACAACAAACGGTTCTATCCGCATCATGTTTTCTCCGGGACAACGGAACCACCGATGAGCATTGCTAATCAGTTCTTCGAGTCGTTCCAACTGTTGAACAAATGGTGAACGACCATAAACCGGAATCACTGGAGGAAAAGGGATTCCGACAATGAGGTGTTTAATTTACCACCGGAAGGATTGCACACTCGTCGCAGCCTTAGCGAAGCGTAGATGATTCAGAAGATCGCAAGCCTCCAGATCCGATCGCGATTACGGCTCTGTTCACATTGCCAACGCAAACCGAACGTGTGTCAGAATCGCAGAGGAGATTAGCAGGTGCGAACGTTGACTATAAGAATAACTGAAAGCGCACGTCACCCGGTCTTTTACACAAGCTGGTCGAGTTCTTGCTTGATCTACCAGAAAACTCCAACCTTAGCGAAAAAAGGGCGGGCGAAGAAATGGCGACAGGTCCGTTTGTTGACAAATCGTTCCTCCGCACCCAAGCCTCTCCGCGAGCACCGCCGCCGACCAAACAACCGCTGCCGCCAGCGCCCAGCCAATTCAAGTTGGTTCCCGTTGGCGAGTCCCTCGAAGTTCAATTCCCCGAGACGAAGGCGGAGGCATCGCGCAAGTTACCGCTGGTCCTCGACCTCGAGTCGCGGTAACCGGTTTGGCGACATTTATTGCTGGCCATCAACCCGGACGCGATATCGGGGCGCGCCACAGGTCGCCTGAAAGCCCTCAGATCTCCATTTCAGTCTTAGCTCGGTAAGCTCGGAAGCGATTTGAGCCCCGGCCCACCAAACTTGAACGGCTCGATTGTCATAGGCCAAATCTGGCAGCGAAGATTAAAGCTCAATGTTTGACAACCGCACAAATCACGGCCAAAATATTAGGCCATAGTGAATCAAAATCCCTTTCAGTTGTCCATTGGATACCGCTACCATTTCTGATGAGAATGGTCGAATGTCGGGGAAAAGTTGAGTCATGTGAATTTACACATCCCATCTGTTTATTTTTCAGCAATGCTTTAATTTACTACTTAAGCACATAAAAAGTTATTTTTTTTAACGGAGAGATAATATGTCAGGACAAGGTTCAGGTGGTAACGTATTGGCCGCTATATGTAGTTTTATTGTTCCCGGACTGGGACAACTCGTTCAGGGCAGAATTTTAGCAGCTATCATTTTCTTCATTTTAGCCGGCGTTAATTATTCACTTGCAGCAACTGGATTTTTATTTTTCATGGGTCTCTTTGGTTTTATTTTCCATGTATGGTCAATCATTGATGCTGCTCGATATAGAGGATAAAGATAAACATGAAAACACTGCTCTTGGTAACATTAGTTCTCAGTTCTAAAAAGCGAGCGTAGCGAGAATTTAAATCTGTTGTTGTTTGTTTTGCGGTCATTGTGATCTTTGGATGTGATCGTTCGCAGGCCACGCCACCGGCTGCGACCAACAACTGATAGGGAGCGGTCTCCCTTTATTGATGCTTTTAATCGACATCGCACCAGTGTGAAGCACCAGTTCGCCGAACCGACAGTCTACGATGTAATCTTCGAGGGACACCGATATCCGATCGTATTATTCGTTCGTCTATTTTTTCACAGGATTCCACAACTGAGGCGGACCCAATGACAAATCGCTTATTGCTTTCATTCTTGTTCGTTCTTTCCAATCCATTTTGCGGTACGGGTATTGGGCAGACTCCTGCGCCTCAACCGGCCACGCAAAAAGAAACTGCCCCAAATGAGGCGGCAGTGGTCAAAGTCGAACGCTGGGCTAGTTGGCGTGGCCCCCTCGGAAACGGAACTGCCGATGAAACCGCAAACCCGCCGACGCAATGGAGTGAAACTCAAAACGTCAAATGGAAAATTCCGCTAAATGGTTTGGGGCATTCCAGCCCGATCGTTTGGGGCGACAAGATCTTTTTGACATCGGCCGTGCCTCATGGAAATAAGTTTGCGCCCATAGCCGATGGCGCACCTGGTTCGCACGACAATCTAAAAGTCTCTCAGCGACACAAATACGTTGTCATTGCAGTCGATAGAAAAAACGGAAAGACGCTGTGGGAAAAAACTGTCAATGAGAATGTTCCTCACGAGGGCGCTCACGTCTCTGCAAGCCTCGCTTCGGCGTCGCCAGTCACCGACGGGAAGCGAGTTTACGCTTCATTTGGCTCCCATGGAGTCTATTGCCTCGATTTTGATGGCAACATCGTCTGGAAAAAACAGCTTGGTCAGATGAATACAAAACATGCTCATGGCGAAGGCGCATCACCAGCGCTTGGTCGAGATTGTTTGTTGATCAATTGGGACCACGAAGGCCAATCGTTCGTCATCGCATTTGACAAAAAAACAGGAGCCGAGCGTTGGAAAAAGAAACGATCCGAAGTTACATCTTGGGCGTCTCCAATCATTGTTGAATTCAAAGGGCGCGAACAAGCAATCGTTCCTGGAACAAAAAGAATCCGCAGCTACGACATGAAAGATGGCTCTACGATTTGGGAATGCCGGGGACTTTCCAACAACGTCGTTGCCACTCCCGTTTATGCAGACGGAATCGTTATTGCTGGCAGCAGTTATGACACGAAAAACATCATCTCGATTCAGCTGGAGAATGCGATAGGTGATATTACAGGATCGGAAAATGTTCTCTGGTCCAAACAGACTCGAACGCCCTATGTACCGTCGCCGCTCCTATACAAAGGCTATGTGTACTACCTTCTACATTATCAGGGCGTGCTAACTCGACAGGATGCCGCAACCGGTGCCGAACTAAGCGGCCCGTTTCGACTGAACGGCCTGCGAGAAATTTACGCGTCACCTGCAGCGGCAGCGGATCGACTATACGTCACTGGACGAAGCGGAATGACATTTGTGATCAGCCATGTTGATATTCCAAAACTGCATTCGATCAACAAATTAGAGGATAGTTTTAGTGCGTCACCGGCAATAGTTGGCAACGAGTTGATCCTGCGTGGCGAAAACTTCTTGTACTGTCTGAAAAACAAATGAAGCGTCGATCGCACCGAATTTTGTTCTAAATTTGGTTATCGATTTCGCAATTGGACCGACAAGGAATTCACGAAAATCGAAAAAGCCGTTCGGAGAAGGACCGGATGATATCCTGGAAGGAGATTCGGACGAACCTGCACTGTCGGAAGAAAGGTTCGCTGAGATGAAAAAAAACAGCGGCCTGAGGATTTTATCAACAACCGAGTCCTATGGGTCATGGTTGTTTCCTTGTGAGTGATCATTTGGCAGGCTCGGTGCCGCTCAGGGTCCCCGCACCGAATACCGGCACCGGCCTGGCGGAAAATCCTTCAGGCTTTTCTGGAACTTCAGCAGCTGCGGCATCATTACCGGCAGGATGTAGGTCTTCTCCTTCATCCACCGCAGGTGGCCACCGGTTTCCGGGCTGCGCTGAAATGGGTCAAGCTTGATGTCGATCAGCAGCCCGCCATCCAGCACTTTCCCCGAACCCAGCCAGCTGTTTTTCAGCGCCAGGTGCAGCTCCCACAGGTCGACGCGCACCGCGTTGAGGTTGTTCTCGCCATAGAAGAGGAACTCGCGGCGTTGGCTTTTGCCCTTAAGAACATGAAGGCAAAAGAAAAGATATTCTCGATTCAATTTAGGCACCTGGCCTTTGAAAGCATTAGTGATTCTTCGGCATTTGGTCTTTCACATGTACATACTTAGTGACGGCCAAAATCCCCCGCTTTCTCTTGCCCTAAGTCCCTAACGCATTCCGTCGTCCCGACGTTTTCGATTTCCTTGTGGCAAGCACGGCACACGCTCTGCAAATAACTCCATGACAATCGAAGTGGCGGATCTTCCTTTATCTTGATATCGTAACTCACTTCCTCGACTCAATCCCTATCAGTCGTAGTGTGGCGGTGTTGTCAAGCGCTAAATGGGTGTAAAAAACCGCCACGAATCCGTGGCGGTTTTTTCTAAGCTCCCCTACACGTACCCGCGACAAACCGTTTAACAGTCGAGCTAGGTGCCTGGTACTTCAAACACTTGCGTCAGTCGCGGACCATCCTAACCCTGCCCTGGAAGGGCCTGAAATCGGTCCCAAAGCCCGCCCCGAAGCCCCAAGTGTTAAGGGGCGATCCGAAGGCCAGGGCCCGCCAGTTCCAAGCGATGCTCGACGCCGGCGAGGTCAAAATTAGGCCGAACTGGCACGGGCTCTAGGGCTGAGCAGGGCGAGGATTACCCAGATCCTCAATCGAATTCGCCGAGCATTGAGATTTCAGATGCTTCGGGTATGTTGTGTATGAATCGAGGACAAGCGAACGTAAAGCCGGAGCACACCTATGAAATGTTCGAAAAGTTGGATAGCAGCGATTGCACTCGTTTTTCTTGTTTTTTCGGCGGCCTACTCATCCATGAATGAAAGTCCTCTCATGGGTCTAGGTCCCGGAACTTCAGAGGACGCAAAAGATTTTTCTTTACACCGATTCAACGTGCGCGACTATGGAGCAAAAGGGGACGACCTTACCGACAACACCGAGGCGTTCTCAGCTTGTCTGGAGGCGATCATCGAGGCCGGGGGCGGGCGCATGGTGATCCCTGATGGTATCTACAGGGGTAGGATCATCATCCCTGGAACGAAGGAGTGGATCACGGTAGAAATTGTGGGCGAGAGCGAGCCGACACCGACATTTGGGACGATTGGTGCATTTCCGTTTCAGAAAAATGGCACGATTCTCAAGTGCCTAGACAAATCAGGACCCGCCGTTATTTACGCTGATAACAAGCCTGAGAAGTTGTACATGCGATTCTCCGGGATCAACGTGGTTCTCAGGAATCTGGATGTCCGAACCTATGACAATCCCGGTATCAACGGCGTCGACCTGGAGAACGCGGCGCAATGCAAAATAGAAAACGTTTTCATCAACACAGGCATCTACAATGTCCAGGCCTCCAAACCCACCCATGGAACCAGCGGCATTATCACACCGGCCTGCAATAACGCTGCACTCACA
The DNA here is from genome assembly GCA_028823415.1 of Mariniblastus sp. Classification (GTDB taxonomy): domain Bacteria; phylum Planctomycetota; class Planctomycetia; order Pirellulales; family Pirellulaceae; genus Mariniblastus. The sequence continues at coordinate 10,956 of JAPKBL010000112.1, forward strand.
GTCCTGCGCAATGTGGTGGTGACCGGATATCACACCGGCATCATGGTCAACGAGCACACTGATGGGGACAACATCGTGGTGGCCTCCAATATCAACGGCTTGGAATTCCGCCAAGCCCATCATGCTTCCCGCTTTGCCCGGGTGGGCACCTACCGCAATACACATCATGTAACGGTTTCCGGTAAACACGGGTTTTCAATCGGGCAAATGAACACGGAGATGCCCGGTGCTGGGCAGACAAACGCAGGGAATGCCTGGCAAGAGCTCATCAGCGATATCAACGATCCCAAAAACCTCGGCATCGGCGACATCAACTACTGGGTCGTTGAGGGCAATGTCGGGGCGGTCGACAAGTTTGTTAAAAACGGTGGTGCTTCAATCCGGACACGAAGGATCGGTTCGACAACCAAAGAGGGCGGATGAGATTCAAATGTTGCATGTTCCCAAGCTAAACCATTGGATGATTCTTCCCGTCGTGATCGTGGCGCTTGCGTGCCTCGCCCCCGCCCTCCCAGTGAGGGGCCAACTCCTCGCCGAGTCACAACCCGAGATACAGCGGCCGAACATCATCATCGTGATGGCAGACGACATGGGCTTTTCCGATCTCGGCTGCTACGGCAGCGAGATCAAAACACCCACGATCGATCGGCTTGCGTCCGAAGGTCTCCGTTTTTCACAGTTCTACAACTGTGCGATCTGTGGCCCAAGCCGGGCGTCGCTGATGACCGGCTGCTACCCATGGCAGGTGGGGCAGAAACCTGGCGTCAGTATCTTTGCGAACCTCAATAAGAACTGCGCGACGTTGCTGGAAGTCATGAAGGCCAACAGTTACACGACGTGTGCGGTGGGCCGGCTGGACATGGCGGTCGGTGGCGACTGGCACGACCCCGCACAAATCGCCAAGCACGTTGATCGGTTTCTGGGGTCGGCCAGCGGCGGGCCGGGCAACTACTACAAGCAGGTGAAAGGCTCGCCTTGGTTCAAGGACGGCAAGGTCTGGGATCGGCCGGCCGGGGCGTATTCCACGGACCTGATTTCGCAGTACGTCGATGATTTCATCGCATCGACCAAGGATAGCGACAAGCCCTTTTTCCTTTATGTCTCGCACTACGCGCCGCACTGGCCGCTGCAGGCTGAGAAAAAAGATATCGCCCCGTACCGGGCGCTTTATCAAAAAAAGGATCGGCAAACGTTGATGCGCGACCGGCTAAGGCGCCAGATCAAAGCGGGGTTGATCCCCGAAGGCACCACACTGCCCGCTTCCATGCTCAACCCCAAGGCCGACCGCGCTGCGAAGGTGCTGCCCATCGAGCGCATGGCGATCCATGCGGCGATGATCGAGAGTATGGATCGCAGCCTCGCCGATACGATGGCGGCGCTGAAGAAAGCCAACAAACTTCAGAATACACTGATTTTTGTGTTTTCGGATAACGGCGCGAGCCATCAACTCAATTTTGATCGCGCGGTCCCGGATGGCGTGCGCCCGGGCAGCGGCGAGAGCTTCCTCAATCACGGGTCCGCCTTGGCGGCGCTGAGCAACACGCCGTTTCGCAACTACAAGGTGTCCAATTATGAGGGCGGGATCGCCTCGCCGCTGATCGCCTATTGGCCCGCCGGCTTGAAAGAGCCCGGCCGAATCGAGCACACGCCCTGGCATATCGCGGACTTCATGCCGACTTGTCTGGAGCTTGCAGGCATTCAATACCCATCAGCGTTCGAGGGCAGGCAGCTCATCCCGTTGGTCGGGACCAGCCTCAAGCCTGTGCTGAACAATGATGCGGATCAGGAAGCATCGCGTGTGTTGGTCTGGCCTAAAGCGATACGGGCAGGCGATTGGAAACTCGTGCTTGGCGCGAGGCCTGAGCTGTATCGGATCGATCAAGACCGCAACGAACAGATGGACCTAGCAGCGCAATTCCCGGATCGCGTTGAGGAATTACAACGGCTACACAAGAAACATTATTCGCCCGAGTGATCGAGCTCCCGACGGCCTGATGCGTACGCTTGGCACGCGCAATAAAAAACCGCCACGAATCCGTGGCGGCTTTTGCAAAGCTCCCCCAGCTGGACTCGAACCAGCAACCAAGTGATTAACAGTCACCTACTCTACCAATTGAGCTACAGCGGATTAGGTTGTCGAGCCGCAAAGTTTAACACACATCGCTGAAAAGCTCCCATTTATCGCCTGTCCCCATTATCCCCGACTCCGTCCCCGCCTGCTTTCAGGCAATCGCTGTCTTTCGCTGTGTATCGTGACAGAAACTCACGTGCGTTCGCACTCCCACCCCAAAAGCAAATTCCTAGCAGCGGTGTTGATGACTTGGATTATCGAGGATCAATCGATTTGGAAAGTAACCAAATAGGGGAGGTGGTCGGAGGCCGTTCGGTCAGAATTTTCAGTCCCTGCCTTTAACGTTTTCCATTTGGAATTAAACTGAAAAACGTAATCAATTTGACGAGCGTTTTTTGCCTCTGCCTTTACCGGAATTGTTTGGATAGGTTTGTCGATTGCGGGATTTAACCAACCCTGGCTGTAGAGAGCCTTCAAGGTCTGGGAGTGGGGCAGGGCGTTAATATCTCCTGCCAGCAGGACAGGGTGTTTCGTTTTCTTGGCGGTTTGAGCAATCAGCTCAACAGAACGGAGGCGAGCTTCTCGACTATTGACGCTTAAATGGGTCGAAATGAAAGTGATCTCACGAGTTTTATTTTCGGATGTTGGGAATTCGATCGTTGCAACAATCAAGTCTCGTGGATGATAACCACCGGGCAGAGGAACGATCCTTTGGCGAACAATGGGATAACGGCTGAGCACAGCGATGCCTCGAAAACCGTCTTCGCCAATTGTTCGGGCATACAGGCCTTCTGGTCCTGCCAGTTCGGGGTAATTCTTTTTGTAAGGATCCTGATTGATCTCAGGGTAAGTCCCTGTGGCTTCATAGATATAATAGTTTAAGCCAGTGAGCCGGGCCAATTCCTTGGTTTGATCGAGCCGTTTACTGCGAATCGAATTGTGATCGACTTCCTGAAGGGCGACCAGGTCAGGATTGACCGTTTGGATCACCTTCGCGATTCGATCGACTCCGGTTCTTGCTCCATGAATATTGTAAGTGAGGACGGTTAGCGTCTTCTTCGGCTTGGAATCCTCGGCTTGGAGGTAGCATAGTTGTGGCGATAAGTTCAGTGTTAGAAGTGCCAAAATGGAGAGGTTAAATTTTCGAGGAACGATCAATCGAAACTGAAGTAAAGATTGAATAGATGGGATTGAATAGGGGATGGATTTCATTGGGATAAGGGAGGAAAGGGCATGGGGATAGTCAGTAAGGGATCGGTTGAATTGTCGAAGTCAAATTCGATAGGCAGCGAGGAATCCGTCTGATGAAACTTTCTCAGAGCGTTAATAGAATTAAGGGAATTGTATATATTTTTTTCATGTAAGTAGTTTTTAGTGGTATTTAAATATCTAATTTAAAAAATTTATACCCAATATAGTTCGGTCAGAGTGCAAGAACCATTCATCGTCCTTCCTGTGATTTTAGCTCTGGCCAGATGCTCTTCATCTGATAGGCATCCAGGGAAACGAGCTTTGCATCGCTCCCGCGGGTGAAGACCGATACGCCGGTGCTGTTTTTCAGCGAGGGGTAGGCCCGCAGCGTGAGGCACAGCTGACCGTTGGCGAAGACCTCGACGATGCTGCGGTCTATGAAGATTCGCAGGCGCAGCAGTTCGCCGTCTCTGAGAGGCAACTTGGCGGTTTCCGGCGTGCGTCCGGCGGCAGCGGGGTTCAGCGAGGACTGGGACACGTCGAGCATGAGTGTCCTCCAGGCCCAGTTGTGGCCGTGGTTAGACAAGCTGATGGTCGTCTGCTCCCGTCCGTCGGGGCTGCTCAATACTCGAATCCCGACCTGGCTGGCTTTGCGAGGGTCGATCACCGCTTCGATTTCCATCGCCCGACCCTGCACGCCGGGCAGTATCTTCTCACTGTTGCCGGGGATATCCATGTTCGTGATCTTGACCGGATTGAATCGTAGCTTCTTCAGTTCCTCAATCGGCTTGCTGTGCCAGCACTGGTAACATAAAGCCGCTTAGTCCTGCCAAGCCTGCGGTTTTAAGAAAATCTCTTCTGTTGTTTTTCATTTTTTTTTTGCCACGATTCCGATTGGCAATTGACGGGTCTTTCAATTCAAAACGTACTTATTTCGAACAAAAACCAAACTAACCAATTCGGCCGAATTTGTCCTTAACTGGACCTGTCCCCGTTTCTTTCTTGATCAGCCGCGAAGCGGCGTGTTTT
>JAPKBL010000023.1 GCA_028823415.1 Mariniblastus sp.
GGAACGAACCTCGATGCCCATCCTCGGAAAAGAAAATGACATTTATCCCAGTGACCTACTGGCGAACGATGATTATTTAACAAGTGAAGATCGACAGTGGTGGTGCATCTACACACTTTCTCGCCGCGAGAAAGACTTAATGCGAAAACTCGCGGTATTTAAAATAGCGCACTACAGTCCCGTCATTCCGAAACGTTACCGATCGCCCAACGGCAGACTTCGCACTTCCTACGTTCCTCTGTTCCCTAATTATGTTTTTATGTTTGGCACCGACGAAGATCGGTACGAAGCAATGAAGACCAACTGCATTTCAAAGTGCAGCCCGATTACTGATCGGGAACAATTGGTTCATGATTTAAAGCAAATTCATTACGTCATCGATTCCGGAGTTGCCCTGACCCCTGAGTCTCGACTGGAGCCTGGAAATAAAGTGAGGGTTAAGACAGGCCCCTTTGCCAATTACGAAGGAACAGTCATTCGCAGGGAAGGCAAAACTCGTCTGCTTCTCTCCATCCAGTTCATTGAGCAATGCGTATCAATGGAAATGGACGAAGGGCTTTTAGATCCTTTATAAAGCCTCTTTGTCCCAAGTTTCGCATCTACCCAAATCTGGCCAAGGGCCACCCAAGAAATGAATTGACTACCTGCCAGAGCGCGGCATTCTAGGTAGTATATTTTCAATCGGCATAACCGGTATTAAGAGATTGTTTTCTCGACTTACGGTGCCCTTGAGCGTGTCGACTTTTTCAATCTGTTGTTAAAGTGGATATTGAGACACTGACTCTGATCTTCGGGGCGGCGTCTTGTTAGATCTTTCTTCCAGTCATCGGTGTCACCGACGGGGACGGAGTGCGCGCGGAAGCCTCCAGTTTCTACGCCATCTAAAATTCCACACACGGTTTTATTAGTCGACTGTGAAAAAAATACTCATTACCGGCGGGGCTGGGTTCATTGGCTCCAACCTGATTCGTCACCTGCTCGACACAACCGAATATCAAATCATCAATGTCGACAAGTTAACCTATGCGAGTAATCCAAAATCACACAGTAAGATAAAAAACAACAATCGTTATCAGTTCTTTCCGTTTGATATCGCGAAGCCCCAGCAGTTAGCGGAGGCATTTTCGCTTTCACCTGATGCAGTGATCCACCTCGCATCGGAAACTCATGTAGATCGCTCAATAGAGGACGCAGGGGCGTTTATAGAGACAAACATTGTAGGAACCTATCACTTATTGCAACAATCACGAGAGCTTTACCAATCGCTCCACGGCACTCGCAAGTCCGAATTTCGGTTCTTTCACGTCTCAACTGATGAAGTTTATGGCTCGCTTCAATCACACGATGCCCCCTTTAGTGAAACTACGCCCTACGACCCACATTCGCCTTACTCTGCCAGCAAGGCGTCCGCCGACCATTTAGTCAGAGCATGGCACGCGACGTATCAATTACCCGTTTTGATTTCGCACAGTGCAAATAATTATGGGCCCTTTCAACACCAAGAAAAATTCATCCCAAAGATAATCGTTAGTGCACTGCAGTTAACCCACATTCCAGTCTATGGCGACGGTACGAATATTCGCGACTGGATTAATGTTGCAGACCATATTACGGCGACAACGGCAATTTTAAAAAATGGCCGCCCTGGCGAAACCTATAATATTAGTGCGAATTACGAACAAACCAATATGGAAATAGCGTTACAGGTTTGTCGGATTTTAGATGAACTTTATCCCATCTCCCAAAATCCTCGGTTGGCCTCCAGTTCACCAAACACCGGTGCCCCCTTAACGTCTTACGAGCAATTGATACGTCTGGTTGATGACCGGCCAGGGCATGATTTTCGCTATGCTAATGATTGCTCAAAACTCCGCGAAGAGCTGGGCTGGCGACCACAGTACACCCATCCTGCAAGTCTCGCTGAAACTGTTAAATGGTATGTCGAGAATCAAGATTACTGGCGAGCGCCGTAAATAAGTCAATCCACTCCATCCAATTCTTAAAATTGACTATGATAAACAAACATGCTCTCCATCCTTTATTTTAAAAACAAGTACATTCAGTTTTGAATTCTCAACCTCAATTCGAATCTCTGCGTTCACAGCGGGTCTACGTAGCGGGGCATCGCGGCATGGTTGGCAAGGCGTTGCTTCGCGCCCTTGAATCTCGCGGCGTCGATGATGTAATTTGCAAAACCAGAAGTGAACTGGATTTATGCGATCAACGATCGGTGAGTGATTTTTTTGAAGCAGAACGCCCCGATTGCGTCCTCTTTGCCGCAGCAAAAGTCGGCGGCATCCATTCCAACAACACTTACCCAGCCGAGTTTATTTATCAAAACCTATCGATGGCAACCAATGCGATTCATGCCGCATTCGAGAACCAGGTAACCCGTTTTCTGTTTCTCGGTAGCACCTGCATTTACCCTCGGATGGCCCCGCAGCCAATGCCCGAATCGTGCCTCCTGAGCGGCCCTTTAGAAAAAACGAACGAAGCCTACGCCCTAGCCAAAATCGCTGGCTTGAAAATGTGCGAATTCTATCGCAAGCAATATAACGTGACCTTTCATTCAGCGATGCCCACCAACCTCTATGGCCCTGGAGATAATTATCATCCGGAAAATTCTCATGTCTTGCCGGCACTGATTCGTCGATTTCACGAAGCGAAGCAAAGCGATTGTCCCGAAGTCGTTATTTGGGGCACCGGATCGCCACGGCGGGAATTCCTTCATGTGGATGATCTGGCGAGCGGAGTGCTTCACTTGTGCACCCTTTCCAACCCGCCCGATTTAGTCAATATCGGGACTGGAAACGACGTTACGATCTTGGAGTTAGCAACCCAAATTGCAAAAGTGGTGGGTTATCAAGGCGAGATTAAAACCGATCCACAGCGTCCCGACGGCACTCCTGTCAAACGCACGGATATGAATTTAATGCACTCGACCGGCTGGAATGCAAAAATTTCTCTGCCGGAAGGTCTGAAAATGACCTATGACCATTTTCTGCAAGAGGCACAAGATGGTAAACTGCGGGCGGTTTGATCTGAGAGCCCTCAAATCACTCGACGGCCACCGGTTTCAAATATGAAACGCCCGGTTCATAAAATATTTACCTAAACGCACAAATGAAATGACCAAAAAAGCACTGATCACCGGAATCACAGGACAAGACGGATCCTATCTCGCGGAACTGCTATTAGGCAAAGGCTACGAAGTTCATGGAGTTGTTCGCCGTAGCAGCAGTTTCAACACGGACCGTATCGACCACATCTATCGTGACCCCCACGAGTCCGACGCCAAATTGTTTTTGCATTATGGAGATTTGACGGACGGTCAAAACCTCACCAACCTTGTTCTCGATGCCAAGCCCGACGAAATTTACAATCTCGGCGCGCAAAGCCACGTCCGCGTGTCCTTTGACGCGCCGGCATATACCGTTCAAGTGGTTGGGATCGGCGCTCTCAATGTTTTGGAAGCGGCCCGTCAGTTAAACAAGACGCATACGACCAAGGTTTACCAGGCGTCTTCGTCTGAAATGTATGGTGACGTCATTGAAACGCCGCAAACCGAAACGACACCCTTTCAGCCACAAAGTCCATATGCCTGTGCGAAGGTTTACGCATTCCACCAAACTGTCAATTATCGTCAGGCATACGACTTATTTGCGGTCAATGGAATTTTGTTCAACCATGAGTCCCCTCGCCGCGGTGAAACTTTTGTAACCCGAAAAATTACTCGGGCAGCCACACGCATCAAGCTAGGCTTGCAGGATAAACTTTTCCTTGGAAACCTCGATGCGAAACGCGACTGGGGCTATGCCAAAGATTACGTCGAGGGCATGTGGCGAATGCTGCAGCACTCCGAGCCGGACGATTTCGTTTTGGCGACTGGCGAGACACAAACCATTCGCCAATTTCTCGATTACTCGTTCGGGCGGCTCGATTTGGATTGGTCAAAATACGTAGAAATTGACCCCCGATATTTCCGACCTACCGAAGTCAATTTACTGCTCGGCGACGCGTCCAAAGCAAAAGACATACTCGGTTGGGCCCCTCAGACGAGCTGCAAAGAGCTGGCTGAAATCATGGTGGATCACGACCTTGAACTCGCTCAGCACGAAGCAACTCAAGCAAGTTTATCCGACGGTTAACTTTGTCAGACTTAGCCGGTGATGGAATGACCCAAACGAATGACTCGTATAGAAAGAGAAAAATTCACACCCCGCGAATAATGCAAAATAATTTCACTTCTCGAATGATGGCCTGCGGGGCGAAGTTAATTCTCTTTCTGCTGTCTGCAGCAGGCGTTACGGACCGGAACCTACACGCTGAGGGTGAAAACCTTATTCTTGTGGTGAACTCCTCCTCTGCGGATTCATTGGCGGTCGCTAACCACTACATTGAACTCCGAAATATTCCACCTTTAAACGTCATCTATATTGATAGCTTTAAAATTCTACCCAATCTGGATGGAGAGAGTGCCCATGTTAAGTATTTTGAATCTCAGGTACTTAACCCCGTTTTAGAGGCGATTGAAAAAAGAGGATTGCGGTCTCAAATTCAATACATTGTTTACTCCGCAGGCTTTCCAACGCGAGTAACCTGCCAACCTCAAATTGGAAAGTTTCTCAAAGCCACCAATCAAAAATATGACATTCACTTCCATGCGCCATGGGCCTCTTTAACCAGTGCCACGTTTTTTCATGAGAATATTTTTTCTGATGCGCCGGATTTTGTTCGACTGGATGCCAATCGTTATGCCACCCATCGAACAGACGACTTATTTAAAAATCCGTTTGTTAATGAATCTGGAACCGATTTCGATTTGGGCGTTGCCGCTCTCCAGAAAGGTGACTACGCGACATCCATTGCTAAATTTGATTTACTCGTAACAGAGAATCCCAGACAGCCGATCGTCCGTTTCTTTCTGGCAAAAGCACTCTCCAGTGCAGGCCAGTTGGAAAAGGGAACCCAACAACTTCGGATCTGCAAAGAATTGGGCTGGAGCTACCCCGAAGTTATTCTCGCGGACGCAGCATTTTCTCCGCTGAAATCCAATCGAGAATTTAAGAATCTCTTGGATGAAATGGAGTCCAACCCGCTCCGCGTTCGCGGCAGTCGCAGTTTTCGCTCTGGTGAATTTTGGGCCAGTAACGGCTGGCCCAATGGCTCGACAGAACAAGGCGAGCGGTATGTGCTTTCCACCATGCTCGCGGTCACTGGGGAGAATGCGTCGAGCCTTGATCAAGCGTTCCAGCAACTGGAGTCCAGTGTTCAAGCCGATGGCTCTCACCCTCAAGGGACTTTCTTTTTTGCAGACCACGAAAACATCAGATCCAAAATTCGAAAAAACACGTTTCAAGCTGCTGCCGACCAATTGATAAAAATGGGCTTTGACGTCGACATATCTAACTCCACCGCTCCCAAAAATAAACAAAACATATTAGGCGCCACCCTCGGAAGCCCCGTCGTGGACTGGAAATCAACTAATAGCAAATTTGTGCCAGGTGCACTGTGTGATAACTTTACCAGTTACGGTGGTTGGTGGGCAAAAGCATCTCAAACTCAGCTGTCTGATTTTCTTAACGCGGGGGCTGCGGGGGCAAGCGGCACTGTCTACGAGCCATACACGATACCGGCCAAATTCCCCGGAGCTGATTTACATGTCCATTATGCAAAGGGATTTTCACTAGCCGAAGCGTTCTATCAATCCGTCCCGTGCCCCTTTCAATTGCTGATCGTTGGCGATCCGCTGTGTCGTCCGTTTGGACAATTTCCTTCCTTCGATGTCGATGGTTTGCTAGACCGTACCGTCGTCAAATCCAACTTCGAAATTCAATTTACGAATACAGATTCGGACACACCCATTCGTCATTTTGAAATATTCTTAGATGGGAAGCTAACTGGTAAAACCGATGGGGAATCGCCATTTCAATTCGAACTATCAAAACTCTCCGAAGGCTACCATGATTTGCGTGTTGTAGCTGTCGCGAATTCTTCCGCTGCAGCCACAACGAGTAAACAGCTTGAATTCTTCGTGCGCACAAACGGGGATCAAGTCAAATTGGTTCTCAATAAAAAAACCACTAACTTGGGCCAACCGATCACGATCGAAGCCATCGCGTCTGACAATCAAACTGTCAAGATTTTGCACAACTCTCGAGTCGTCGCTAACATCAAATCAGGATCTTCTGGAGAGATCGATTCGAGCCTGCTTGGACAAGGACATTCCAAACTATACGGTGTGATTGAGGTGAACGGCAAGGAAATTGTCAGTGTTCCTGTGAGCATACACATCTTGCCCAATTCCGATCAAAAAAACCTTCGCTAACATCCAGCTAACCAACAATTTCCATGATGGCGTCAGATCTTTGATGCTTTGCTTCGGTTAGAACTCGCTATTAAAAAACAAATAAAATCTAATTTCGGTTGGCTTGCAATCGACAAGACGCTGGCCATCTTCCATTCGCTAGTTGTTGGTGCGATGGTGGCAAAATATCTCGAACCCTCTAAGTTCGGCATTTTAGCAAACGCGATGGCGATCGGGGCCATCATGAGACCACTCGTCAGTCTGGGCAGCGACCAAGTCGTCACGCGGCGGTTCATTCATGAAGACGAACGTGCTGGACTTTATTGGACCATGTTCTGTGCTCGAATTGCCCTCGGTTTGGTGGCCTGCATTGCGATCTTCCTATGCCTGTACTCAGGATTAATTAAGCTATCCGATCAAGCAGAGGCATGGGTCATCATCATTACAACCGTGCCGCTTATCTTTAGCGGTTTCGAATTGTCTACGCTCTTGCTTCGTGCTGACTTGCTTAATAAATATGGTGTCATTGGAATCAATGTTGTCCTTTTATTCGTATCGGCAGCAAAAATATTACTCATCTATATGGGAATGGACATCGTTTGGTTCGCGGCAATGAATGCCTGCAATGCGGCGCTCGCCAGCATCGTCACCTATCTGGTATCTCAGCGACTTGGGTTAGTGCCTGCATTTGAATTCCCCAAAAAAGAAATCTTCTTGGGAGTGGTGCGTGAATGCTGGCCACTGATTATTTCAACACTGAGCGTCGTGCTTTACATGAATATTGACTGTCTCATGCTCCGTGCGATGGATAGCTCGAGGGAAGCGGGGATTTATGCGGTCGCGGTCAGGCTTTCGATGGTGTGGTATTTTTTGCCAGTTGTCTTGGGGGCAAGTTTTCTGCCCTGGTTAACCAAAATTTATCATGACCGCCCTGATTATTACCGCGCTGCACTTCAACGTTATTTTGAAATCAACGCATTGCTATCCTACGCCTGTGTGTTGGTTGCATTTTTTACATTTCCAATATTGATTAACTTATTGTTTGGACCGGAATACCACGAATCTTTGGCGGTTTTTCAGGTTCACGTTTTCGGCGTCATTTTTGTTTTTATGGGAACCGCCAGAGCCCAGCACCTGAACCTTACAAAAATGCATGTCTTCAATATGGCTTCTACGCTCCTTGGGCTATTCATTAACATCGTCCTAAATTTCTATTTGATTCCACTGTATTCCAGTTACGGAGCGGCGATCTCGACTGTGATTAGTTTCTCAGTCTCCGCCTACCTTTCCTCTTTCTTATTTCCCAAACTCTCCAGTATTGCCATGCTGCAGACAACCTCTTGGCTGGCCTCGCCATTTAAAAGCTATTTCATTTTAAAAGAGCTAATTTATTCCCGATGAAGACCTTCAAAAATAAATTAAAGGAAAAAATTCTGCGACCTGCTTTGCAAAAAATTGGATGTGGCTTTCTCTCCTCGGTCGGACTCGAGCACGTAGATATGCAATTAGTTTCCATCCTAAAATGGAAAAAGAACGGCTTTTTTATAGAAGCGGGCGCCAATGACGGGATCCGGCAAAGCAACACCTACTATTTCGAAAAAGTACTCCGCTGGAATGGCCTGTTGGTTGAGCCCATTCCAGCTCAGGCTGAAAAATGCCGCAAAAATCGTTCGAATTCTCAGGTCATTAATGCAGCTCTGGTTCGCCATGACTATCCTAATGAAACGGTTTGCATTGAACTGGCTGATTTAATGTCTGTCGTCAACGACGGAAGCATTGAGCCTGCAATGGTCGAAAGCCATGTCGCGCGAGGCAGAGAGGTTCAACATCTTGAACAACAGGCCTCCATTGATGTCAAAGCCACCACGTTAACCAAAATTCTAAACAAACTGAAAGTCAGCCACGTCGATTTCTTTTCACTGGATGTTGAAGGATATGAAACCGAGGTTCTCCGAGGGATCGATTTTTCGACAATCACGTTTGATTATATTTTTGTTGAGACAAGGTTAGAGAACGAAGCTGAAATCGACAGCATCCTCACCAAGGCTAATCTGAAAATGACACATCAGTGGCTAAATCCCTCGTACTCCAACCGCCTGTATTCCAGAGCTGGAAATTAATTTATTCATTTACAAAGCCAAACATGATCAATCCATTGCACGGCCGACGAGGGGATGGGAATTGATAATCCTATGACATCGGATACGCTTCCAGCAATCGTTGTCGTCGGCTACAACCGCCCCGATTCGCTACGACGTTTATTAGACTATTTAAACCTAGCCAACTATCGGTTCGATAATATTGAGTTAGTCATCAGTCTTGATTTCTGCAGTAGTCCGCTTGGGGACTTAACTCAAAAGGTAGCCGCGGCCTTTGATTGGCAACACGGCAAGAAGCGGGTCATTCTCCAGGCCACAAACATGGGCCTGCGAAATCACGTGCTCGCGTGCGGTGACTTATCAGAGTCTTATGGCGCCATTATCTTACTGGAGGATGACTTATCCGTTGGTCCGGATTTCTATCATTTCGCCAAAACCGCCTTAGACTTTTCTGATCGACAACCATCCATCGGCGGAGTTTCACTTTACAATCACAAGACAAATTTTTTAAATCAGCTTCCCTTTGAGCCCGTTTACGATGGCTACGACAATTACTATTTACAGATCGCGTCTTCGTGGGGGCAGGCCTGGACTCACGCACAATGGACTTCTTTTCGCACCTGGTACGACGAGATCGAAAAAACGGAACAAGAGGGTCTTTCTGGCTCGACCATAGCCGATGGATCCGTCCCCAAAACGGTGATGAATTGGCCACCCACTTCGTGGTTAAAATATTTCATACGATATTTAGTTGCAACGGATAAGCTTTTTCTCTATCCGCATCACTCACACACCACCAATCATTCGGATTCCGGCACTCACATCGACAAGCCTAACAACCGCTGGCAAGTCCCATTAGCCATGCGGACCAATTCACTTCGGTTCTCTAGTCCCGCCGATTCACTTTCTGTTTACGACTCTCATTTCGAGATATCGCAAGAGAAATTAAAACAAATGGCTCCTGCGCTCAACGAGTTTGATTTTGACGTCGACCTCTTTGGAACCAAAGATCCGGAATCATTTACCAAGCCTTACGTATTAACTTCGAAAAGACCGTCGGCCCACGAATTGCAATTTGATCTCGTACGCAAACCGATGGCAGCTAATTTCCTGCGCGACACGCCCGACTCTAAGCGGCCAACCTTTTATTTATGCCAAACGAAAGACATGTCATTTCAGCCTGGCCTATCTCTCAACAATATCAATGAAGTCGAATACTTTTACGGCCATTTACCAATTCGAACTCTATTAAAAAACACATTCAAATACTTTCTGCAAAAACGCAAATGAACTGGCTCATCAAAAACCGACTGACTCGATTGATAAGACGCGGTTGGCGCAATGTCAATCTAAAGCGTCGCTATCAGGGTTTTATGCTCGGTCGACAAGTTGAAATCGTGCACTGCCATTTCGGACGATTCAACAAGGTTTGCGATCGTAGCAGGCTGGCAAATTCGACATTGGGTGATTACAGCTATGTCGGTACGGACACAAAAATCTCCAATGCCACAATTGGCAAGTTTTGTTCGATCGGCCCCAATGTAACTATCTCCATGGGAATGCACCCGACGAAAACATTTGTTTCCACCCATCCCGTTTTTTACTCGTTGACATTTCCATCTCATAACCGATTTGCAACAGAGCAAGGGTTTGTCGAGCACGGTTCCGTTACGATCGAGAGCGATGTCTGGATTGGCCACGGTGCATCCATTTGCGACAATGTCACGATTGGCACGGGTGCTATCGTGGCGGCCGGAGCCGTCGTCACTGCCAATGTCGAGCCCTATTCGATTGTCGGAGGAGTTCCGGCGAAATTCATTCGTAAACGATTTGATGCCGAACAAATTGAGCAACTTCTTGCATCTCAATGGTGGAAACAGAGCGATGCGTTTCTCGCAAAGCATCACCGCGAGTTCCATAATATTGATACATTTATGAAAACAGTAGTGCCGCAGTTGAACCAAGATAGACCGCAGTAAGCGTATGAATTTTTCAATTGCTAAAATAATACGATTTCCAAGCTACTGCTTTTGGCATTTATGCGCGCGGGCTCAGTTCGCTGTCCGAGGCGTGAAATGGCCGCAGCATCTGACCGTCAAAGGGCCTTTGGGCTTGAGCGCAATTGGAAGAATCGAATTAGGCGATCACATCACCATCGTTAATGACTCAAAATACAACCGCGCGGGAATCAACCACTCCACGCAACTGGTGGCTGGCCGTGGCGCTATTTTAAAAATTGGCAACAACGTGGGGATGTCCGGTGCTTCGATCTACGCCGAATCGTCAATTGAAATCGGGAATCATGTTTTACTCGGTGCCAACGCTCGAATTTATGACACAGACTTCCATCCCCTTCACTTTCAAGATCGCATGGCTGGCGTGCCTCCCAAAACTGCACCCGTGGTCATTGGTGATCACGTTTGGCTGGCGGCCAATGTAACGGTCCTCAAGGGAGTCAATATTGGGGCGCGAAGTGTGATTGCGGCCGGCAGTGTCGTCACCTCAAACATCCCTGAAGACTGTCTGGCTGGTGGAATACCGGCGCGAGTCATTCGAAAAATCACAGAAAATGATTTACACAAACATTTCGATTCAAACTTGGATAACACAAGCTAATTAGCGGTCAAAAAAGAACTAACTCGATCGCGGCTCCGTCGGTTCTCATTTATGAAAATTTCATTTCCGGCCATCGGGGGTACTATGTCCGCGTTTTAGCCATGGAACTCCGTCGCCTAGGATTCGAAGTCAAATTATCACTCCCCGAAAATAGCTGCGACACTCCCGAAGGTAAAACCTTTTTTTCCGATTTGGCAGACGAGATGGAGTGGATACCACTTCCCGAAATAAAACTCCCGCCGGGTAGAAGACGCGCTAATCTGCAATTGAAGATGCTCCGAGATACACTTCAAAACGTACGTCCGGATCACGCCTACATTCCGTATGCTGACGGCATCTCACAAGCGTGGGGGATGCAGCGGAAGCCGGAGAATTTTTTTTCGAGCGAGGCGGTTTTGGAATGCTTGATGATGCGAGGTGGATTCGCATATCCAGCAGCTAATTTGAAAACCCGTATCAAAAATGAAATTTCATGGAAATTACAGCAACGGGCAGGGTGGGAAAAAGTCCATCATCTTGATCCACTGGTATTAAACGCCATAAAAAAACGCAATCCAACATACGCAAATAAAGTCTTCTTAATACCGGAAGCAATCGAACCACTCGAAATCAAAAGTCAATCCTCCGCATTACAACATTTAGGACTGGAGCCAGGTGATCCGCTGATTGTCTGTCCGGGCGGGGTCAATGAAACCAAAGGGTCTGATTTACTGGCCCGCGCAGTATCTCGACTTCCTAAAAATTTCCCCTGTCGTCTTTTACTTTTTGGAAAACATTCCAAGCAACTGCAAAAATTATCCGGCAGCCTCGCCCACGATAAACGTATCATTTCAAAAAACCAGTTCGCATCTCGTGAAGAGTTTGACAGCCTGTTTACTGCGGCGGAACTTGTTGCGACGTGCTACCCCCGGCACATCGGCTCTGCGAGCATTCTCATCAGATCGGCGGCGGCTGGAAAGAAAGTACTTGCTTCCGACTTCGGATGGATTGGATGGGCCTGTGAAAACTACAAACTTGGACAAACATGCCAAGCCGGAAATGTTGACGATCTCCAAGATGGCTTGATTCGAACTTTACAATCCACCGTCGATTTCAATGATGAGAACAAACAGGCCAGAACGTCGTTCGTCAATTACCATACGCTTTCCAACCACACCGCACACTTCACCAGTTTGATATGCGAATTGCACGGAAAATCCAAACCGAAGCTCTCTCCCTTTCCACCTCCAGTTTCAATGAACGGCCTCTGATTTAAGCGGCAAGTAACTAATGCTTCAAATAATAATCTACATCATATTAATTTCGCTTGTCGTACTTGCGGCGGGCGTGCTCGGGAAGCCTGGAATCGCAGTTGCTTTAGCTTGGTCAATGATCGCGCTCGAATCAGTCTTGCAGCAGAGCAACCAATTCTTAGTTTCCAATTCGTCAGTAATTAACTTTTTTATTGCAGGACTTGTAGGTGCAGCCATCGGTTGGGGAATCATCCGTGGAAAGTATCGCAATCTTAGAATACCGAAACAGCTGTGGCTGTATTTGATTCTAATTGCCTATTGTATGGTTTCGTATTTTTGGAGCCAAAGTCCAACAGATACGTATGACAGAATTAAACTGCAACTCCCTTACATCATTACGTTTTGTTTACTCGCCCCCATGTGTTTGATTAATGCCAAACAGCTCAATACAGCGATCATAGTTTTAATCTACTTTGGAATTCTGATCGTCATTGCGATAAATCTAAGCACGATTGGCCTGAGAGGTATCATCATCGATTCTGTCCAAGGGAAAGCTGTCGAAGCCAACCCTTTGGCAGCAGCCTCGTTCTCTGCCTATGTTGGCTTTGCTTCGTTATTCTCAATTTGGGGCAAGCAATTATGGAATTTTAATTCACTTTTAAAGCTTTGCTTTGTGGGGCTTTGTGTTTTAGCGATGTACAGCAGCGGCTCCCGCGGCCAGGTGATTGCCTTTGCCGGAATCAGTGCAATATTCCTTCCCTTGATTGCGGGTGTCGCGGCCAAAAGATCGACCATTCTTGCCATTCTGGCCATTGGTATCGCGACCTTCGCCGTGGTTGTTTTTGTCGAACAAACAGAATTAACGACCAGATGGCAATATCAAAAAATGCTCGAAGATCAAATTGGGCGTTTCGACATGCTGAGAGAAGTGATGAAGCATTGGATCTCTGCCGGCCCGACCGCTTGGATTTTTGGAATTGGTTCGTCCAGTTCCTTTAAATATCTCAATGCTTATCCTCATATTGTTTTGGGTGAAACCCTAGTAGAAGAGGGGATCGTCGGTTTGACTTTATTGGTTGCGATAATATCAATTACGATCCGACAGGGGTTCCGTTTAATGAGCACCCCCAGCCTTCCTCCTGAGGTGAGGGTAAACATCGGTATAATCTTTGCCATCTTTACATTCAATCTGCTGCTGTCCTTTAAACAGGGGAGCTTGCTTGGTTCGGCTTCAACTGTTTTTTGTTTCGCATTGATCATTGGCTGGCTTCACTCAAGGTTGTTGAAAAAAACTCAACAACAAAATAAACATTATGTCGCCATCCAACCAACGACTCCCCAGAAGTAGCTTGGTATCATTGATCGCAACCAACGTCTGCTTGAAAGTCGTTGATAAACGGCTTAAGCGATTAAGAAAACCTTCGGAAATTTCTCTGAGTCGTTTGTGTTAATTCAATGGGATTGCAACTCGCTAAATTTTCTCGATACAAAAGACTAGCCCATCAATATGCCTTTATTAGCATTCGCCAAGCCATTCGTGTTGGCTAGTTTTTCCTAATCACAATGCCCGAAGAACAAGTACTTAAATCAGACGTGCCGGACCGTCCAATGGTTGTGTTGCAATATTTGACGTTAATCCATTATCGGGAATCGGTGTTCAATCTGATCGCGTCGGATTCTCGAATTGACTTCACAATCTGCTGTGGCCGAAAATCGCCTTATCAGAAAATGCGCAATTTCGAACCAAAGCCTCCGTTAAAAATTAAGTGGGTCAAAAATTTTGTCGTCAACATCACTCAAATGCACTTTCTCGTTTGGCAATGGGGAGCCATTGCAAACCTAATTCGCACGCGACCGAATGTCTTGATATTGCTGGGAGCAGATCCGCACATTGTTTCCAGCTTCCCGCTGTTCATCCTCGCCAAACTTCTGGGTGTCAAAGTCTGCTGGTGGAGCCATGCCACGCTCACCGGGCAAGGCTTTTTGGGTCGATGGTTGCGGTTGTTTTTATATAAACATGCCGATGGGATTTTAGCCTACGATGAAGTGGGCCGGTCGAGATTGGAACAATCTGGCGTCAAGGCATCGACAATGACTACCATTTGGAATTGCTTGAATGATGCTGATTACAAGCTGTCCAGCGCTGATCCACAAGTGGCGAAAACCGACCAGACCATACGCGTGCTGTACGTTGGCCGACTCTATCGTGATAAAAAAATGCACCTCTTGATCGAGGCCGCGGCAATCTTAAAAAACAGAAACGTCCCAATCCTAGTTGACATTGTGGGTGATGGCCCTGAACTGGCAAACGCAAAAGACACAGTGGCTACCCTCAGACTCGATGATGTCATTCGTTTTCACGGCGCAAAATACGACGACGATCTAACACAATTTTTACGCAACGCTGATATCGGTGTGATTCCGTCCTGGGCAGGTCTTTCTGCTATTCAATACATGGCAGCCGGCATCCCGGTCATTACTGAGGAAAACCGTGGGACTAACCATCCTCCCGAGGTCTCAGCGATCATCGAAGATGAGACTGGAGCGTTTTTTGATTTCGAATCCGCAGAATCACTTGCCAACACCGTTGAGGCGACCTTTCCCAAGGTAAAGAGTCTATCGAATTCCTGTTTGAAATTAGTTCGTGAACGATTCACGCCGGAAGCAGTAAAAGAAGCTATTATTCTTGGTGTATTGAAGGTTAACGAATCCTAAGCTCAGCATGTTTTCTTACAAGAACGCCGCAACGTCAGCTATCCTTTTCTTCAACTCCTCTCGACTAAAACCCGCAAAGATTGATGCTGGGAAAAATAAAACAACTCATTAAATCCAACAGCACATTTGCGAATTACGCCCGCCGGTGCAAAACTTGGCTTTACGCAACTGTCCGATGTGGCATTCGCGGCTATGGACATAATTTGCAATTTAACCGGGGAGTCGTTGTCTGCTTCCGTGACTTGAAAATTGGGCATGATGTTTTCGTTGGTTACGATTGTTATTTTGGCGTCCAAAACATTCAGATTGGTAATTACGTCCAACTCGCCCCTAAGGTTGCGATCACCGGCGGAGACCATTTGATCGAGGTCGTTGGCACGCCAATGGTCAAAACTGGATTGGATGCCTCTCGAGAAATCCAGACCACCCAAAAGGGAGTGGTGATTCAGGATGATGTCTGGGTTGGGCTGGGCGCAATTATCATGGATGGCGTTACGATTGGCGAAGGCAGTATTATTGGAGCGGGAAGTGTGGTTACCAAAGACATCCCACCCTATACAATTTTTGCTGGCTGCCCGGCAAAAAAAATTCGCGACCGATTTTCAAGTCAAAACGACCGAATCGAACACAGTAAGAAAATCAATGGAACTTGGCACCGTTCGGTTGATAATAAATAGGCGCTGAAATGAATATACTCATTACCGGAGGAACCGGATTCGTAGGCTCAACATTTTGTCGTCTTCTTTCAGGCGAAGGCCATTCCTGTATCTGCTTTGATTTGCATGAACCATCCAGCGAGCTGATAAAAAATAATAACGTTAAATTCATTCATGGGGATGTCCGCGATATTGCCGCGCTGGACCAGGCGATGGTTGGCGTCGATGCGGTGATTCACCTCGCGGCAGCCCACCATGACTTTGGTATTTCCGAACAGACATTTCATGATGTCAACGTTGGTGGCATGAAAAATGTCTGCGATTCAATGCAACGGCATGGTGTAAAAAAACTCTGTTTCTTTTCAACCGTGGCTCTGTATGGAAAACAAGATACTCCTCCAACCGAGGAAACCGCTCCTGAACCAACAACTCCCTATGGAGCGACGAAGTTTGCCGCCGAAAAAATTTGCATCCAATGGTGCGAGGCAAACCAAACTAACCAATGCTTGGTAATGCGGCCAACGGTTATTTTTGGCCCAAACAGCTTCGCCAATATGTATTCGCTAATTCGACAAATTGACAGCGGTAGATTCCTGCGCGTAGGCAAGATGGCAAATATCAAAAGCCTTGCATTCGTCGACAACATTGTTTCTACATCGATCGATCTTTGGATCACGAAAAACCACCCCCAGCAAGGAATTGATTTCTTCAACTACGTCGACGTCCCTGATCTTTGCAGTCGGCAGATCGTTGAAAATGTATATCAAGAACTCAACCGCAAGAAACCTGTTTTTTCATTACCGCTATGGCTCGCCCGCATATTGGTTTTTCCAATCGACTTACTAATCAAAATCTCAGGGAAGAACTTGCCAATTTCAACAGCTAGAATCAATAAATTAGCAGTCGCGGATACCCAAATCGATGCCTCGAAAATTCACGAGATCGTAGATCCACCCACGATCTCTGTGACCGATGGTATCCAGCAAATGGTGAACTGGTACCAAGCAGAAGGTAAGGCTTGCACAACTCCGAACCGTAGGCCACCTAATAAATTTCAAGCGTCAACGAATGCCTAATACGATTTGGATAATCTCTGAGTTATTTGCGCCCGATGATGCTGCCACGGCGCATTTGATGACACAGATTGCGGAGGGTTTAGCGGTCGAGTCCAAGGACAGTAAATACTCGATTTCGGTGATTTGTGCTCAACCGACCTATACCTCTCGAGGCCAAAAAGCGCCTCGCCGTGAAATAACAAACGGCGTTCGTGTTAATCGCTGCTGGAGCACAACGTTTTCAAAAGACCGTCTGATGCTTCGTGGGGTCAACGTCATCACCATCATGCTGACCTTCTTTATCAAGATGTTATTTCGATTCCGACGTGGCGATCGGGTGTTGGTTGTTACCAATCCCCCTCCATTGCCGTTCGTTGCAACTCTCGCGGCAAAATTACGGGGTGCCAAAACCTACTTGCTTATTCATGACATTTATCCTGATGTACTCGTGCCCACGGGGTTCACTCAACCAACCTCGCTGCCGTATCGAATTATTGATTTCGCGACTCGACGCCTCTACCAGTCTGTTAATCAGATTATCACGATTGGCCGAGATATGGAAAAACTTGTAATTAAGAAAAACCCGAAACTGAAATCAAAGGTCTCTGTGATTACGAACTGGGCCGACGATCAGATGAGTCCTGTTCCCAGAGAAGAAAACAAATTCAGAGATGAAACCTACCATGAGGATGAGCTAGTCATTCAATATTCCGGCAATATGGGCCGGACGCACGGGCTCAACATCATTGCCCAAGCAGCTGCGATTCTCGAACAAAAAAGAATAAACGGAGTGCGGTGGATGATGTGTGGATGGGGGAGTGGAAAAAAGGAACTCGAACAAATTTGCAAAGAAAAAAACTTGCAATCCGTAGCCATACTCGACCCCGTTCATCGCAAAGATTTAGCGGCCTTAATCAGTATCGCGGACATTTCCATTATCTCATTTATTCCAAAAATGTCCGGAATCTCGGTACCCTCGCGAATGTATAATATCTTAGCGACTGGGTGTCCGATCATCGGAATCACAGAAACAGATTCGGAACTCGCGCAGACGATCTTCGACGATGATTTGGGCTGGGTTTCACCGCCCCAAGAACCTGAGTTGTTAGCTGAATTAGTAATTCAAATTTATGAGCAACGGCTAGAACTAGCGCGTTATCGAAAAAGATGCCAGGTTGCCGCGACAACTCGATTTACGAAAGACAATTCGATCCGAGCCTATCACGCTCTTTTATCTGAAGATTGATGTAAGCAACCACCTGTGCAAGCAGGGCCGGATTCCATCAATACTTTGCTCAAAAGGCTGTCATGCTTTTTACTGCAACAATGATTGAAAGATCATCCGAAAAAAAGAGCTCGATCGGATTGAAGAGCCATTACATCTTTCACACAACCCCTTGTTTTCAGCAGTTCCGATCGAGACTGTCTTTCAGATTGCGGGTCGTTCCCCAGCGACTCCTAAAGCTCTCACAACTGATATAACACGCCCGTCCACGTTATTCCCCCGACTAGTTTTGTGGCGATGGTTTAATTTAACGGGAGCTTCAAAGTGTTTGACTATGATAGAAACCACCCAGATTAGCTCAGCAAAGCTCTTAGAAGTGACCGAACCAGATAGCGAATCGCGCTGTCACGGGACTGTTGCGAGGGCATAAAACACATATCCACTTTGAATTCCATGACCAAAAAACTACGAATCGCATGTATTGTCGGGGCTCGACCCAACTTCATGAAAATAGCCCCAATCTTACGGGCATTTGAAAAACACGATTGTCTTGAACCGGTTTTAATACACACTGGCCAGCATTACGATTCCAATTTGTCTGATATTTTCTTCGAGGAACTCGGAATTAGGAGACCCGACATTTCTTTAGGGATAGGCTCGGCGAGCCACGGAAAACAAACTGCTGAGATTCTCATCGCAATCGAAAATGTGCTTGTCGAGGCGACGGAGAGTGGTTCTCCCTTTCACCGGATGATTGTGGTTGGTGACGTCAACTCGACCATGGCCGCCAGTATCGCTGCGGCTAAACTATTGATACCCGTGGCTCACGTTGAAGCCGGCCTTCGTAGTTTTGACGTCACGATGCCAGAAGAAATCAATCGCATGCTGACCGATTCGATTTGCGATATGCTGCTACCGTCTGAACCAGATGGAGTAAAAAACCTTCAACATGAGGGCCACGACGATTCCAAAATTCATCTTGTTGGAAACGTTATGATCGACACACTACTGAACCAGGTCGAGCGCGCCAAAGAGAGTAGTATTCTTGAAGATTTGTCGCTTGAATCCGGGAAATACGGCGTGGTTACGCTGCACCGGCCTGCCAATGTCGATGACGAAAAAGTACTCGGTGAATTGCTTAAAGTTTTAGTAGATATTTCGGCCGATCTACCACTCGTTTTCCCAATCCATCCGCGAACAAAGTCTCGATTAGAAGCTTTTGGATTTATGTCGTTACTCGACGCAGCGAGTGATATTACCTGCCTCGGCCCGGCAGGCTATAACGACTTCCTGTGCCTTACCTCCCAAGCAAAAGTCATCGTGACTGATTCAGGAGGACTACAGGAAGAATCGACAGCTCTTGGCGTCCCTTGCCTCACAATGCGACCCAACACAGAGCGACCAATCACTGTCACTTTGGGTACCAGTACGCTCGTGGGGAGCGATTCAGAAAAACTGAAACTCCATTTGACGGAAGTCATCGAAGGTACCTACAAGTCTGGCGAGTGTCCCGCTTTATGGGACGGACATGCCGCCGAAAGAATTGCTGATATCTTTGTCGCCGAAGCCGCCAGTTTGTAATAAATCTAAATTCCCAATCCACACGCTCACTATATTGACCTGCCTTAGTTCACATCCCGTCTAACCCTTTTTTTCCGAACATTCTAACTTTGCGGCAGGTCTCGTTTGCCTTGCTGCTGGTCGGTAGTTAAGCAATTCTTGACTATGTTACCCGCAGCAACGATGCTGGATTGAAAGCCGTGAAATGCATTCTATTTCTTTATTCGAATTTCAAAAATGACCGACACGACAACAGACACAGCTGAGAATTTATTTCAATCTATTGAGAATAAAACGGCCACCGTAGGTGTTGTCGGATTGGGGTACGTTGGCTTACCTCTACTCAATGCCTACATTTCCGCAGGTTTTAATGCGATTGGATTCGATGTTGACCAATCAAAGGCAGATGCTCTCAATGCTGGCAAGAGCTATATCGCTCATATTAGCCACGGTACAATCCAGAGTTGGTTGGATCGGAATCAATTCGAAGCAACGACGGAAATGGCGCGATTGGCCGAAGCTGACGTTATCCTGATTTGTGTGCCTACGCCGCTATCCGATAGCCGCGACCCGGACTTGAAATACGTCGAGTCAACAGCAAAGGCGATCGCAGCGAACCTGCGGGCCGGCCAAATGGTCGTACTCGAAAGTACGACTTATCCTGGCACCACAAAAGATGTTTTACTTCCGATTCTTGAAGAATCCGGTTTGACGGTGGGTAGCGATTTCTTTCTCGCCTACAGCCCGGAACGGGAGGACCCGGGCAATCCGGATTTCACCGCAGGAACCATTCCGAAAGTCGTAGGAGGTCTCGAGCCCAACAGTCTCCGACTAGCAAAACGTTTCTATGAACAGGCAATTACCCAAGTCGTGCCCGTTAACTCGTGCGAAGTCGCTGAAGCCTGTAAGATTCTCGAAAACACCTACCGAAGTGTTAACATTGCAATGGTTAACGAATTGAAGGTGCTCTTCCAGAAAATCAACATCGATGTCTGGGAAGTTATCGAAGCTGCAAAAACCAAGCCTTTTGGATATCAGGCTTTTTTCCCGGGTCCTGGATTGGGCGGCCACTGCATTCCGATTGATCCGTTTTACTTGAGCTGGGTCGCTCGCAAACACGAAATGCCAACCCGGTTTATCGAGCTGGCAGGTGAGATCAACAGCAGTATGCCAACCTACGTCGTAAATAAAACTGCGGAAGCTCTCAACAGTATGAAGAAACCAGTTTCTGGAAGCAAGATTGGTATCTTCGGGATGGCCTACAAAAAAGACATCGACGATCATCGCGAAAGCCCGTCCTTCAAACTTCTAGAATTGCTTCTGGAACGCGGGGCCGAGGTAAGCTATTGCGACCCACATGTCCCCAGCTTGCCCAAAATGCGACATTACGATTTGCCCGCCATGACGACCGCACAACCAACTCCCGAGTACTATTCCAGCCTCGATTGTGTGCTAATATCCACTGATCACTCGCTATTTAATTGGGATGAAATTGTAGAACACGCTACACTGATCGTAGACACTAGAAACGCAACCAAAAACGTCACCACGGGTCGGGAAAAAATCTTTAAAGCGTAAGCTTATCCAAAATCCTGTGGGCGATCAAAACTATCACTTGAAAAACAAAGGGTAAACCGGTTTAGTTTGCCTGGTTTTTATTTTTGGCACATCTTGGTTAATGAATAAAGCAACTGAAAACACTATCTCGGGAATCGATCAGGATTCTCGATCCGATCTCATCAAGATCATGCTGCCGTATGGTTTGGCACTGTTAGCTCAATTGCCTTTGCTCGTGCTTTATTTTCGAAGACTTTGGAATCTTCCACATTACCAGCCTTTCGCAATCGCAATTCTAGCCACTGCGGGAATCGCGATTTATCGATGGCCCTATGGCCAACCGCAACCTTTTTTTCGCAGTCTTGCCAGTGACATCCTTTTACTTTTGGGAATGGTCGTCGCTTTCTTAGGAATGCTCTTTGTTGAACCATGGTTTGCCGCGTTAAGCGCGATGCTTATTGTGACTAGTTTCTTAGCACGGACATTTGACCGCGAGACCGGCAAGTCTCTTTGGACATGCAGTTTACCGCTGTTTGTTTACCTAACACTTCCCCTGTATCTCGATGTAAAACTGATTACATCTCTCCAACGATACAGTGCCACCTACACCAGCCGACTATTGGATTTGTTCGGCCTTGGACATCATATGGATGGCACCGTCATTAAGGTCGCCGTTGAAAATGTGAATGGGATCCGCGAATATGGAATTGAAGAAGCCTGCAGCGGGGTTCAGTCGTTTTTTACTTTGCTATTGGTTGCTGTCGTTTTTGTTGTCTTATCGCGGCGGATTAAACTGACTGGCTGGGCTGTCGGAGTACTTGCCGTTTGTATTGCATTCCTGTGTTTTGTGCTTCGCGCGACAGCGCTCTCGATGCCAGTTTGGAGTGAGTCTTTATTAATCAGCGGCGTTGGATTTATCCTTCTTCCCGTCCTCGGTTTTCGCGCGACTCTGTTAGTTTTATCAGCCGTATTTTGGGCATTGTTCGTCAACATCATAAGGATCATCCTGATTCCCGTCGTGGATATTCTCTTGGGGTATGACCTAAGTCACGGAATTTCGCACGACATCCTTGGGTATAGCGCCCTGACGTTGGGGATTCTGATGATCTTCAGTACAGATCAATTCTTGCTGTTCCTCTTTGGGCCAGTCGAAACCGAAAATAATGAATCCGGCTCGATCGGTGAGTCGATCGCTCGATTCTGGAATCGAATCATTTCAGCAGATGGCTCCCTAGGCGAATCAAATGATGTACATAAAACGGCCTCGGGCAGGGTTCCTATTTCCAAATCGGGGTTTTCATTCATTTGGATTGTGGCATTCCTGATCATCGCAATGGGTGCCTTTCAGTTCGCCGATGTTCGAAGATCAATTGCACAAACCGACCTTAAAGTGCGTTTCTTTGACACCGACGTTACTTTGGACTACGAAGAGGATGATATTCCGAAAGAAGTGGATGGCTGGAAACAAGTCAAGTACGAAGTACAGGATCGTTCCCAGGGCAGTGATCTCGGCCAGCGATCCGATGTTTGGCAATTCCGATCGCCAACGTGTGCCGCCGTCGCCTCACTGGATCAAGCTTTCCCAGGTTGGCACGAATTGACTACGTGCTATAAAAATCAAGGCTGGGATTTGAAGACTCGCGTTAGAAAGAAACCCAGCGATATCCTGGGCAGCGAAACCGAAGCGGATTCGTGGCCATTTATCGAAGCCACTTTTGAAAAAAAGACCGGCGAAAAAGGCTACCTATTGTTCAGCCATTTTGATGCTTTCGGGGAGGGCGTCGATGCGCCAGAACAATGGAATTCGATCAATTCGTTTTTCGTAAGAGCGCAAAATCGGATGTCTCACCGAATTCGCTCGAGCCTGCTACGAGGCGAGGTCTATCAAACTCAGGTCTTTTTAACCTCCTTTAGCGACTTAGATGAATCGGTAAAACAAGAAGTCAATGAACGGTACCTGAAAATCAGGGAACAATTGAGAATCCGCTTCAAAGAAAAAAAGAAGCAACTCGAAAACGCCACTGTGACCCCTTAAGACGACCCATCTCGCGTCGCTTTCGGCTCGCGCCACCCCCCGCCTCCAGGCGTTTCTAATCGCAACCGCTCGCCTGTCGCGACCTTCAATTCGCATGACGGGGGGAGTATTTCCAACCTACCCTCGCTTCCAATTCGGATGTTGACTCCCGGTTTCCCAGGGAATCCTCCTTCGACCCCATAGGGCTGTTTCAAGCGTCTGTTTGTCAGCAGAGACACCGTGAGTGGTTTTAAAAACTCAATCTCCCTCACAATTCCATCGCCGCCCTGATGGAGCCCCGGCCCTCCGCTTCCCCGTCGCACCGAAAACTCTCTCAAGATCACAGGGTATCGGGATTCCAAGATTTCCGGATCGGTTAATCGCGTATTGGTCATGTGAGTGTGAACCGCGTTTGCGCCGTGGTGGCGAGGCGTTGCCCCTGCGCCCCCGCCGACCGTTTCATAATATCCAAAACTGTCATCCCCCATCAGCCAGTTATTCATCGTTCCCTGACTTGCTGCTGCAAACCCTCCATCGACTGACTGTTGCAACGCTCCCAGCAATACGTCCACTACACGCTGCGACGTTTCGACATTGCCTCCAACAATCGCAGGGCAATCCTCCGGGTTTAGATAACTGATAGGATTTAAAAAACACGTCGGCAAAACGATTTCTACCGGTTTGACGATGCCTTCGTTTAATGGAATATTATCCCGAATGAAACATCGCATCACGTAAATTACCGCCGAAGATACAATCGCCGGATTCGCGTTTTGATTCCCTTCAAGGACGGGATCGGTTCCATCGAAATCGATTTTTAGGGAATCGTGGTTGATTGTGACAGCGACCCGGATGGTCGCCCCGTTATCAAGTTGATCTTCAAATCGATAGGTACCGATTCTCATTCGACCGATGGCTTGACGCATTTTTTGTTCAGCCGCATCTTGCATAAACACGGTATAAGCCAATACATGATTCACAGAATATTGGTCGACCAATTTCAACAAGTCGAGCAAGCCCGACCGGTTAGCCGCCACCTGTGCCCGCAGATCCGCCAAATTTTCTTCGGGCGCGCGAGAAGGGTAGGGCGGGCGGGTCAGTATTTGACGCAATGCTTCAAAATGCGCTTCTCCGGTCGGGCCATCTACTAATTTAAAGTTCCGAATCAGCACACCCTCTTGCTGTAAATTCGTTGCGTCCGGTGGCATCGAACCCGGGGCAATTCCTCCTATTTCAGCATGGTGTGATCGACTGGCCACCCAGAAAATTAACCGACGATTGCCGGAGTCAAATACCGGCGTGATGACCGTAACATCTGGAAGATGTGAGCCGCCCCCATAAGGGTCATTGGTCACAAAAACATCACCCTCAGAAATACTAGAATTAAGACGAATGGTGGTGCGAACCGTCTCGCTCATGGCTCCCAAGTGGACCGGAATGTGTGGCGCGTTGACGACCAAATCTCCAGCTGCAGTAAAAATTGCGCAACTGAAATCCAATCTTTCTTTGACGTTTACACTCATCGATGTCATTTGCAAGGCAATTCCCATCTGCCTGGCAATGGTCGAAAAATGATTATTAAATATTTCTAATTGCGTGGGATCAGCTCGCTCCATTGGATGGATTGAGGGATCCACTGCCGGACCAATCTTACCGCCAGTTTGCTCCATCAATAACTGTCCTTCGGTCATCATAGTTGCCACCCAGCCTGGCTCCACCATGGTCGTTGAAAGCGCACCGGCGATTAAAGCAGGGCCTTGAACGATGTCTCCCGAATCTAATCTCTCTCGATCAAACACGGGTGTCGCCAGGTAGTCGATTCCGCCAGTGCCCGGGTCCCTGATTGCTACATTTTGTTCTGAGCCTGCTTTCGGTGACGCAAAATGATCGATCGATGTCGTTTTTGGTAAACGCAATCCGGTTCTTTTGCCTTCCGCCCTCGCCGCTACGATCTCAATCTCTCTGGCACTAATGAAACCGAATCTTTGTTGGTGAATTTGATTAAACAAATCGACAATGCCCTCGAGCGCGGCACTCTGTTTGGGGAGAGCGACGGATTGGCAAGCGTCCGTTCCGACGTAACGTAAATCTAAACTTCGCTCAAACTGAGCGTCCATTCCCAGCTCAGCTTGGATTTCGAATTCCATTTCCTCCCACAACTCTTTGATCCGTTTCAGCTGCTCAACTTTTAGAATCTCTAACACCGATCGTACCCGGCTTGCTTTTTGGTCGGCCAGACGGATTCCAGCCGCACTAAGAATGCTGCCATTGGGAGGGTCTAAGATCTTCTTGACTCCGATAGAGTTGGCGACGTCGCAAGCATGCTGTGGCCCCGCCCCTCCAAACGCAACCAACAAATAATCACTTGGATCAAATCCACGCGATACCGATACGCTTCCAATCGCTGATGCCATATTTTGATTGGCAATTGTCAGTAACCCGTAGGCCGCCTCCAACGTCGTCAGCTGAAAACCTGCCGATTCCAGTTCCCGACACAATTCCTCCAAGCGTTTGTTAACGACCGTTTCATTTAATGGAAATGGAAAACGACTCTGCACGAGGCGGCCAAGGAATAAATTGACATCCGTGAGTGTTAATGGACCTCCCCGTCCATAACAGGCAGGGCCTGGATTCGACGAAGCACTTTGCGGACCTACCCGTAAGGTCGTGCCATCGAACCAACAGATCGACCCTCCCCCGGAAGCAACCGTTTCGATGGCAACCATGGGTGTCATGATACGAATATCAGATTTTCGAGTTTCATATTCGAGCTCTATCTTGCCATCGTATCTTCCTACATCAGAACTTGTGCCACCCATATCAAAGGTCAACAGCCGACTAAATCCAATCTGCTCCCCGGCACGAACGGCCCCAACAATTCCCCCGGCTGGACCCGACAACACCGAATCTTTCCCCGAGAAAAACTTTCGTTCAACCAAACCTCCTGCGGAGGTCATCAATTGCAAATGGCTCTCGCTCGAAAGACAGTTTTCAATATGATCGAGATAGTTACCCAACACAGGATTTAAATACGCATCGAGCACCGTCGTTTCGGCTCGAGATAACATTTTGATCAGCGGCGCTACCTGGGACGAAAGATGTACATCTGAAAATCCAATCGCTCGGGCGATGTTTCCGACAATTTCCTCATGCTTTGGATATCGATATCCGTGAAGCAGGCAGATCGCGATCGACGCGATTCCTTTCGACTTCAATTCAAGGAGTGATTCCCGGACAGCCGCTTCGCAAGGGATTTGCTCAACAGTCCCATCTGCCAAGATTCTCTCATCAATTTCAATACAGACTTCGGTCAACGATTTCGGTTTTTGAATATCCAATTCAAATAGAGAGGGTCTCGCTTGATCGCCAATTTCGAGCAAATCACCAAAACCTCGGGTCGTCACCAAAGCCGTCGAGGCACCAGTTCGCGTCAAAAGCGCATTCGTGCCGCGCGTCGTTCCCAGATGTACTCGACACGTGGGAATGGGCGAGCAAAGGGGCAATTTAAGCAACCGTCGGATCGCAAGAATGGGTGCGGGAATTTCCAGATCGAGCTCGTATCGAAGAGGTTCGCTTGCCTCGATAAGCTTTAATAGTCGATCTGCTTTTGAATCCGATGGCAGTTCCCGTAAGCTGATTTCTCCGCTTACCGAATCGTATAGCTGTACCGTTGACTCAAATTCTGTTTTCCCATGGTCAGCCAGGATTCGGAACTTTGCCCCTACCCAAAAATCATTTCCTGCATCGGGATCGACAGACCAACGTGTCGGAATTTTCAAAACATCCCGCAGCTGACTTTTAACTATTCCAGAACTTAGTTCTTTGGCCTCGTGAGAATTGCCTTGCGGGTCAACCGCTTGGCAATCAGTAAATGTTCCACCGACGTCAATCCAAAATTGCCAAAGGCCTGATTCCGTTTGACTAGCGCGCGAAGGGCTCATGTTAATGCTATTTATTCCCAACGCAGATCAGGTGAGAGTCCGTTCTCAGATAAAGCCGGTCGCCTGCCACTGCCGGCGTTGCGCGAGTCGACTCTCCCAGGGAATGCTTACAGATTTCTTCATACTGACTGCCCAGTCCGATCACCAATAAATTACCGGACTCATCCATGATGTAAATATTGCTTGAAGTCGCAATTGGCGATCCAGAAAACCCCTTCGCCATTCTCTTTTCCCAGATGGGTTTTCCTGTCTGAAGCTCCACGCATTGGCCGATGCCTTTATCGCTAAACAAATACAATTTACCTCCGACTGCGATGGGCGTAGGTACGTAATTAGCTTTTGAAATTTCGTATACTTTTTCTGGAACTGTCTTAAGATCTTTGCCGGGGCGAATGGCGACCAAATAATTACCGCCTCCGCCAGAACCATTGCTGCCAATGATTAACCCTCCGGCTGTTAGCGTCGATGCCACCGTTCGCATTCGGAACGGCAGGGTCGCCCAGTTTTGCTCGCCCGTTTCAGGGTCGAGACTGAAAAACCCATCGCCTGTGTTACAAGAGACTAACTGCTCAACTCCATTTTCATCTCGGTAAATTGAGGGGATCGCATAACACGCGCGCGTCGAAGTCAGCGAAGAGCTCCAAGCATTCTCTCCGGTCTCACCCTTGACTGCGATCATGTGGCTGCCTCCGGGCGACTGGTCGGGCTTTAAACGCTGGGACTGCTGAGAGTTAAAGACGATCACCTTGTCTCCATAAACCATCGGAGAGGCGGCAAACCCGTGTTGGGAAGTCCAAGTTCCAAAATCTCTTTGCCATTTTTGATTTCCGTCATGATCCAGAGCAACCAACATCGTATGGTCCGGATCCGCATAGGTTAGATAAATGTGATTTTCATCAACCGCCGGCGTGCTCGAGGCAAAATTATTTCGCCCATGGACGCGATAGACTCCCTGTTGGAATACCTTGCTCCAGCGCACTTTGCCAGAGAATGCATCCAAACATTCAAGCGTGAGATTTCCGCTGCTTGGATCGCAACTGGTCACGAATAAATGCTTGCCCCAGATCACGGGTGAGCTCGATCCAATCCCTGCAAGTTTCACCTTCCAGTGATATTCCGCTTCTGAAATATCCTCGGGCAACTTGGTTTCTTCGACTAATCCCGAGCCATTGGGGCCACGGAATCGAGGCCAATTCGATTGAGAAAAACTCAAACTGTTATTCAGCAAAACGAATAAAACTGAACAAGCCAAAATGACTCTTATCGGTTGGCGGAGCATAGAATCCCTCGTTAATGGTGATTTCGAGTCATCAATTATATCACGTTGTATTTCAAAGTGGGTAACGCCAATGATTGAATTAGCGCAAACATGATTTAATAACTCGCCATGCTAACGACACTCAGCTTCGTCACAAAACTCCATCGTTTTTGTGGGTGTCGACACTGCATCGGAGGATTCCAACGACTGGATCCACTGACAAATCCGCCAATCCAACCAATGCCGATCAGGGTCTTCTCCTCCTCGCCCAAAAAAACCAAGGTGACCTCCGTGCTGGGTTGCCATTATCTTGATCGCGTTTGACATCTGATGGTCATCATACATTTCAAAGGGAACCACTGGATCGTCCATCGCCGTCATCAACACGGTTGGAATCTGGACGTCCATCAGGTTGGGCGCGGAACTCGCGTCACGATAATATTCAATTGCACTACGGTAGCCCCAGCAAGGAGCGGTAAATTGGTCGTCCCAATGAACCAGTCGCGCCGGAAAACGCGTCATGTTACTTTCAACTAAGTTATTGACTCGCTTTCGACGATCTCGCAGTTGATTTTGAAGTTGTTTCACAAAATAAGATTCATACAGTCGGTTGCCGTGCTGTCTCAAGTGCCAGGAACAATGAATCAAATCGATCGGTGGTGAGATCACGAAAGCGGAATCAATCTGAGCATGGGGATTGACTCCCCAAATTCCAAGCGTCTTAAGCACAATGTTCCCACCTAATGAAAACCCAACCAAACTCATTTTCGAGGTTGGGCTCATCTGATGGACGGCATCGATGACAGCATTTGCATCCCAGTAATTCCCACCATGCAGGTGCGATCTGGAAACCCCCGAACTGGCGCCCGCACCTCGCATATCAACACGAATGGTTCTGACGCCCAGTCGGTTCAATTTCGTCGCGACTCTCGATACACTTGGCGAACGATGCGACCCACAAAGGCCATGGATTAAAATCGCAATTCGATCCCCCAATGCCCAAACTTCCGGTTGATCATCGTGAACGACTAAGCGATCACCGTCGTGCAGATCGATGATTCGTCTGATCGCGTTGTCCGCGTGACTGTTCCCTTTGAATGTCGCACCCAAAACCGTTTGTAAATGTGCCGATTTGAGCAGGCGGTGCGGTCGGAAAGGAGGGAATTCACTGGCAAGCACGGCTACAAACTCTGGTTTCCAGGAGGGGAGATTTGCTGACGACTATAACGGATTGCACATAGAAAACGAATTGTTTTTATCGCGAACGATTGCGTTTTCTTAGATTATCTCTTTTGCTTCGAGCAGCTCAATTACTTTAGCAATACAATCGGCTGGATTGAGCTGATCGGTATCCAAAACCAAGTCGGCGTCTTCGGGATCCTGGTAATTAACCATTGATTCACGAGGGGCATCTTCGCCTGCCGATTGCTCCAATTGATGTCGCTGTTGGCAAATTTCTTCCGGTGCCTTTAAATGCACAATCAGAAACCGCTCGTCGCCAACGACTCCCGCTGCCTTCTTCCGATCGTCGTTATTGGGCGAGACAAAAGAGAGAAGACAGATCAGACCCGCGTCGTTCATCAACGATGCGACTTCCGCAGCCCGGCGAACGTTTTCGCTGCGATCGTCTTTAGAAAAGTTCAAATCTCGACTTAAACCAATTCGCATATTTTGGCCGTCAACCACCATCGCACTTCGGCCCATATCGAATAGCTGACGCTCAACGCCAAACGCCGTAGTTGATTTTCCAGCTCCAGGCAATCCGGTAAACAATAGCGTCGTTGGTTTTTGTCCATATCTCGACGCTCGTTCGGCCGGAGTAACCGCGCTGATTTCTTCAACCAAAGATTGACTGACCGATGCCTTTTCCCAGCTGGCTCCTGTGTTTTCACTGGTACGTTGATCAATAATCATCCCGGCAGCAACCGTTACATTGGTAATCCGGTCGATCACAATAAACGCGCCAGTGTTTTTGTTGGTTCGATAACGATCAAAACAAATGGGTTGGTTTAAGACGACATTAACACGACCAATCTGGTTAAGCTCCAAGGTGGGCGCAGGACTGCTGTGCATCGTGTTGACGTCAATTTGATAACGAAGGGTTGAAAAATTACCTGTCACCATTTTGGTTGTATGCTTGAAAACGTATTGCTTGCCGGGAACCATCGCCGCATCGGACATCCAAACCAGCATTGCATCAAACTTCTGTTCAAGCTTAGGTAAGTTCCCCGGCTTGACGATCATATCGCCCCGACTCGAGTCGATTTCATCATCCAATGTCAGTGTCACAGACATCGGAGTTGCCGCTTCTTCAAGATTGCCATCGAAGGTGACGATCTCCTTGATGCGACTTGTTTTTCGCGACGGCAACGACATTACTTTATCACCGACGCGAACAATCCCCGAAGCAATCGTTCCTGCGAAGCCGCGAAAATCAAGGTTTGGCCGGATTACCGATTGAACCGGGAAACGGAAATCTTTGAGATTGCGGTCGGAACCGATGTAAACCGTTTCCAAGAAATTCATTAAGGTCGATCCGTTGTACCACGGTGTATTTTCACTGCGGTCGACAACGTTATCACCATTGAGTGCAGAAATCGGTATGAAGTGCAAATCATTCGGGTCGAGGCGCTCGGCAAACTCTCGATAGTCATCGCAAATTTCCCGAAAGACCGTCTCGCTGAAATCAACAAGATCCATTTTATTGACCGCCACGAGGACGTGCTTAATGCCGAGCAATGACGCAATAAAGCTATGACGTTTAGTCTGCTCCATGACACCGTGTCCCGGACGTGCATCAATCAAAATAATCGCGAGATCCGCCGTAGAGGCACCCGTCGCCATATTGCGGGTGTACTGCACATGACCCGGAGTATCGGCGATGATAAATTTTCGTTTCGCGGTCGAAAAATAACGGTAGGCAACGTCAATTGTGATGCCCTGTTCTTTTTCTTCTTTCAGACCGTCAGTTAACATCGCCGGATCAAAACCGCCTCCGGTAGTGCCGTGTACCGCCGAGTCTTTTTCTAATTTGGCGAGTGTGTCTTCGTAAATCATCTTCGAGTCGTAAAGCAATCGCCCAATCAGAGTGCTCTTGCCATCATCGACACTTCCACACGTCAAAAACCGAAGCAGTTCTTTTTTCTCGTGCTGATCGAGGTAGGCGTTAATATCGCTGGCAATTAAATCGTCTTGATGAGACATTGTTTTGAATGCAAAATTCTAGTGGTGGAAACGGAAACGCAACTTGGATAACTTCAACTCATCTCGGGGCAAACCGTTGGATTAAAAATAACCCTTTTCTTTCTTGTCTTGCATGGATCCTTCGTCATCGTTGTCGATCACGCGTCCGTTGCGTTCGGAGGTTGTCGCCAGCAACATTTCTTGAATGATTTCAGGGAGCGTCGTAGCAGGGGCCTCGATAGCTCCGGTCAGCGGATAACAGCCGAGCGTTCGGAAGCGGATTGTCTTTTCGACGGGAACCTCGCCGGGCAATAAATTGAGCCGATCATCATCGACCATGATCAAAATTCCATCTCGCTCAATGGTCGGTCGCTTGGCCGCAAAATAAAGAGGAACAATGGGAATTTTCTCTAAGTGAATGTATTGCCAAACATCTAATTCAGTCCAATTAGAAATGGGAAACACGCGGATACTCTCTCCCTTGTTCACTTTGGCATTGTAGAGATTCCAAAGCTCCGGCCGTTGATTCTTGGGGTCCCACTGATGGGACGCGCTACGGAAAGAATAAACCCGTTCTTTAGCTCGAGATTTTTCTTCGTCTCGTCGAGCACCGCCAAAGGCAGCGTCAAACTTGTACTTGTTGAGGGCCTGAATTAACCCATCTGTTTTCATTACCTCCGTATGCTTTCCACTGGAAACCATTGGGTCGAGGTTAAGCGCCCGGCCCTCTTCATTGATATGCGTGATGACATCAAGTCCGAGTTCTTTGATTGCATAGTCTTCCTTGAACTTATACATATCTTTGAACTTCCAACCCGTGTCGACATGCATCAACTGAAAGGGAGGCTTGGCGGGATAAAACGCCTTGAGCGCAAGATGGACCATGACCGACGAGTCTTTTCCAACCGAGTACAGCATGACTGGATTATCAAACTCGGCAGCAACTTCACGGATGATATGGATGCTTTCAGCTTCCAGTTGCTTCAGATGCGTTAATTGATAGGAGGACAATGGAAACTCACTCTAATTCTTTAAACGGCGGAAAACGGACGATTCCATAATAGTTGGGGTTCTCAGAGGCCACAATGCAGATATAAATCGGCTAATTCCGCCCCAAATTGGCATTGTTGGGGGCGTTGAGCGTTATTAACGGCACCGCTCGAACCGGCTTAACTCAATAGACAATCCAAACGGAGTTCATTCCCTCTCCAGCAGTCAAAAACGAGGGCTTATTTCTAAAAAAACCAGCTCGGAAAGGGTCTCAGACTTATCTCTCGATTCACATTTGGCCCATGACAGCCATGGGCTTCGCAGGGCTCCCTTGGTTAATTAGCCGTCCGCTAATCGCCAGAGGGAGCCACCTTTTCACTCCAATTAAATTCCGTTTAGAAAATTCCGTTTAGAAAATTCCGTTTAGAAAATTCCATTTAGGAAATACTGATAGCTGCTCGTTTTTCTCCAATGAGGGCGATTAGTTCCTGCTGGGGTTTTGCAAATTTGGAAATGCCTTCCCGCATTAAGACCTGCTCCAGCTGAGCGAAATCGACATTCGTTTCAATATCTTTTTGAACCGACTCTGATACCGGCAGATCGATCTGCCGAAGAAACTCTACATCACTCTCGGCGATCGCGTCGTTGGTGGAGGGCGGGTTGGTCTGGATATCACTCCCCGCTAACGCAGCAACGTATTTCCATTTTGGATCTTCTGGCTTCTTCGTTCCTGTGCTGGCAAAAATCATCTCCTGTTGGAGAGGGCACGTTTTTTCAGACCAAAATTTCTGATTGGATTCCCAGATACTCTTCGCATTCGCAATGCCTACCTGTCCCTGCGTCTCCTCTTGCAAGACAGGCAGTTGCTGTTCGGTATACACATCGATTCGAGAAACAAAAATACTATAGACGCTTTTAAAATGACTCAACGATTCACGCCGCTGCGCGCCGCGCCAACAAGCGTCGCGGGCCGCCTCGTATTGTCGAGCGGTAAATATCAAAGTGACATTCAAGCTTGCTCCCATCGCCACTAATTCTTCTAGCGCATCAATGCCCGCTGGCGTTGCGGGAACCTTAATCATCCGATTGGTATGACCCTCGGACCACTTTTTTCCCAATTCGATGTAACGGGCAACGCGGTCGTCATGCGGTAAATCGAGTTCGGGGTCTTCGATTAACGGATCCAATTCGAAACTGACGTAGCCATCATTACCCTGAGTTTCGGTCCAAACATTCTCAAAGACCGACTGAGCGTCCTTCACCATTTGGTCGGTGATTTGCCAAGCTACCTCGCTGTCGTCAGCGCCCGACTTCACGACGTCATTGATCTCCGAATCGAATCGACCTGTTTTAATCAAATTAGAAACGATAATTGGATTGGAGGTGGCTCCTGTCGCGCCGAGCTCTCGATTGGTTCGAACCAATTCCGGATCGATACTGTCTAACCAGAGTTTTGTTCCAGAATTGATCAGCGATGTTAACGAATGCGACATGATTTATCCCTGTGTTAGTTTGACTTCATCGTCCAAGTCGAAACCTCTTTTTAAAGAAAGCCGCCCTGAATCGCTATATGGGGCAACCTTCGGGACCAAACCAATGTTCAGCTCTGCGATTTGCAATTAGAAAATATGCAAGATAATGAGGCTTCCGCCAAAAATAGAATCGTCTCGCGCGAAATCCCCGCTGGCCGCATCCACGATATGAAATATTTAATTCCGAGTCTTCGGCTATTTCAGGCGCGATTTGATTGCGCGACGAACGGCTACTTACAAAAAATTCGCCAACTCGGTTGCGATAGGATTTAACAATTCCTCGCCTCGATGCGTCTGCTCGACGTCCGTCGAAATTTTGCTTTCCGTGGTCTTCAATTCCATCTTCGGTCCGGTGACCAGAAAACTGGCGATCGCCATGTGAGCGTCTTCTTGAAGTGGAAGATCGTGCAAAAAGGCTCGGTCAATATCCCACGCTCTCATCGCTAGAAATTCCGCCGTTTTTCGAAAAACCTCTCTCGCTGAGCGACTTGATGATGCGACCGTTACTCTCGATGACTCGCTCTCGTTCACCGCTACCCATCGAATTGCAGTTTTGTTCGTCCGCTGCGAATCAAGGCAGACAAGAAATTGATCGGCAACATCACTTGGAGAACTCAAAATTCTGTTTCCAGGATGGTACTGGGAAACAAATTTTCGCACCTGGTCTATTGGCAATCCTACCTTGGCTACCACCGATTCGATCGTGGATTCCAGTTCGACCCGATCGACCGGAGCAATCGACTCTGATTTTCCGACTGGCTTAAATTCAAACAAGTCGATAATAAAATCGTGGTCCGTTGAGGTGAAAATCTTGGCACCGATTAATTCCGACTCCGCTGGAATTCTCCTGAGTAAATTAGCGAGCAAGCCTGGGTGGTTTTTACGGGCGACCACCGCAACCTGCTGACCATCATCACTTCGCAACATGATTTCTTCAGAAAGGTTGCATACGCCCATTGCAAGCAGTGCTTTTAATTGGCGAAGTTGATCATCTCGCGAGAGCATTTTGAAATAATCTTCGGGAAGGCCACGCACAATCCTGGCAATGACATCGTCGAGTTCAAAGTCGATATCGGCTCGCAGTTCCTCAATAATCTCATGCGCTCGCTGTTCAATTTCGGCTGACATGTTTGTTATTGTTGGCTCCGAATTTTGTGAATCGAGAACCATTATTGTGCCTGATTCTCACAAAACTAAAAGCGGGCGATCTTTAAAAATTTGCGACACCCATTCCTGCCGTTGACTTCAGAGAGCCTAAAAATAGGTCGCTCTATTCTCCTCTGACGAGAATATCGCATCGACGGCCTCCAAGTCCGACGCTTTCTGACGCAACAAAACCTCGAAAAACAACTGCTATTTGAAAAACATTGACTAATTGGGCCCCGCGAACCGTTGGGCTTTACACTAATGGTGTGCTTTTGTATACTATATGTGATAAATCCTCCCGGTAAGCCGCACCTGCCCGCCTCCACGCCGATAGTGCCAGAAAGGATTTCGCGGCACAGATTCATCGGCAAGATGTCGGATTATTGATTACCGACAATCAAACCTTAAAAAAGGAGTCTGATATGTTAATCCTGTCCCGTCGCGAAGCTGAAAAAGTTCTTTTTCCCGGTCTCGGAATTTCCGTCGAGATCACTCGAGTTCAGGGGCGATCCGTTCGACTTGGAATTCAGGCACCTGATGAAATTCGGATCATTCGCGGCGAACTTAAAGAGACGGCAGATTTAAAAGTGCGGAAGCGAAGAAAAACGGAATCCAAATTCTCGGCTACGTCACCACCCGCGATTCAAAAGTGCCTTGATGCTGCCAATCTCGCCATTCACCTCGCACAAAACCAGCTTCGCCAGAATTTGAATGAAAACGCAGAAGACGCACTCAATGATGCGCTCGAGTGTCTCGAAACCCTTCAAAACGTTGCCGGCACAACCGAGGAAACCAATCTAACTTCAACGTCGGTGAGTGAAGCACAATCGAATTATTTAGTGAAGCGCAAAAAGGTGGCTCTTATCGTAAATGACATTGATCATTCACCTGAACATTTAATCAGCCAGCTCTCACTCCTCGGATATCAAACCACGCAATTCAACCACGGTGAGTCACTTATTAAATTCCTACAATCACGCGAGCAACCCAATTTAATTTTGTTGCTTTCTTGTGCCAAACGAAAAGAACCCACTATCGCCAAACAGACCGATCGGCAGACCTTGGAAGCCGGTACAAAAAGCTCAGATTCTAAAGCTCTTTTTGAGCGGGCAGCACCAGGTCAAGAGACTAGGCACTCAAGTCTGAGGATGTTCGGGGTCGGCAGCCTACAGCGATCGAGCCGTACCTACGTTGCACAAGATATCGAAGTCACCAGTTGGTTCGCCGAGACAGCTGACGAAACAGCAGCAGCAAGTTGTTTTTCTTGACGAATCGCTTGAGATTTGACAGCCAGAAAGGGCTTCGCCAAATCGTCTTAACCGGCAATCGGTTTCGCTTGGCATACAAACGACTTCGTTAGCGTTGTTTGGCGGGCTCGCCCTTCGCCACGCGACCCGACTCGCCCGTTGCGTTGCCTGGCGGCGGGGTCGCCTGTCCTTCGAATACAGAAAATTCGGCCCAGACCGGTATATGCTCAGAAATCTGAGAAGCTTCCCCGAGTGGCAAATTGTATTGCTGGACAAAGTCAAATACTCCACCTCGCCCGGTAAATTCAACGGTCGCGATCTCGTTAAAAATTAAATTATCAAATTGAGTCGTGTTAAAATAATTTGTGCCACGATCCGAAACGACCCAGGTTAAACCTGCCCGCTTTCGCATCGGCTGGAGCTCAGAATCGCCACCATTGAAATCGCCGACAATTAATACATCATCTTCACCACGACCATCATTTCGAATTGCACGAAATAACTCAATTAATCCAGTGAGCTCTCGTTGTGGTTGACGATGCTCAAGTTTCACATTGACCAACGAAAACGTAAATGCTTCGTTATCCATTGGCCCGCGCGTTTTAAAACAAGCCACCAACGGTTTGTGACGAAATAACTCATCCGGGTCGTCAATCGCGTACCACTGCGTTTGATTAAGAACCAACGTTCTGCGGTTGAAAATGACCGCTGAAGAAAGACGTTGAGTCTCTTGGCGCGATGGATCTGAAAATGAAATATTAGATAAGTAGGTATAATCCGCCGTCTGATTTTGAACCTCCGGGAAAATTCTCCCGCGGCGGTCTGCGTTGTTCATCTGCAACACTACGCGATCAAGCCAACCATTATCGTCGGCGTTAATATCTTGAATCGCTACCGCATCGTAGTGGGAACAAATATCAGCCAATAACTCAATCGTGGGGACCGTTTGGCGACCCTCCATTTCCTTGTTCACCTTAAAGGACGCAATCCTAATAACATTCGTCACGAATTTTGAAGGTTGCTCGCTTTCAATTCTTAACTCTGCGGGCTCACTTATCGCTCCGTCTGATCCAAACCCAACTTGTGCAGTTAGAAACTGCTCCTGTGCCAAGACAAGAATATCTGAAGGGTCACGTATTCTATCGCGATGAAATAAAACCCAAATTCCGCCGACAACCACACTTGCCAATATTAGCGTTTTTAAAAATCGGGAATTCATAACACCGCTGGTTGATTGAACATACGCTTTTGGAAAAAGTTCTAAACTCATCAGCGCCGTCGAGGATCACTTCTAGCCGAGAGGAGCGCTACTATTTTTAATCGGTAACAAACTGAGGCGATCGCTAATGATTTTTAATCCGGTCACTTTTTGGCATGAATGCCGATTGTCGCAAGGTCTTTGGCGCTCAATTCGGAGGACTCAATGGTGCCAATCAATTTATTCGGATCAATCGGAATACGCGCGCTGGGGAACAAGACAAACCACTGCGGTAGGAAAATTTCCAATCAAACGATAGCCGAAAAGAAAGATTAATTAAGAAGAAGGTAAAAGATCTTCTGCCGTTTCTTTTTGCCGACGCCGGATTCCACCGACCTCCATTTGAGCAGTCCGACCATCGAGATTCGGTCGGAAGAAAATAAGCAAGACCATCGGAAGATACCAAGCCATATAAACGCCACCAGAAAACCCGTGCCAGTATTGAACGGCCAACATCACTGCGGCGCTGTATCCAACCAAGGTGCCGATATTCTTTTGTGACGGCCACGCCGCAAACGAAACGCAAAATAAAACGAATGCGACAAGTAATGGCAGCCTCCACCAATTACTCCACCCCAAAGCCCAGATTCCTTGCAGGCCGTCCATTCGAGGAGACCAAAACCCAAACATTACCTGCAGTTGTCCCCAAAAGGCCATTAGGTTCGCGGAGGTGAACAGCAAAACACCAATGCAAATCAAAATCGCAATTAACGCGCCGACAATAAATCTCCAGCGACCACGATCCCAGAAGAAGCTAATCCAAAGTGGCAGTAAAAAGATCGGGTAATACGATACACTCGTTGCCAATCCAAACAAGATTCCCGCGATCCACGGCCGGCGAAAACTTAAAATCGCCCATAAGATCAAAGCCGCAGGCAAGACATGCAGAACATGGCCGGTGTAGATTGAAGTGTAAGGTAACATCAGATAAATCGTCGAAATCCCCACTCCGACTTTGAAGTTGTCGTAGTTGAAATAACAGAACAGCACGAGACCCAAGACGATCAATACTTGGCTTGCAATCGCCAAAGACTTCGCAGCAATAATGTACCGCGACATGTCAGTCAATTTCTGAGTATCCGGATTCGTCTTAAGAATCGCATCTCCGCTTTCGAACGAAGGAATAATCGGGAATAAATTGAACAGCGTATAGCCCGGACCTCTCCGTTTTAGCTGCTCTTCCCCCTCTGCATCGACCGCCTTTCGCTGCAATAATTTCACAGCATTTCTAGAACCGCTAAGGTCTTCATTGGTTGGCTCAGAAATCGCAATATTGGCAAACAGAAACATCATCAAACTAAACCCGAAGAACACCATCCCGCCAATCGCAAGGTTGGGCTCCAATTGCGGTCGACGTGTAAGTCCCGGATCGATCAACATGCGGATCAAAAGAATCCCGCCAATTGAAAACAGCCAATAATAACCAAGTCGCTGCCAGACGATCCCCTTGCTATCCAAGTTTAATTCTTTTCCGCCGGCAATCTTCTCGTC
Organism: Mariniblastus sp.; assembly: GCA_028823415.1. Taxonomy (GTDB): domain Bacteria; phylum Planctomycetota; class Planctomycetia; order Pirellulales; family Pirellulaceae; genus Mariniblastus. The sequence continues at coordinate 39,083 of JAPKBL010000023.1, forward strand.
CGTCGTGGGCGTTGCTGAATTTTCTTCCTCGTCTTTCGGCGACAACAATCCTTCCTCCATTGGAATTGGATTGTCACCCCCGGCTGTTGATTCGCTGTTAACAGACGCCTGTAAACCAGCCGGCGGCATCGCCTTCTCGATCGGCTCGGCTAAATTACTCGCCGATTCCCTCGCCGATTCCACTACGGAGCTATTTTGTGCCACCCACTGCCGACCACCTTCAATCAACAGCAGACCGGGCGCCAACAGGATAATCAGACAGAGGTCGAGATTTCGAACACTCCAAAAACGGTTAAACTTGAAAAATAGCGCAAGCATTAAAAGCGACGAAAGGTATGCCCACGTCGACGGCGCCACTCTGACATAAATAAATGGAAAGGTATCCATTAGCTGGTTTGTTTCCCTGGATCAATCATGTCGTTACCCAACGGTAATCCTGCCATTTCTTAGTCATTGAAAACAGAGCGATCAATGAATTCGAGTAGTTTACCCAGTTCTGATTCAATCGCGATGACTGAAGCGAAGCCCTGCCCACCCTTCATCTTTCCGTACCAGCGTACCTGAGTCATCTCAAATCGCCAATCAATCAAGCCAATTCTAATCTAGAAAGCTTTGGTTTTTTCAATTCCAACAAGAAAGCCCAACGATTATTGTGAATCAAAATCCGCGTTCACGCCGTCTAGAAAACCGAATTGCGTTCAGCAAGAACAAATTTAGAGATAATAAAGAATCAAAAACGCGCCAAGCAATGCAGCAGCCCAAAACGCCATCGAACTCGTCGACCAGGTACTGCCAAGCCAGCCTCGTGCACTACATGATTTAGAAAGCCAATTTAAAAATCGTTTTATCATCGATAAACAAGCGAATCGAAATAGCGAATCAATAAGCTGAATTAGTTTTCCGACATGCGCAATCAAGCGAGGCAAGAATCTTCGATAGACCCAATCAGTATCAAGATTGGTCGATCGTATCTCCGCAGGATAAAGATTGGCTTTCATCAGAAATACAAAGGCCAGTGCCGCAAACAACAACAGCTGCAACTGCATGATAACGTGCGCCGCTGTATAAGGTTCGTAGTGCGTTTCAAACGGAAGCATATCGTAAAGCGGCTGGTAATAAACCCCGATCGCAATGCAGCAGAATGACGCAATCGCCATTGCTGTCAACATATTCCAAGGTGCCTCTTTGACTCTTTTGCCTGAGTCGTGGGCAAAGAATGCGAAGAAAGGAATCTTGATTCCAGAATGTTCCATCACGCCCGCAGAGGCAATCAACAAGATTATCCAAACGGCAAACATGTGTTCATAGCCAGCAGCTGAGATGATCATCGATTTACTCACAAAACCACTCAGCAAAGGGAAGCCCGCAATCGCTCCCCCACCAATCATACAAAAGACGGTCGTCAGCGGCATCGATTTGTGAAGCCCACCCAGTTCAGTCGCCTTGGTCGTACCCACGCGATGCAACACCGCGCCCATCGACATGAACAAAAGTGACTTATAAATAATATGACAAAAAGCATGGGCAGCGGTTCCGTTGAGGGCCAATTCTGTCCCGATGCCGATCCCGACAACCATGAATCCAAGTTGATTGTTGAGACTGTAGGCCAGAACCCGGCGAAGATCATTCTCAATGACGGCAAACACGATCGGAAAGAGCGTCATCGCACAACCAATCCAGATCAACTCTTCGAGCCCTGCGAATCCGCGAGCAAGCGAGTAAATCGCCAGCTTCGTCGTAAACGCACTTAAAAATACCGTACCCGTCGCCGTCCCGTTGGGGTAGGAATCCTGGAGCCAATTATGGAGCAGCGGAAAGGCGCCTTTAATTCCAAAAGCAATCAGAATGAGCAACGGCCCAAATTCCAGATCGCCAACCGATCCACGTTGTCCCGGTTCTAATCCAAGAAAGTTTTCAAATACTAACGAGCCCGTTTGGTGGTAGTGAATAATCGCCCCGGAGAGCAACAGGACCCCGGAGGTAACCTGAATAATCAAGTAGCGCATACCCGATCGATAGGCCGTCTCGGTTCCGTTAGCCCAGATTAGAAAGACACTCGATACCGCCGTCAGCTCCCAGCACACAAAGAGCGTGATTAAATCTCCAGCACAGCACGCCGCAATCGCGCTGCCCGCATAAACCATCCCCGCTACGTGCTGTTTGGTATCCTTGACGTGAAGCGCGTAGATGGACGCAATAATCGCGGCTAAGTGAAATACCAAGCCGAAAATCCAACTCCACCGGTCGATCCGGACAATATTTAAATCTTGGCCGAACAAGTTCAAAGTAACTACGTGCAGCTCGGGAGTCGTCCAGAAGGCGGCCAGACTAAGACTGGATAAAATTAGCGCACCCCACGCGCTCAACCGCTGCCCCAAAAATGGCAGAAGCAATGCGCCGAGAACCATGATCAATCCCGGAGGAAGATTATGAATCATAATAATCCTCGTCTCGCTTAATGATCAAACGCAAACCCGTTCCCAAAAAGACAACCCCGACGAAAGCCGCAAAGCCGAACATCGCTTCAAAACCAAACAATTCTTCGATCGCAAATTCAGGTGGATGTCCGTGTTCAGCGTCGAACAAAGGAGACCACCAGAGTTGTGCAATCAATGAACCGATGCACGCAATGACGAGACCCGCAATCACAACGTTGACGTTACGCTCCAACCAACTCGCATCGCTGTTGGGGTCGCCACCTGTCGATTTGTCATCTTTAGTTTTCATTATTTGCAGCCATCAATTTGCGGCATCAGGTAAATCCGGTTCAACGTGTACTGGTCGCAATCGGTAACAGAACATTGTAAATTTCATTACCAAAAAAGAAGAGCACCACGCTCCCAACGGCAGTAATACACAGAGGCACCACGCACATCATCGGCGCTTCCTTGAATTTCATCGGCGTTTCGCCGACAGGCGTCATGAAAGCTCGTATTGGAATTGGTATTAGGTAGGCTATATTCAAAAGCGAACTTACCATGAGGGCCGCTAAGAGCCAGAAATGACCCGTCTGAACGGTCCCCATTGCCAGGAACCATTTGCTCCACGCACCACCTCCCGGCGGTAAACCAATAATGCTGAGTGTCGCGAGCAAAAAAGCACCCATCGTCAACGGCATCGCCCTGCCAAGCCCGCGCATGTCGCTGATATCCGTCTTATGGGCAGCCACATAAATTGCACCCGCACAGAAAAATAACGTAATCTTACCGACCGCGTGCATGGCAATATGCATGCCCCCGCCAATGACACTGTCGGTCGTCGCCAACGCCGCACCGAGTGTAATGTAGGCCAACTGGCTGATCGTTGAATAAGCGAGTCTCGCCTTGAGGTTATCTTTGGTCATCGCCACGAGTGAAGCCAATAAAATCGTGGCTCCCGCGAGATAGCACAACCAGTCGCTCATCATAATTGGATTCGGGCCTTCCCCGAGCCGCGTTTCGCTAATCAAATCAATTCCAAAAATGTAGATCGACACTTTCAAAATTGAAAATACTCCAACCTTTACCACGGCGACCGCATGAAGCAATGCACTCACAGGCGTAGGCGCGACCATGGCCGCAGGAAGCCAACGGTGAAACGGCATGATGGCCGCTTTGCCAATCCCGAAGGCAAATAAACCCAACAAAACCGAGAGCTGAAAATCTGAAATTTTTCCATCGATATTTGGCTGAGCGAGAATGCCTCCGGGCGTAAAATCGAGCGTCCCGGCAACCGTCCATGTCCAAGCGATAGCCAGCATGAAAAATGCGACCGAGGTAGATAACAGAATGCCCAGATAGATTCGGCCACCTTTTTTTGCTTTCTCATCACCGTGATGAGTTACCAGTGGATAAGTCGAAATCGTCATCAATTCGTAAGCCACGAATAGCGTAAACAAGTTGGCAGCGAATGCGGCGGCCAGTGCAGCAAATATTGCTGATGCAAAACAAGCATAAAACCGAGTTTGGTTTTTCTCGTGATGCCCGCGCATATAGCCAATCGCATATACCGTCGTCAGGATCCATAACCCTGAAGCCACCAGAGCAAACAACATCCCTAGCGGCTCAACGGTAAAAGCAATTTCAAAACCCGGTAATATCTCGCCCATTTTGAAGGAAGGTCTTCCACCGGAAAACACAAACCCTGCGAGACGAGTCGTTACTGAAAACAAGGCAACCGCGATGCCAATGGTGCAAGCTTCACGAATATTGGGGGACTTCTCGCCGACGATAAATATCAATGCAATTGCCACCAACGGCAACAACATCGCAATCCAAATTAAATTCTCGGGAGTCATTGAACACCTCCCGCTTGGCTAATTCCCAGCAATGACTGCGCCGCCGCGTGAGCGATCCCAGCCGAGTAAACGGTCCAACAACCAAAAACAATCGTGGATCCAATGACCACATAGGTCGGTATTAACATTGCCATCGGTGCTTCTTTAGCCGATTGGGCGAGATGGGACGGCGGTGAAAAATACAAAATCTCAACGACTCGCCAGATGTAAACGACCGCTAATAAAGAGCTGAGGAGCATCAAGACCGCGACTGGCCACAACCCAAGAGAAAGGGCAGAGGTCAGAAGCAGCCACTTACTCACAAATCCGGCTGTCATCGGCAAGCCAATTAAACCAAGTCCGCCCACCACCCAGGCAAATGAAGTTAGAGGCATCGTTTTTCCGGCACCTCGCAAATCATCCAACTTCACCGATCCAATTCGCAAGGCAAAACAGCCAACCACCATAAATAATCCACCTTTGATCAGGGCGTGATTAAACATGTGTGTAATTCCAGCAGTCAACCCACCGACATTAGACATGCTGATTCCAAGCAACATATAACCGATTTGAGCCACACTGGAATACGCGAGCAGTCTCTTGATATTGGTCTGATATATCGCAGCCGCCGAGGCGACAAAAATACCGACTAACGAAAACGCCATCAATGCCTGGTCAAGCGGCAATCGCTCGAACGCGAACTGAGGCGTGAAAATTACATAGATCAATCGAATAAATGCATAGACCGAAACCTTCGTTGCCGTCGCAGCAATAAAACAGGTTACGACCGAAGGAGCGTAGGTATAAGCATTGGGTAGCCACGTATGAAGTGGAAACACAGCCATCTTGATAAACAGGCCAACGGTCATGAAAGCGAAGGCGACTAGCAACGTTCTCGAATGGTCGATTGGCTGAATTCGAGCGGCAATATCCGCCATATTTAGCGTGCCGGTCATCTGATAAAGCAAACCGATACCGATCAAAAAGAACGTCGCACCGACCGTTCCAATAATCAAATAATGCAAGGCGGCCAGTGGCGCACGGCGGGTCTTACCGAGACTAATGAGCGCGTAACTCGACAGTGAACTGATCTCTAGAAAAACGAATACGTTGAACAGATCACCGGTGATACACATCCCCAATAGCCCGGTCATGCACAGCAAATAAGACGCATAAAAAAGCGTGTGCTTGGATTGATGCACCTCTTTTTTTATACTCTGCGGCGCGTAGGTAATCACAATCGCACCTAGTCCAGAAACAAACAGCATCACAAAGGAACTGAGATAATCGACGGTATAAACAATGCCATAAGGCGAAGGCCACCCGCCCAGTTCGTAGGAAATCGGACCGTCCTGCATTCGAGATAGCAGGGTCACCGCAATCCCGAACACCGTCCAGCAAACCAATTGGGTCAACAGAAGCACAAGCTTTCGGTTGCCAATTAATATGAAAAGAGGTGCCGCCATCAGCGGAATGACGATCACTAAAACTGGTAGTTGTTCGATCAAGAGTTCCGATCCATTTCTAGGATCTCGTCCTCTTCAATCGTTCCATATTCTTCCCGAATACGAACAACCAGTGCCAAAGCGAGCGCCGTTGTCGCAATTCCCACAACAATGGCCGTCAACATTAAAACACTGGGAATTGGATTGGAGTAAACCCCCACAACCGCGTCGACTCCGGAATCAAGATGTCCCTCAGCAGCCGCGATTAATTCCTGCCCATGTTCAGCACCGTGATTCTCGGCGCCATGTGTTTCACCACCATGACTCTCACCGCCGTGGGAGCCTTTCAGAATCGGCGCTGTTCCACCGGTTACTTTTCCCATGGTGATGTAAAGCAAGAAAACAGACGTCTGGAAAATGTTCAAACCAATAATGGTTTTAATTAAATTTTCACGAGCAATGACGATGTAGAAACCGGTCATCATCAAGAAAATTACTATCCAGTAATTATAAAGTCCAAGAAACTCGGTCATGAGGTCACCCGCTCTCGACCGGCAAAGGCATAAAAAATCATCGTCATGACTGCCGTGACAGTAATGCCAACTCCTAGTTCGACCAGAAAAATACCGAGGTGCTGCCCCTCGGGAAGAAAATGGTGTGGCTTATCGCCCGGCAGAAAATCAAACGCGGCCGGAAGCTCGGTAAGCACTCCGTGATTAAGCAAATCGTAGTCCAGAAAATTCCCACCCAACAACATGCAAACTAAACCGGTGCCGGCATAAACCAACAGCCCCAATGCCGTTAATTTCTCGATTACCTTTGGAGGCGCGACCTTGTGAACCGCAGGAAGCCCGTAAACCAAGCCGTATAAAATTAACGCCGCAGCGAAAATCACCCCCGCTTGAAATCCACCACCAGGGCCAAAGTCTCCATGGAATTGGACGTACAAACCAAATAGCAAAATGTAAGGTATCAACAGCTTCGTGATAACGCGAATGATAGGAAACGAATTCATACATTCTCTCCCGTCACCGCTTGTGATTCCGAGCCGTCTTTGTCGTCTGTGTTTTTTCTTAGAATCAACAGAACAGCGATACCGGCAGTAAAAATAACCGCGGTCTCTCCCAGCGTATCATAGCCCCGGTAACTTGCGAGAACGGCCGTGACAACATTGGGAAGGCCGTGCATGTCCGGCTGAGATTTCTCGACAAACGAAGGTTCAGGGTAAACTTGAATTGGAGCGTTTGGATCTCCGAAATGGGGCATATCGAACGTTCCGTACACCAACGCACAACCGGTGATGGTCACGATTAATAGCGGAAACAGCGGTGACTTGGATGGCCGTTCCTCGAAATCTTCACTCGACAATCGCCCGCTTTTTCGATGCCGACGTGGTGTCAACGAAAGCGTCGCAAGCATCAAGATCGTGGTAATCCCGGCACCGACTGCCGCCTCCGTAAAAGCAACATCGGGAGCATCGAGTATTAACATCCAACTCGCACTGAGAAAACTATAAATCCCAGTGAACATCACGGCAGCCCAAAGATTTCGAATTCTCGCAACCGTCACCGCGGTGGCGGCGAGAAGCGCGAGTATCGGGATGACAATGAAATCCATCATCTTTGAGAATAACCGTCCTGGTCTAAGTTAATTTTTATTTGTATCTAAAGTATCGACTTCTAAAACCGGCTTAAACCCCTGAGTCATTGCCGACCTGGCTAGGGCGTGGCAAGACGTCGGGCTGGTGACCATCAAAAAGAACAAAATCATCAACAGCTTGGCTGTCACCAAAAAATTTAGTGGTTCTTGAAACAGAAGCCCTGCGATAATCAAACCGGCACCCAATGTGTCGGTAATTCCGCCACCATGCAGCCGTGAAAAAAATTCCGGCAGGCGGACGATTCCAATACCGCCCACCACCGCGAAAAAAGATCCGCCAAGCAAGAATGCCCATGTCAAAATACTGATCATAATTTTGCGCTCGAACCGATCTCGGCTCCCTCCTCACGAAAGCTTCCGTACTCCGAAAATCGCAACAATGCGACCATGCCAATGAAGTTCATCAGACTGTACAACAATGCTAAATCCAGAAAATCAGTACGTTTGGTCAAGAAACCAATCACGCATATCAGTAAAACTGTTTTGGTCCCAAACATGTTGAGGGCGAGTACCCGATCAAACACCGTCGGCCCCAGCATCGCACGGATCAACGCCAAAATCATGGTCACGAGAATCGCGACCGACGTCACCACTAATTCATAGTTGTTGAACGACTCATTCGCTTCAGTGGCGGCTAGCAGCAAATCCATGACTTATTTCCCCTCCAGCCGACAAACGCGGCGGTCCATCTCACCCGAAAGGTCTTCCTCAGCACCTTCAAATGAAAGGGCGTGGACAAGAATTCGATCCTCCTCCATGCCGACTGAAATCGTACCGGGAGTCAGCGTGATCGAGTTAGCTAGGATGACTCGACCCAGTTCTGTTTTCGGATTAGCACCCACCTCAATCATATTTCGCTGAAGCTTCAACTTCGGCGCAAGCACGATCTTCGTGACCTCAATATTCGATTTAAATATCTCTTTGATTAACCAAGGCGCGTAATGGGTAAAAGGCCGTATCCCGAGTTGGATCGGCGCGGCCTCTTCATCGACAATGTTCATCCTTTGACAAATCCACAAACTGAAAATGCAAGACAAAACACCGAGCAAGAGAATGAACGGTTCAAAGTGGCCTGACCAAAGCAGCCAACTCGCTGACAAAGCAATAAATAACGTAAACGAATATTTCATAGGTTTTAGATGATCATCAATTACTTGGTTATTGGAGTTTCGTGATCACCATGCATTCAACAAAAAGGTGGTAGATCGCTGTTAAGTCCAAGCCGAATTACTGCCATGCCAAACGATAAAACCGCTTGCCACTGCACTATTTTTCGGTTCCGCCGCCCGAGTTAACCGGTTTCTTTCCCCGTCAATAAGCGCGACCGGAGTGCTAATGTATGCTGTGATGCTAAATAATTAAATACCGATCTTCAATCAATGTATCGAGGGCGGCCACTTAACGAGCCAGCTCAAGCGCAGCGAGCCATTCGACCACGGTTTCTCCTCCCAGAGGTCCGCTGGAAGCTACCTATTTCCTCCGTTTGGCCGATTCAACTGGCCTGCCCTAAAGGCAATCGCGATTGTTCGCGGAAACTCTGACATCGGGCAGAGCATGGAAAAACGCAAGATCATTAGCTTACGTTGAATTTTGGGCGACCCAAGGATGCCAATCCAGTCGCGGACGACCGGCCCTCAAAATGAAAAACAGCCGGTGGGCAATTGTTTACGATGATGAATTCTCGTCAGCAGGTTTTCGCAAGACGTATCCAAAATAGCACGAAAGTAAACCCATGACCGCGAATACGGAAAACCATAGAAATTGCTGCCAAAGCACCAAGCCAAACCCAACGAACCAAAGCACGACACCCAAATTTAGCAGCCATCTACCAGCATCTAGTTTCATGCGTTTCGCCTTGAATAAGGTTGTTTGTAGTACGAGGTTGTTTCAATGGGATCAGTCTCGTCGTAATTTGGTCATTGTGATTTGATTACCCGCCACATTGTGCGCGACTTGATCCATGAAAGAGCGGATCAAAAATAATCCGCGGCCGCTAACCTTGTGAAGATTTAACTCTGCCGTCGGATCCGGTACTTCTCCCGGATCAAACCCGCGTCCATCGTCGGAGATTTGCACACAGATATGCTTATCCGAGAACTCGGCTTCGATGCGAACCCGACGATTTACATACGGCTCAACATCTTTTCGAGCCTGTATTTCTTCGTAGTAACGGGTTCCGTCCTCGCCATCTCGCAGACTTGAGTCAACTTCAAGATTGCCATGGTGCATCGCATTAACGAGCGCCTCGTCTAGCGCCATGCCAATCTGCAAGCGATCTCGGCCAGACCAGCTCGGCAGGTTTTCTTGAAGAACCTCGATCGTTGGCCCGATCATCGAGGATTCATTTTCCAAAACGTAATACCTCGTTAAGTGCCCCGATGGCGTCTCATTTTTTGCCCCGATGTGCTGCAGGCGGTCAGACATCTCGAGCACCTGCTTGATCGTTTGAATTAATGCCGAATGAAGCATTGTCTTGGGAGTGTAACTGGTCGCACCGGCTCGCAACGCATCGATCGCGATTTGCTCACTTCCAAATGAAGTGATTAGCACGATCGGAATGAGGGGATGTGATTTTCGGACTTGGCGGACCAGTTCAAGTCCGTCCATCCGAGGCATTTGCAAATCAGTTACGATAACATCCGGAGTTGTATCTACGTCCGCTAGGCGGTCGAAGCCTTCCTTGCCATCAACAGCAAATTCTATTTGCCAGGTCGGCTCTTTTCCTAAAAGCCCGCCGACAAGCATGCGGTCGACCGAAGAATCATCGACTACCAAAATCTTTGGCACGGGCGGTACTCAAAAAAAGACGAAAGAAGAATAGAGGTAACGGCAGTTCATAGCTGAAATTAATCTTCGATTCAACCGCGATTACTCATTCTAATTCTCACTTATTAGTGAGGGCTAATCAACCGAAATCTATGAATTTGCGAACCCGACTCGTTTCGCAACAGGCTTCCCCATCAAGCCGTCGCGTTCCGCGCCCCTAATTTGACGAAAATGCGGCCCGCGACGACCAACAACAGGGCAAAAACACCGAGTAATAATGCGACCGGAAAGTACTTTGGGGGATTGGGGGATTGAGTCTCGAAACTCTGGTAATAAGTCGCGCGATCCTTGGTGGGGCGACGGGCGTAAATTCGAACTCGCTCTAACTCATTGTACTGAAGACTGAATCTTGCACCTGTCCGATTTAAAAACCGGCTCAACTCATATTGCTTTTCACCGCGGGCTGGGATCGGTTCTGTATCGTAAACTTGGTAATTCCCGTTAACTTGGATATTTAAATGGGTCCAATCGACATCACTGTTATTTTGGATGATGATCTCCCCTCCTTCGACCGGCGGACGTTTGTAATATTCGACGCCGTAAAAATCAGCTCCCGGGAGATTCTGGGCGGTGACCTTGGCCTCGAGCTGGCCCTCGAAAACGGGCGGCAAAACTTGCAACAAGACCGCAATGGTGATTACGGGCACCAAGCACATAAACGACAACATGATGGTCAGGCTGCGACGGCTTAAATGTGGTGATTTTTTCTGTTCACTTGAATGGAATTGAAAATCATCGCCCTCCAACGGGACATCGGACGAAACCTGCGTTACGTTTTCACTGGGCGAATTGTTTTTTGTCATCGCATTTATCATTTTTTAGCAATCGTTGTTGGTAGAGACGTTAATATACCAATTCTTCTCTTCGGAAAACGCATGCCTGAAAACTCTTTACCAAAAACCTCCCCCAACCAGCATTATCTTAATGCGTCTTGGTTGTTGAAATTACGATGGGTCGCGGTTATCGGTCAAGTAGTTACGATTCTGGGATCTGTGGCTCTATTCAAAACTCAGATACCGATGGCTTGGGCAATGGCTGTCGTCATTTCTTTGACAGCATTCTCAAATCTTTTTCTTACGTTTTGGTTCAAGCGCTGGCGGAAAATTGATGAAAGAATGCACGCCAATTCAGAAAATCAGAATTCGAAACTCCCTTGGGATTTGATCCTCGGACTAATCCTGGTCATGGATATGCTGTCGCTAACCACGCTACTTTTCACAACGGGAGGCCCGAATAACCCGTTCTACCTGTTCTTCTTTGTCAATCTCAGCCTTTGCGCCCTAATGTTAAACCGCCATTGGGCCTGGGCGATTAACGTTCTTACAATCGTTTGTTTCGCCGGACTTATGTTCGAACATTACAACATCGAACATCTCGATCTGGGCTTGGACACCATTCGAAGTCGTCAAGACGTGTCTTTAGCTCATGTCGGCATTTTGGCGGCGTTTGCAACCTGCTCGAGTGTCATCGTCTACTTTATGACTCGCCTGACCGATGAACTAAGAGAACAGCAACAGCGTGTCCGCCAAGCTCAAACACGTCGCGCCAATAGCGATAAAATCGAAGCCCTCGGCACCCTCGCCGCCGGGACAGCCCATGAACTTGCCACTCCCCTGAGTACGATCGCAATCGTTGCCCGCGATGTCGAGCAAGCGTTCGAGAAAAACCCCCCCGATTTCCCAGGCGCTGAGGAGGTTATTGAGGACGTTCATTTAATCCGAAGTCAGTTGGATCGCTGTCGAGCGATTCTCGATCGTATGGCTAGCCATGCAGGGGAAGCAATCGGGGAACCCATCCGACCCGTGGCGGTTGCAAATCTTTCCAACCTGTTGCTCGAAGGCCTGCGGGGGAGAGGACGGATCCAACTCATTCTTGACGATGCTGCACACTCTGAACGTCTAAATGTTCCTTTGATCGGCTTGAGCCAAGCGATGCGGGGGTTGGTTCAAAACGCGCTTGATGCCGACCGTTCCGATCGGTCAGTGAAGGTTATTGTCAGACGGCTTGAGCAAGACTGGCAATGGAAAATACGTGACCAAGGCTCGGGAATGTCGGCCGCAGAGCTCAGCCGTGTCAGCGAACCGTTTTACACCACCAAAGCGCCCGGCGAAGGCATGGGCCTAGGTGTCTTCCTTGCCAAAAACGTGATTCGGCGCCTCGGCGGTACCGTCGAATTTGAATCGACGAGTGGTCAAGGCACCTGCGTTACCGTCTGCCTTCCAGTCAGTATGATAGTTAATGAATGAGCCCATTCATTAGCCTCCAATCCAGACCAGACTATCGGATTTACCACGTAACCAATGCGAGAGTCGGGGCGATGGCATATTGAAAACAGTATCACAATACGCCAACATAAAATGACCCAGCGGGGAAATTAGCCCGCCGATTCACGGCCGGGCTTGCCCTCGTAGTTACAAGGTGTCCTTAGGGAGCTTAACATGTCGCCATCCGAAACAATTTTAGTCGTCGATGACGATGATGTGCTTCGACAACGCCTCGAAAAATCACTCACCCGCAGAGGCTGGACCATTTTTGCTGCCGAAGGTTTTGAGACAGCCATTACCTTGGCAAAAACCCATCAGCCTTTGCGAGCTGTCCTTGACTTGAAGATGCCTGGGAAATCTGGTCTCGATGTCCTACAAAAAATTCGAGAAGTTTCGCCCGAAACAAAATGTGTAATTCTGACTGGATATGGCAGTATCACGAACGCTGTCGAAGCCGTAAAACTCGGAGCGGTAGGCTACATAACCAAACCTGCGGATGCCGATCAGGTTTTGGCTGCATTTGAAAAGTCACGGGAAACGCCAACCCCTGACTTCCCTCCACCTTCGCTTGCCGAAGCTCAGTGGGAGCACATCCAGCGAGTGCTTGCTGACTCCGGCGGAAATATCTCCGAGGCAGCACGCCGACTCAATATCCCCCGCCGGACACTCCAGCGAAAACTGAAAAAAAATGCTCCCTAAGCTAACGCCAAGGGCTGAGGTTAAGATTGAACTTCCAGTTTTATTTGCAGTAGAAGTAAATCGCCGTCAATCGTTAAACTGACAATCACTCATAACTTAAATATTTAGTCCCTTTCTCGGGCTGTTCCTTTATTCAATCGTTTCGATCGAAATTTGTTAAAAATAAATCCAGCCAGAAAGCTGAACATGATACGTAGTCTGATCTACTTGGCTCTTGTTGTTTTCAGCAACCTGACCCTGCAACCCGCAAACTCACAGGAGACCAATAATTATTGGTCTCAATTTCGCGGTCTTGAAGGAACCGGGATTGCGGAACCCAACGCCCAACCTCCTGTCGAGTTTGATGTCTCAAAGCAATCAATATGGGAAACGGAAATTCCCGGCACGGGGTGGTCATCGCCGGTGTACACAAAAAACAGAGCCTGGCTGACGACATCAATTGTCAATACCGCCTCGCCCGCAGAAATTGCGGCCAGGCTGAAGGGAGATCGGCTTGCTCAAATCAAAACGGTTGCTTCGTCAGTCGAGCTACATGCGATCTGTATCGACCTTGATACCGGTAAAACCATTCACGACGTAATTCTTCGCAAGATTGAATCTCCTGAGCCGATCAATCCGATGAATTCCTACGCCTCGCCAACGCCAGCGATCAAAGATGGGAAAGCTATTTTTCACTTTGGCAATTACGGCACTTGGTGCGTTGACGAGGCAACCGGCGAAGTGGTTTGGGAACGACAATTCGTAGTCAAACACAGCGTTGGACCGGGAAGTTCACCGATCATCTTCGATGATAAAGTCATCCTCGTTTGTGATGGAACCGACTTGCAATATATCGTTTCAGTCGAACTCAACACCGGAAACGATGTCTGGAAAACTAACCGCCCACCGATCCGCGCCAGCGATGGCGAATACCGCAAAGCATATTGTACGCCCCTCATTATCGAAGTGAACGGGATTCGACAGGCTGTCATTCCGGGCGCCCAATGGATTGCCGGATACAACCCCGAAACCGGTCAAGAACTTTGGCGGGCTGATCATGGATCCGGGTTTTCTATCACTCCGATGCCAGCCTACCAATCCGGGTTGGTTGTATTCTCAACCGGCTACATGAAATCTTCTTTGGTCGCCGTCGACCCGACCGGTCGGGGCGATATTACAGAAACGGGCATCACTTGGCGATCACAACCCAAAAAAGCACCCAACATGCCGAGCTTGATTGGCCGGGATGGTAAAATCTATGCGATCTCCGATAGAGGAATTCTGCGTGTCCTTGATGCTGCAACCGGTAAAGTACTCAATGAAAAACGAATTGGTGGAAATTTTTCTTCCTCTCCACTGCTCGCTGGCGACAATCTCTACCTCTCGAGCCGAGAAGGGGTGATGACCGTCGTGGCCTGCTCGACAGATCTATCCGAAATCGCAACGAACAAGTTCGAGTCATCGTTAATGGCCAGTCCGATTCTCATTGGAAACGATCTCCTCGTGCGGACCGAGAAAAAGTTAATTCGGATCCGAAGCGAAAAATAATAGGCTAAACTGACGCCCATGGAATGTCTGCCATTGCCCCCGTTCGATCACCAGAAACTAGCAAGTCTCTGGTTTTGAGATCGTCCCCTGGGCAAATGGAAGCGATCGTTCAACCCATTGGGGATTTTCCGATACGGAATCTCAGTCGCCAATGAAGGCTTGGCTAAAAAACTGGAAGCCTACGATCTATTCTTGTTTGACTGGTACTAGCTCAAATTTGTCTACGACAAACCGATCGCCTTGGATCGTACCGGATACGGTTGCTTCTCGAACGCAATTGCAAAACCCCGTCGCACCATGGGCATCGCCATGGTCATCGATCGATGTCCCATCCAGAAAATAACATCGGTCTTCGATTCTAACGGCAAGATCACAACCCAGTGCGGACATCCCGAATTGGCATTGCCCGCAAGAAACCTCCAGTCTCTCGCTCTCAATCACGTTGACCAATGGATCCTGCTTAGAAGAAATCGATTCCTGGTTGTTAGACGATAAATCGCACGCCACCAAAGTAAGACAAACACCTACGAGCAACAGACAGAAGCTATATCGCATCACCAAAACCCTCCGGTCAAAATTAACTTTCAATGAATTAACTTTCAATGAATTGAATTCACTGTCTCGATTCATTGTCCCCGCCGAACCCAACGATCAATCAGCGTAATCTCTATTTCTCAAGTTGCCGATGCATCGTTTTGCGGCCAACCGGCCAACGCATTGACAACAAACATGTCCACGATGAGGAAATTTGCCAATGCAAGCTTGGGCGCTCGATCGATTTATTTAAACGGAAAACCTTATCAAATCAAAATAAATCGGAGCCCACTGCGAAAAAACATTGAACATCTTATCCACACCCACCGCCAAAACCCCCCCAAAAAAACTACCTCCCGCCGCGGAAAGACCATAGAATTCGCGCTCAAATTCTCTACCAAAAATTTGCGGTTTACAAACCATCAAAAAACGCCTTTAAAGGGCGGGATATTCACTTTGGCTGGCATTGGTTGATCTAGGTTTATTAACGTTTCTTCAAAAGAATCGGTAGCGATTGACCCGATAATTAAAGGGTAGAACGGTTTTTTTACCCCCCAAAAGTACTGCGACGTTTTTACACGTCGACCGAAAAGTGACTTTGGGCTAAAGTTTCCGGTTAATTAATAGTGGAGCGACCGTGAAAGTCTCTGAATGCAGGGAGCTCACCCGCTCGATTTTTTTCACACTTCATTTTTCGCCGGACGTCCAGCGTCTCGCATGGTGATTTGAATGCAAGAGTTTCATTTCCCGAATTGGGTTAACAAGTTTACTTTCCTTGCTGCGGCAACCGCTGTCGTGGTCGGAGGATATTTGGCCACGTGTTTGTTTGCGGCCATCAGTCCCAAGATTGTCAACGTCGGCCATCAACCGAAGCAACCGGTTCCATTTAGCCACAAGCTACACGCTGGGCAATTAAAAATGGATTGCCGTTACTGTCACAACACGGTGGAGAGAGCGGGGCATGCTGCAATTCCACCGACGGCCACCTGTGGAAATTGTCACGGTGGAAGTCGTACAACCAAAGGCGAACGTGATCTTGGTATTGTTCGCGGCGACAGCACGCTCTTAAAGCCGATTCGAGTAAGCCTCGAAAGCAATGACCCAGTGTTGTGGGAACGCGTCCACGACTTGCCTGACTTTGTTTACTTCAATCACAGCGCTCACGTAAACAAGGGTGTCAGTTGCGTTTCCTGCCACGGCCGAATCGACAAGATGGAAATCGTAACACAAGTCAAACCGCTTTCGATGAAGTGGTGCCTCGATTGCCACCGCAACCCAGTACCCAACATCCGCGATCCACAACTTGTCACTCAGCTGGATTTTGTACCTGAAAATCCAGAAGAGTATCACATGCAGTGGGCCGAAAAGCTCAATGTCAATCCAAACGTCAACTGTTCAACGTGTCATCGTTAGTGGCCCGAAATTAATTGTCACCTTTCGACACGAAACCATCTGAAGTATCCAGAAATGAACAAACCTCGCACGAACAAGACCAGCCAACTTTCTAATTTAAATCTCTCCGAGGATTCAAATGAATTCAACGAGGCGATTGATCGCGACTTTGGCTCAGCGACCGAGCATCACACGGACGGATTTTCCCGTCGACGGTGGTTGCAGTTGATGGGTGCATCGTTGGCACTCGGTGGGACGACAGGATGTCGTTACGAAGAAGAAAAAATCGCTCCGTTTGCTTTTCGTCCTCAACATCGAATCCCCGGTGTGCCGGTAAAATATGCATCGCTGACTGAACTAGGCGGTATTTCTCAGCCAATTCTTGGAACCAGTTTCGACGGACGTCCGATCAAGCTTGACGGCAACCCGCAGCATCCTGATTCCATGGGAGCATCGTCTTCGTTCACTCAGGCGCGGATGCTCGAATTCTACGATCCGGATCGGCTAAGAGCGCCTCTCGGGGGGGATGGATTGGTAGAGACCAGCTTTGACCGACTCGTCAACGCTTGTAAATTCAGCGATGCCAGTACCGTCGCAGTCGTCGCCCAACCGACTTCATCGCCCAGCATGATGCGATTGAAGGATGAGTTCACCGCCAAGGGTGGACAGTGGTTCGCTTATTCGCCAATCTCCGACGACAACACGCGAGAAGGAAGCAGAGGAGCATTTGGCCGACCTCTTCGTGCCCATTACAAACTGGACGAAGCCAAGATCATTGTCTCGCTCGACGCGGACATATTGTCGATTGCTGGATCTGGGATCGTTAACAGCGTCAAATTCGCCAAAGGTCGCGATGTCGACGGCAAAAAGATGAGCCGTCTGTATGTTGTCGAAAGCCAGTTTTCGACAACCGGTGCCGCGGCAGATCACCGCATCGCCGTTCGCAGTTCTGACATCGAAGGCTTCGCCGTACAATTGGAAAAGGAAATTGGCAAAGTCGAGGATGGTTCGGTTGATCCGGCGTTGCCTTATCGCAAAAAAGTTCTCGCAGCGATGGCTTCGGATCTTGTGCTTCACAAAGGCGAATGTGTGATCGTCGCTGGCGAGAAGCAGTCGCCGAAAGTGCACCGACTAGTACACAGCTTGAACGACAAGCTTGGCAACCACGGGAAAACAATTACGTTCACCGAACTGCCTGATCCGCAGCGACCCTCTTCGATCTCCGCAATCCAAGAGTTTGCGAAAGAATTGAAGACTAACAAATTCGAGACCGTCATCTTTCTGGGTGGGAACCCCGTGTTCGACGCGCCTCGCGAGCTGGGCCTTGGAGACGAGATTGGCAAGGTTGAAAAAACTGTGCACATCAGCTCTTTCAAGAACGAAACGGGACTCGCTTGTAAGTGGATCAGTGCGGTTGCCCACCCGTTAGAATCCTGGAAAGACGGCTACGCTAATAACGGATCGGTTCTACTTGGTCAGCCGTTCATCAACCCTCTTTTTGGTGGCAAGTCAGATCTTGAAACCATGGCGATGTTGATGGGAAGTGAAGTCACTGATGGCCAGGAGATCGTTCGAAAAACCAACACGATGGGCGAAGCTGCTTGGAAAAAAGCCGTTCACGATGGCTTCGTTTCGTCGGAAATGGCGCCCGCGGTCACTGCCGCATTAATTGGCACACCATTA
>JAPKBL010000113.1 GCA_028823415.1 Mariniblastus sp.
AATGGATTATCAAGATTGTCACCGCCTTTTTTCGGCAAGGCGAAGGGATCATCCAGCTCTTTTTCCTTGGTCTTGCCACCATTTTTCTCGAATTCGACGAGCTCACTAGAGTGGAAAAACGGGATTCGGCTGTTAATTTCTCTGAGGCACTGGATCATTCCTCGGTCAGAAACGATATACATGCGGTCGCTAATCATATTGGGGAGAACACTTTGAATCCCCCCCATTTCGACCTTGCTTAACATTGCACCGGTATCTTGATCGAGCACGCAGAGATTACCAACACTATCGAGCACATACATGTTTTCCTTACCTGCACCCACATAGCTACCTATGTTCTGGAGCGGCTGCTCCCAGCCAGCAGCGTCTTTTCCCGATTCAGGAATTAGCTTGAACATTTCATTGTTCGTATTGATCACATAGACGTGATTGTTGAGCACGATTGCAGATTGCGAAATCCCGAAACCGGTCGAAACCTGCCAATCAACCACCCCTCTTGGCTCATTCATCGCGTATACAAATCCGTCGAGTGACGTAACATAAAATACTCCGTCGTCGTACGCCGTCGCGCTGGTAATTGCATCATCCGAATGCAACTGATACGCAACACCCTTACTTTGAGTGTACAGACCAGCAACGGTCAGACTCCCCCTACTGTTGGGCCACGACACCGAATAGTCTGTCACTAACGGACGCGCCGTGGATCTTCCACCAGCCACGAGTACTTGGGAATTGCGTCCCTTGTCTTTTAAAGCAAATGACTCCAGACGTCCATTCATTAACGGAACGTAAATGCTTGTATCGGTAATCGCCGGAGAGGTACTCGGAGCAAATCGACATTTCCCCGACCATACGATTTTTCCCGTGGCAGCTTCGAGGCAGTACAACGTCAGTCCGTTAATCGCCGCCACGAAATCATGACTCGCCGCGACACCAATGCTTGGCAATTTGGGGTCACCAATGCTTGAGGTCCACTTAGTCTGACCCGTGTCGGCATCGACAGCGCTGACGACCGAATTGGTACCCAAGGTATAGATGGTTGTCTGCGGCAGGGTGTATTCTGATATTTTAATGTCGACCTTAACCACTCCGTCATTCGCAAATTCTGCTTTCAGAACTTCTGAGCGCCCCTGCATATATTGCCGCGCACCATCCACGCCAAAAGGCTTACCAAACGCATTCAGTGTATTTTGAGATATCCTCTCGCGGAATTTGTTGGCTTCTAAAGTGAAAAAAGTTGTCGGCTTGTTCTCGTTGACATTGATTTGCCAATCTGCAACACCGCCGGTCATGCCAACACCACTGTGCGTGAACCAGTCGACAGTCAATCCCGCCCGCTGGATAACAGCACTAGATGTCACACCGTCGTCTGCCCTCAGGCCACCGACGAGACAGATGAATGCGACTCCCAACAACATCAGGTCGCTCACATTTTTCCCAAACGTAAATCTCATTCTTTTTTACTCCGAGTCTTATCAATCGCGCGCACCGGCATCGGCGGTAACCTCTGCCCAAATAGCGCAGATTTAAGTCCCTCTATTCTATCAGCCTATTAAGCGACAGGTCGTAAAATTCGATCAACGTTTTACCACTTCAGCCGAATCTTTCCCGCACAGTATCGTTGAACCCGTAGACTGTTCCAGACAAAATAACCCGAAATACCGGTTTGCTTTGGACCAACTCCAATAAACGGACTTTCCGGAGAACGGTATTTCCAGAGATTCCCCCAGATCGGTTCGTGAAATTTCAATTTAATCCGGTTTTAAGGGTCAAAGCCCCGTTTGCATCATTATCTCGGCCCCACTGGTCTCCAGGCTAGAAATCCTCGAACTTCGAGCCACCGATCGATTCCGACTCAAATTGGCGGCACTTTTCACGAGACTTTCAAACGAAAACGAAGTTGTGAGGGCAAATAACCAATCACTCTCCAAAATAGTGGTTGGCAAAATGGACGCAAACGCCAATCGAGACTAGACCATTGCCGTTCCGATTTTTACGATGGACGCAGCGAATTGTTAAAAATTTTCAATTGAGTATGACGGGTAAAACTCGGATGGATTTGCCAGCCGCGGAAAACGAAATCCAAGCGATCCTTGACCAAGTTCTCGGGTATCTCAATTTCTCGTCGGGTAACCACGACGATCGTTTTTTTTCAAATCTAAACGATCTCTTTATATTTTTTAATTCCGCCGACCCAGTCGAGTTTTCCGCGGAAGTCCCACCGAGCGATCCACCCTCGCTTGCAGCCCTTCCGTTAGCCCTTCCGTTAGCCCGCCAAGTCAAGGCCGCACTCGCCGAGCGTTTGGCTCAAAACAAAGATTCCAATCCCGTTTTTAGAGATGCAACTCAGGCAAACCAAGTCATTGAGCTCACGTTCGACAAGGTCCTACCCGCATACCGGAAACATCATCGTGATCTTTTGTTTCACCAGACTGATGAAGTTTTATTTAATTCATTTTTTGTCGGTCGCGTCGTCGAATCAGTCCTTGCACGAGAGGTTCCACTTGACCAAGTGGATGAAATTGTTGACTCATCAATCAGTTCGCTCAACAATTTCTTAGGACATCGCCCGGTCGCGACGCTCGAGTCGCAGCAAATAGAACCCTATCAGCGCGAGTGGATCCGCCCCGTTCCGATTTACATTCAAAACGCCGGAGTGGCGTTCGGGCGGTACGAACAAATTACCAAACAAGCCCTGGAAATACTCCGGGAAACCAGTCCTCACATTCTTCGGGCCGCACATTTTGATCCCGCAAAACTATCCGAACTTGCAATTGACCCCCGTGCCTTCGATTTTGACCACCCCATTAATCAGCGTCCCAATCACCATTTTGGACAGTGGGACGAACATTCGATTGATGGCAATGGATTTTTTCGGCGGTTCATCGTCCACCAAGTTACTCTCGACGCGCTAGTCAAACGCGCTGCGGAAATGACGGCAGAGCAAGAAGATCCTGAGCGGTTCAAAGAAGCCATGACAGAAGCGAGTGCGGTAATGGCCGCAACAATGCTGATGGCTTCTGGCATTTCAGGCAGCGGACCAGGCACTTACGATTCCAATACAACCCTGGCCACGCTCTTGCCTGTGATTGCCGGATATCGCGATCAATTTTACGTAGAGTTGATGCAACGTCTCCCGCAACGCCACCGCCAGCGTCTGGAAGACGAATCAAGAATTAAACATCAACCTTTCGGTAGTGTTCGCCAAGACCTTAATTCACGGCTGGCTAAACGCAGGGCCTCTCAGTTAGTCAACTGCCGCCTGGCAAGCATCTTTGCGAGAATGGGCTACCCTTTAGCAGCCGAAGAACAATCGAAGGTCGTGCCGGTCGCCGCTGCTCGAATAAGCTGCCAAATCGACTGCCTACTCAGTGCCGCCAATGAGGCGACCTTGCGTGGCGAGCTCGACGAAGCATTTGAGTCCATACCAACGATCATGTCCCGTCTCAAGCGAGGCATCCACTGCGGGGCGATTGTAGATCCTTGGAATATTCTGGGGTTCGACGCCAACTACAGCCTGTTCCCGGCGGTCGAAAATTCCGTTCGCGATCATCGCGTGCACGAACTCGTTGACGTCATGGAGCGAATTTTCGCCCACTGTTCGCACTTGTGGAGCGAGGCAGCTGCCAACAACCGTCAAAAAATGTGCATTGCGATTCGCAAAGAATTCTTATCGATCGTGAATTGGTGGCGGCAGTTTGCAGCACACGAGGTGATGGCCGTTGACGCCGTCGATGCCGATGATATTTTCCAAGCCGCCGAACTGGTCGCCGATGCCCTCAGCTTGTGGCAAGCGGGCGGCGCCGCGGCCGGCGATATTGAGTTCTGGGCCGAGCATGCAGAACTTTTCGACTCACCTAAAGCGTACGCGTTGGTTATCGACGCCTTAATGCAACGCTCGGATTACACGACTTCGACCGCTTTACTGGTGCACTGGATGAGCCAGGCCGACTACATCCCATTGCAACTTGGCGACAGCTCTTTTCATCAACTCGTCTACCGCTGGGTGACCGAACAAAAAGATCTCCTCAACACCCACACCCCCGAGGAACTTCCCCCCGAAGACATTTGGAATCGACTCCGAAAGTTTTACGACTTCATCGAAGCCAACGCGGGATTCTACTGGGATGTCCCTCGATTCGAAGTCAACCGCCAACCCAATCGCCCCACCCCACGAGAAGAATACTTCGACGAAGGCGAGGAGGGGGATGACTATGATGAGCCCCAAGAAAATGAGGAAGGCGAAGACCTTTTTCGCCATGCCTACGATGATGTCACCTACACCGACACAACCAATGACGGCAACGAAGGGGAAATTTTTGAAGGCAATCTCAACTCCGATGACGATTTAGAAGCAGAAGTTGATCGAGTTCTCGACCGCCTTGAATTTCTCAACACGGTTTCGGAGTACTGGAGTGTTGCGGCAACTATCCCGCTCCCGGTCATCTCCCGCGAACAGCTTAACGACAAAATAACCGATCGACTCAAAAAACGTCGTGACATCATTAACAACTGGGCCACCCAAGCTGCAAAAAACCGCAGACAACTCCTCGAACTTCTCGAATCCATCAACCAACACCGATTGCCGACGTTGGGTTCCGATCACGACGCAATGCTGCTTTATGATCAGCATCGTTTATGCAGAGATTCTCTACTGGATCTTACGATCAGTACTTGCATCGAAACAGAAAACGCGATCAGGATGCTGGCGGCGGTCATCAAAGCGGTCGATTACCTGGTGGATGAAACGGAATTCCCAACCACCGACCTATCCGCAATTGAGGCCGTGAAAACCGAGACGACCGATCCGAATACACTGATCGAGCCCTCGAACGATTCTACCATGGATTCGGAAAAGGAATCGCCGGACACGCCATCGCCAGAAGAAATTTTCGTGAACGGCAGCGCACCGGTTGTCTACGCCTACGCAGCAATCTTGATGCAAAATGCAGAATTGGTAATCAACAACTTTCCGGCGTTGACCAATTATCTCCAGAAACAATCTCTGCTTTACGTACCTCTTTCCAAGGGTGGTGATCCTGCCGCGATCGTTCGAGCCAGAGTGGTTCAAACGGCGATTCTAGACCTCTTGCAAAGAATGCCGTCACTCGGACTGATGACCGAGACATTCGAATTGACTCAAACGACTCTCCGCATGGAACGAGAGAATCCAATCGGTCGTGGAGCAGTTACAGAATTTGACGAAATATTCGAGGTCGCATTCACCTCGATGGTACACGTCCTTGTGCAAGCGAATGAAAAAATTCGCGAATGCAAAACCAAGGAAGGGCAAGACAAAAAATCGATTGTCGACGAAACTCAGACGAACCTGTTTGAGTGCACCGAAATGCTTACCGAGAGCATGCTGATGTTGTGGCTCGACCACAGTCGCACCTTAAGACTGAGCGTACTAGAAAAAGTCCACGACGCCCAAGCCTGGGAACGAATGGTCGCCTTTATCCAAACCTACGGCCGCGGTCTGTTCACGCAACAGTTCTTACATCTTGGCAACATTCGCGGCATCCTCCACCAGGGCGTAGACCGGTGGCTAACTCAGGTTCAACAATCCGCTTCGGCAGTTGATCTACGATTGTTTGATGAACTCGAATTAGCGTTGCCACGCGAGAAAGCCGTTCGGTACCTTAGCCTGATTCTCGAAAGTGTAATTGAAAATTACAACGAATACCGCGATTACAACACGACCACCACACAGTCGGACAACGGGGAATCGCTATATATGTTCCTTGATTTCCTGCGATTGCGGAGTCGTTATGACCGAGTTTGCTGGAATTTAAAACCAGTTATTTGGGCACACCAGATCCTAGTTAATGATCAAGAAAACGGCGTCGCGAGAATGTGGCGACGCTCACTCACCGAACGTGTCGGTCCCGAAGCGGACAAATATCTAAAAATACTCGAAGATCTGAGAAGCAAGTATTCGATTCGAATGGAATCGGTTTCGCGGAGACTCGAGGGCAAGTTTGCTCATCAAATGCAAATCGATCGCCTCAAAGCCCTCGTCGCTCCGGCAATGAAAGACCCTCACAACCGAAAATCGGCGAGAGTCTTTGAATTGCTAAACCATGAAGCCAAGGCTTTTGCCAGATCCACCATGGGCGTGGGAGTCGACTTGCCTGCCTGGCTGGCAGCACTCGAAAGCGAAGTTCAACTCAACCTACAGTCTTCCCGAACGCCCGCCTCCGGCAATAATCTGACACTTGCACCTCCGACACCGTGCATCTCTGAACTCCGCGCACAGCTTGAAAAATTAACACAATCAAGCGATTAACATTGGCCTGCCTAGTCTTAACAAAATCTCTCCTCGCAGATTTGTCAATTGGTTCCCTTAAACGCTACACTTGAATGAGATTCACGTTAAATTGAATCATTCAATGAGCCCTGACCTGTTGCAGTGAGCACAACTATGCGCCTTCTATTTTTGTATTTGTCCTTGTCCATCCTCGGCCTCTTAATCGTAACGCCCCAGAGCTTGCTTGCCGAAAAACCAAATATTATTTTCATCCTGGCCGACGACTCCGGTTTCTCTGATCTCGGTTGCTATGGCAGTGAAATCGAAACACCCAATCTTGATGGCCTCGCAAAGAACGGTCTCTTGTTTACCCAGTTCTACAATACGGGACGCTGTTGGCCGACACGCGCAGCATTAATGTCGGGCTACTACCCTCACATGGTCCACCGCGACAAACTTCCCGAGCTAACCGCTGTCGGAGGCAATCGAGGACAACGACAAAAATGGGCTCGACTCTTACCAGACTATCTGAAACCGCTTGGCTACCGGAACTACCATAGTGGTAAATGGCACATTGATGGGAAGGTTCTCGCCGCCGGATTCGACCGCTCACTTGACATTAAAAACCAGGGGAATTTCTTCACTGCCAAAGGTAATTTCATTGACGATCAGCCCATAAAAATTGGCGACCAAGAGAAAGACTATTACGCCACCACTGCCAATGCTGATCACGCGATCGCCTGCCTCCAAGAGCATGCCGAAAAATATGCGGAAAAGCCCTTCTTTCATTACATCGCCTTCATCGCCCCTCATTTCCCACTTCATGCAAAACCCAAAGACATCGAAAAATATGCAGACAAGTACGTTTCAGGCTGGGACCAAATGCGAGCCAAGAGGTACCAGCGACAACTCGATCGAAAACTCCACAACACAACCCTGTCAAAACTCGAACCAAACGTAGGGCCTCCCTATAACTTCCCCGATGCCTTCGAAAAACTTGGGGATGGAGAAATCGACCACCCAGCGGACTGGGCTGATCTGACAGCTGAGCAAAAACAATTCCAAGCCACCAAGATGGCCATCCACGCCGCCATGGTGGATCGCATGGATCACGAAATTGGCAGAATCCTGGAACAACTCAAAACGATGGGAGTCTTTGACAACACACTTATCTTTTTTGCGTCGGACAATGGGGCAAGCGCGGAAATAATGGTTCGAAATGGCGGACACGACCCGCGTGCGTCTCCCGGCAGTGCGGCCTCCTATCTATGCTTAGGCCCAGGATTTTCGAGTGCCTGCAATACACCTTTTCGGCGTCATAAGACTTGGGTACACGAGGGAGGAATCAGCACGCCACTGATCGCTCATTGGCCTTCGGGAATCCCATCACGCGGCGAAATCCGACGCACGCCCTCGCACGTTATCGATATCGTTCCAACCATCTTGGACGTGCTTGAAATTAAGAAACCAGAAAACTGGGACGGCGCGCCAATCCCTCCAGCGCCTGGGAAGAGTCTACTGCCGGCATTCTCCAAAGACGTCACCGTCCAACGAGATTCACTTTGGTGGCTCCACGATGGTAACCGGGCCATTCGCGTTGGCGATTTCAAACTCGTCGCCGCCAAGAACGACCCCTGGGAACTTTATGACCTGAGCAATGACCGCGCTGAATCCAAAAACTTAATTTCTCAATTGCCCGAAAAAGCCACCGAGCTCAAAGGTCAGTGGGAACAACAGTTAAAACAAATTAGCGAGATTGCAATTTTGACACTGCCACAGAAAAAACCGGGAAAGAAACGCGAAAGAAAGAAAACCCAAACGCCATCGACCAAAAAGTAAATCGGTGAGCGTGTTGCAGCAGGGGGACCATGATCGCAGATCATCAAGATGGAGGCTTAGCTCGCGGGGACCAGTATTTCCCCGCGTCCGCCGTGCAGAAAATCGCCGTGAAAAAGATTAAAATCAGTATCCAATCGCGAAACATTCACATCAAAATCTGGATGCTCTCGTTTCAACCAATTCATTATTAGCGCGATTGCGGGCATTCTGAAACTCCCCCCCTGTCGGAAGCTCGAAGACGACGACGGGCCGAGTCCTCCGCCGAGAACAATCGTTCCCCGCTTCATTTCTGCTCCGACATGGGCACCGGCCTTGCCCATGACTACGAGCGTACCAGCACGCATCGACCAACCCAACAGGTCCCCTGCATCACCACCAACGACGAGTAATCCGCGACGCATCGACTCTCCGGCGCCCTTCCCAACACTCCCTCGAACTAAGATTGTGCCTCGATTCACGCCGATTTTTGATCCGGGCAACACCGATCCAACAGAGTCGCCAGCATTGCCCTGAATAGCGATCAACCCACCCGTCATCTCCGAGCCAAGGTGATCACCAGCATCCGCCGTCGATCGAATTTCCCCACCAGACATTTTCACGCCAATCCGATTACCTGCATCTCCACAGATCTGCACCACACCCGACGCCATTTTCATCCCAATCGCGTGCACGTTCGTCAGGGAACCTTCGAAAACGACCGTCTCGGTTTTATCCATCGCTCCAGAAACACTAAATAGTTCACCTAACGCGATCACTTCGTTACCACAAGGAACCGGAATCGTCTTTATTTCATCGGTCGTTTTCCCACGGAGTAACTCGGGAATAATTCCGTCTGCCTCAATGGAGATATTATTTTCGACTTGCTGGTTAAGCGTGAGAACCATAGGATGCCTTGGACAGATCAGCTGGTATTATTAACGACGCGACGTGGCCGATTATAGCCTATCTTAAACTGCCAAATTCAGTCTTCCAACATGCCCAACTCCCTTCAACCCAATACCCGTTTAGGCGCTATCGTCCTCTGCGGAGGAAAAAGCACACGGCTGGGCATTGATAAAACGCAACTTATTTTTCAAGGGCAGACTTTTCTCGAACGTGTGGTTTCCCAAGTTCAAAAAGTCTGTCATCCGGTCATTCTTGTCGGTGATGCTGATTTCAGCCAACATCAACTTCCTCCCAACGTGCAATGGGCAACCGATGAAAATGCCGACTGCGGCCCGCTAGAGGGAATCCGCGTCGGCTTGGCCAAACTGGATTCTCAAGTCGATATGGCGTTCGTTACCAGTTGTGATGTACCCCTCATTGACCCTGAACTTATTCGTTTTCTATCTCATAGAATTTCCGATCGCGATGCCGTTATCCCGATTTCTGGGGAACGTGTTTTCGGCATGACCGCGGTCTACCGTACGAAACTGCACGAAATGATCCATGAAAGAATTCAAAACGGTCAACTGCGAGTATCAGAACTGGCAACAGCGTTCCCGTCCCATCAAATACACGTTGACTCGCTTCGCGAGATCGACCCCGAACTCGACTCGATGACGAACATCAATTCTGCGGTCGATTACTTCAACCTTTTGAAACGATTTGGTTTGGAACTTTCCCCCGAACTTCAAAACCGATTTAAAAACAGAAACTGAAGCTCGCGGCAGCCGAGAGTTTTCCGAGCCATTCCAACGATCCGCAACGACAAAAAAACCGCACTGCTGAAATCAGCAATGCGGCATGTAAAAGATACTCCGAATGAAGATAGCGATGGGAGTCGCTGGGAGAAAGATGTAAGCCGGGCGTGCTAAGCACAAGCCGTTATTTGACCTAGATCTACCCTAAAATTGGTCCCTCAGCCGTCAAGTTTCGGAGATATCCTATCTTCAAGAGTCGTCTGGATAACCGATAAAGGAATACCCCAACAACAGATTATTAAAAATTCAGAATCAATTCTCAAACATCGCTTCCCTCAAGAAGTTATTCAATCGTCTCAAGAACTGGGAAAAAATCAAGGTAAGTTCTGAAAAAAATAACAACTTATTTGTTTTAAGTTTGAGGAACCGGTTTATAGGAAATTCATCGACAAGAGTCGATAGAAAACACGTCAAGAAATCAAAATTTAACGACAAATACTTCCAATGAATGATTTGTGAATTATTTCCCTGCCCTTGTCGAAATGGGACCAAAATTTTCTCACCCCAATTAACTCGACCCACGTTTGAATTTACACCTTGCAACTTAACCCACCGGCCGCCGGCACATAGCAAGATTCCGCATAGTCCATCACCATGCGGTCGGAACTGAATCGCCATGCCAAAGTTCTGATTGAGTTAATCATTCGGCAAATCCACTCGCGGGGTAAACCATCAATGTCTCGATGGTAAAACATTGGGACGACTTCGTTCTCAAGGACCTCGTAAAGGTACTCGCAATCCCGCCCGTCGGTGATTTCATCGGACACATGAGATGCCCCTTTGCCAATCGAAAAACCGTTCGCCCCGTCAAAAGCTTCCGCCCACCATCCATCGAGAATGGAGAGATTGAGGCCGCCATTGAGAACCACTTTCTGACCACTGGTTCCCGATGCCTCCAATGGCCTTCTCGGATTATTGAGCCACACATCAACTCCCTGAATCAAGTGGCGACAAACATTAATGTCATAATCCTCGACAAAGGCAACGCGATTGCGAAACCGAGGATCCTTTCGCAAATTGGCCACCGTTTGAATATAGTGCTTGCCGGGTTCGTCCTTCGGATGCGCTTTGCCGGCAAAGACGATTTGCACAGGGCGGTTGGAGTCGTTGAGAATTCGATCGATACGTTCCAAATCAGTAAAAATCAAGTTGGCTCGTTTGTAGGTCGCAAACCGCCTCGCAAAACCGATCGTTAAGACATTCTGGTCAAACATGTTTCTCGATAGCGCAACCGATGATTCATCTTCACCCCGCCGTTGGCACTGAATCTCTAAACGACGACGTACGAAAGAGATCATTCTCGCCTTCAAAGTATTGTGTATTTCCCACAACTCGCCGGGATCGACATCATGGATATTCTTCCAGACTTTGGCCTCCCCAATACGATCCATCCAACGACTCGGAAAATGTTTATCAAACAGCGTTCTCATCTGAGGCGCTAACCACGTTTGCGAATGCACACCATTGGTAATGTGGCCAATCGGACAATCTTCTTCGGCCCGCCACGGCCAAAGATGTGACCACATGCGCCGTGAAACACATCCGTGCAACTGACTCACCGCATTAGCGGTTCGCGATAGCTTTAGCCCGATGACGGTCATGCAAAATAACTCGTTGCTATCTTGCGGATCGATCCGGCCAAGGCTTAATAATTGCTCGTACGATAGACCTAATTGATCCCGCAACGGCCCTAAATGCTCTTCGATCATGTCGGGGTGAAAACGATCGTGCCCAGCAGGAACTGGCGTGTGCGTTGTAAAAACCGTTTGAGACGCGACTTCTCGAAGCGCATTTTCAAACGTAAGACCGTCATCTTCCATTCGTTGGCGAATCACTTCCAACGGGCCAAAGGCACTGTGCCCCTCATTCAGATGATATACACCAGGATCAACGCCGACCGCTTTTAGGGCTTTAACTCCGCCCACACCCAACACTATCTCCTGGCGAATTCTTGTGCGTTCATCTCCACCGTAAAGCCGACTGGTCAGCTGTCGGTCATCGGGATGATTCGCTTCGATATTGCTGTCGAGAAGAAAGAGGCGAACGCGACCAACCTGAATCTCCCAGACCTTCGCCCAAATAGCACCAACCCGATTATCAATTTTCACGACCACCGGCTCTCCGGTAGGTCCACAAGCTTCTTGAATCGGCAGCGTGTCTACCTTCGTATCGATATACTCTTCACTTTGTTGCCCATCATGATCGAGATGCTGGCGGAAATAGCCTTGCCCGTAAAACAGACCGACCGCAACCAATGGCAGACCGAGACTACTGGCGCTCTTAATATGATCTCCCGACAATACACCCAGTCCCCCTGAGTAAATCGGCAATGATTCATGGATCCCAAACTCCGCCGAAAAATAGGCAACCGGCTTGGCCCCCAAAACCCCCGCGTTGGTCGCTGCCCATGTTTGCCTAGAACTCATGTACTCTTTTAGGAGACGATAGGACTGATTGATCCGCGTAAACAACACCATCTCGTTGGCACGATCATACAGGCGGGCCGGAGTGAACTCATTGAGTAAGGCAACAGGATTATGGTCCAGTTGCCGCCAGCGAACAGGATCAAGATCGCGAAAAACATGCTGAATCTCCGGCACCCACGACCACCAGAGATTACCGGCTAATGCCGTGCACTTTTCGTAGAGCTCCTCGACGGTCAAATTCTCACTGTTCAATGGTGAATTGGAAACAGGAGGCGTTTCCGGCTCAAACGTACTCATATTGTAATTTTTCAAAAGTTCTTATTTATCAAAAGACCAAACGATTGGACTCTTTTTCGGCGAATTAGTAACGCCATTGTTAAAATTAGAACCGCAATCGGAAAAGCCCACCAGTCATTCCCGGTAACGGGAACATGCGTTTCTCAATCGCCCGCCAATGGAACCAGAAACAACCTTCGCCTCTGCCACCTGACTAAACGTGCTCGAGATTTCTTAAGCGTTCCCAACAAAGTAACCCTGGAAGGGTTAACACAGGTGATTTTTTCCAAAAACAACTGTCGACTTTATCGAGAACGCGCCATAATAAATATTCGCAACGCTAACGCGATCATTCCCAACTTTGCGCCACCGCAACAAGACCCTCAAGTCGGTCTGAACCAAGAGGATTGACGACCAAATATGACTTCCCAAATCACGGAACACGACTCGAACAAAGACAGGGAAATATGTCAAATTTGTGAGCGTCTTGCAGCACTCTCTCGGTCATCGATGGATAACCCGGAGTGGCCAACCGCACAGCTCAAACTCCTTGAACAATCCGACGTCTACCGTTGGTTTATCCCGCGTCACCTCGGCGGACTTCAATGGGAACCCGCGCAAATCGCTTCGGCCTACGTCAAATTGGCTTCCGCCTGCCTCACGACCACATTTATTTTGACACAACGAGTTGCGGCGCTTCGCCGGATCTGTGCCTCTGATAACGTCGCACTAAGGGATACGCTTCTCTCAGGAATCCTTGAGGGAAACACACAAGCAACGGTTGGCATTTCTCACCTGACGACAAGTCGACGGCATCTGGGGCAACCGGCCTGTCTCGCAATTGAAAAAGACAGTGGCTATTCGGTCACTGGCCAGAGCCCCTGGGTTACCGGCGCCTGTGGAGCGACCCATCTCGTTGTCGGAGCCGAGATGCCCGACGGACGTCAAATCCTTTTCGTTATCGCAACCGATGCCCCAGGAATTACAGTCCCACATGGACTAGACCTGGTCGCTCTCACGGCAAGCCAAACTGGCCCGGTCAAATTCGAAAATGTTTTTGTCGATCCTTCCTGGCTACTCACCGACCCGACCCAGCAGGTTCTTGCTGCCTCCGGATTAACCTCGACAGGCAGTACCCAAACCTCGGCGCTGGCCTTGGGTTTAGCAACCTCAGCGGTGAATTTCATCGAACAAGAATCTCGGCAAAGACCCGATCTTTTTGAGACTGCCGAAGCGCTTAAAAAACAACAGTCCGAATTGGAAGATCGACTCCTGAAATTATCTTCCGGGATTGCGATTTGCACCAACGAGGAACTCAGAACTGAGATGAATAGCTTCGTTCTACGAACCACTCAAGCGTCGATGGCAGTGGCCAAAGGCGCAGGGTTCGTCCAAGGACACCCCGCCGGACGCTGGTGTCGTGAAGCGTTATTTTTTCTCGTTTGGAGCTGCCCGCCATCTGTTATCCACGCCAACCTGTGCGAACTTGTCGGAATTGAATAACCAGACCGACGCTCGATACGGTATAGTCAATGCGGAAAGCAAACCGCATTTACCTCAACAGATATATTCCGATGACTGAAAATACACTCGTCACCTGGCACGAACAATCCGTCCAACGCCCGCGGGGCTGTGTCATCTGGTTTACCGGGCTCAGCGGAAGCGGTAAAAGCACGGTAGCCAACAGCGTCGACATGATGTTGCACGAGGCCAATCATCGCAGTTTTGTCCTGGATGGCGATAACATCCGGCACGGGCTTAATGCCAGCCGTGAAATACTTGAGCCCGTTCATGGCCTCGAATTCGCAACTCGATTCGGCCTTGGCTTTGGCCCTCAGGATCGCGAAGAAAATATCCGCCGCATCGGCTGCGTCGCAGACATCTTTTGTTCCTCAGGCACGATCACGTTGACTGCTTTCGTAAGCCCTTACCGAAGTGACCGTGATCGCGTTCGTGCGATGGTCGTCGCCAATGGCAATGCTTCCGACTTCGTTGAGGTATTCGTCGACACTCCCCTTGAGATTTGTGAGCAGCGCGATCCCAAAGGCCTTTATGCCAAAGCAAGGGCAGGGGAGTTAAAAGGGCTCACAGGCATCGACGCGCCCTATGAATCCCCGTCCAACCCGGAGGTTCATCTCGATGGCAGCGCTCCAGTCGCGCAAATTGCCCATCAAGTCATTGAGTACCTTGAATCAAACGACAAACTGCGACGGCAGTAAACCCGAACTCTCATCTACAAAAAAAAGGCTGGGCAGTGATGCTGCCCAGCCAATTTCGTTTTCAGTTAGAATCCTGCGAGGTGCAGGCAAGTCGACAGATTAATATCCGATCGTGGGCGGATTCGCCATGAGGAAATCCCGTGGCCCCCGAGTCGTGTAGTACGGATAAACGAACTGCGGTGCCATTCCGGTCATACCAGGTGACGGTGCCGTGTGTGGCATTTGCCCAGCAGTGGGTCGACCATTGCGGAACTTACCAAGGCAACCCGAACACTGACCACAAGTGCCATTGCCGCAGCCCGTTTGAGATCTTAGACCTAAACCGGCTCCGTTGCCCATGCCCATGCGGTTACCCATGCCCATGCCGTTACCCATGCCCATGCCGTTACCCATGCCCATGCCG
>JAPKBL010000024.1 GCA_028823415.1 Mariniblastus sp.
CGTCCTCTTTGCCGTCCTCTTTGCCGTCCTCTTTGCCGTCCTCTTTGCCGTCCTCACTCACTTCACTGGCCTTAGCCATGGAAATTTCGCGGTATTCAGTCGCCCTCTTGTTGAAATCCTCTATTAACGCACTCCGGTCAGGAGCAAATTCGACCCTCAAGCTCGTATTTAGCGGATAACTTTTATCGGTTGGATCAACGGCACCTCGGGTTGGTTTCACGGAAAAACGAGCTTTGCTAAGCTCAGCGATCAATTCGGCCTCTTTTCCAACTGCGGTGGTGCGCATGTTGACGACGATGCGAGCATTGCCTCCTGCTTTGAGACCGGCTACCGCATCGAAAACATCAACGATGGTGTCATCGGGAGTCAACGACCGCTCACTGTACTCGCCAAGTTCATCCAGCCAGTTGACATCTGCCACTTTCCAATCATCGATTTTGGCGACCTCGCCCGTAATTTGCTCGACGCTGGGGTTGTCACCAACACCATCATTAAGCCGTTCCAA
Organism: Mariniblastus sp.; assembly: GCA_028823415.1. Lineage (GTDB taxonomy): Bacteria > Planctomycetota > Planctomycetia > Pirellulales > Pirellulaceae > Mariniblastus. Next base: position 506 of record JAPKBL010000024.1, read on the forward strand.
ATATGCCAAATCTTCCTTCAGTCGATTGATCTCCGACGCTTGTTGTTGCAGCACCCACCATCCCCAGGCGATCGCAATCACGAAGACAGCGGCAACCGCAGCGCCGACTTGGTACCGGCGCGAATGATCTCGCTTGACAACGATTGGCTTTCGAGGATTTACGAAGTCCAACCGGTACTTATCATTTGTGCCTTGTTTTTCCAAAGCTCCAAGAACGGCGGCGAATCGCTCGGGAAATTCCGGGGCATCGCAACCACTGGCAATTGACGTGAACTGGCTGGGCATGACCAGCCTGACGCCAAGCTCTAATTTTGTTTCAATTTCAGTTACCAAATCCGCATAATCTTCGGACTCACCAAACACAACGACTTCTGAAGCAGTTCGATCGCCCAGTGCAGACTTAGCTGAGGCGAGCGTCCTCCGGGTTTCAGACAACAAGGTCGAGGTTCTCTCGTTCAAATCGCTCGACGTTGCAAGCCTGATCGTTCGCGTGGTTAACAACAAATCACCGTCAACTACGGAGATGTCCGTTTGATCTCCATTAGGATCAATGATTAAACGACACTTCCCGTCGTTTAGCTCTGCCCCAAGCAAGTCAACCGTCGCCAGAGGTCGCAACAAGAGATGCTTTACTTTTAGACCAGCAGCGCCTGTAATCGCCATCACCCGCTGTTGAAGCTCCGGAGAAATGCAAACAGCTAACACGTCCCGCGATTGAGTCGAATCTCCCCGCAAGGGAACATAATCCAAGGCCCACAAATCGCTGAGTGAGACAAATTCATTGTTGGCAACGAACCGAACCATATCCGGAATCTCGTTGTCAGGCGCCGGCGGAATGGTAAGTTCTCTGATCTCTGCATCGGCTCGACTGACGATCACCGCTGCATCGGATCGCGACAACCCATGCTTTGCCAAACTGGATTTCAACGCTTCGGCTGCTAACTCCGAATCACCGGCAAGTTCAATCGAGAACATGTGAGATACACTCACCGACCGCTGCGAGACTCGCGCGGCGGCGACAAGGATTTGTTCATCTTGGATTTGGATAGCAACGAATGCCATGGCTAACTTTCAGATTAATCAAGTAACTCGAAAAACGCGAGTCGAACTCTATTCAATTATGTTTGTACCGAGGGCTTCAATCGAGAAACTAGACCTTAAATGGCTCTTATTTCTCCAAGAAATAACACGGGGGACACCAACCGTAGTATCTAACACTACCTCCGCCCGAGAGGTTCCGACCCCGTCGGCAAAATATCCGATGATTTCAGCCCCAAAAACGTCACCACCGGTACAAACGTAGGACATCAGGCTCTTCATGGTCGCTAGATCGACCACCCCCTCGACGAACAGCCAAGTCTCATATTTTCGGTTCATGTCCGCCCCGGTCGGGTCATCCAGCTCAAAATCGGTACCGCGCTGGCTAATGATCTGATCGACGGTAGACTCATCGATCCCGGGGATTCCCATCAAGACGACCCTGGGCGCCTGCATAATGTTGATTCTCCCCGGTATGGCTGCCCCCTCAAACGTCGTCAGACTTGCCATCAACCGCGGCATCGTGAAGGGAACGTTGCCAGCCTTCACAGGCGACTCCGCAAAACTGGTCAGGTTCAATTCGTCCCACTCACTCGTATCAACGTAGGCCGTAACAATATCGACAATGGAATTGAGTTTCCGCTTACTCTCAAGCACTGCAAAGTCCGGCGGAAGCAGGGCAGCACTCTGGACGACCGCGGTCTCTGACGGTGGTTCGGTCGACGGTTCAACAGAAGAACAGCGATAGTAGATTATAAAGTTGGCCCATTCATCATCATACGCGCTCTTCAAATCGTCATACAGCTGCTCAAGATCGTCTGCATTGACATTGATTCGGGGCAGTCCTTCTGCCGTTAAATTACTTTCGTTGCTGTACAACGTCAGATAATTCGCCCAGCCAAGATACATCTCTGCGTCGACCGATGACGCATCTGTGCCGACCATTTCGGCTGGGTCTAAAATGCCATTACGATTCGAATCGAGGCCAAAGAGAAGCTGTGGCGTTACTCCGTAAACCAGAAGCAGTTCGTCCAGACTGTCCATCGGCCCATTCTTCGCGGAATAAGGTGGCGACAATCCTTCGTAATAAGATGACTCAACACCGTAATCCCTCGCTTCGTCGTCCGCATCCATCCAATCTAAAATCGAGTCGGCGATTTCTTCTGTCATCTCCGGCAATCCCATCAGCAAATCCCGAACGTTCCCACCGCTCAACGAAAGGGTTGCCTCCGCATAGGGCATGGTGTTGAGGTTGATCTTGCTGCTCTCATCGATCAAACCAAAACGCTGACCTTCGGGCGCACCCTCTTCATCGAGGCTTGATGTTGCCACTGAGAAATAGCCGACAAGGGCAGCGTCAGAATTAGAAACCGCTACCGGAACTGCCTGAAAATAAGTAGGATTGTCCCAACGCCCACCCTTTTCCCGAATGGTTGCTTCACTGTTGGAGAGATAGAGACGAACGAAATCCATTCCTGAATCGACAAGATTTTTTGATTGTAGTTGTCGCGTGCCTAGCCTCGATGCCTCTTCTTCGGTTTGCATCAACGCGGTGAATGTGTAGACCGATAAGGAAAGGATCACAATCGTCACCAGCACGATGACTAACAGCATACCCTTCCGCTGACCATTAACCCCCGGACGATTTCTATCAAGTTTCAGACCTTGCTGAACGAAAGATTTAACCTTCATCATTTAATTGCCTTCACTTTCAATCGGTTCGGCAACGGGCAAATCGACCACCGTCCGGAAGATTTGCATCTCATCTGGATCGGATTGATCCATAGTATAGTCCTGAGAACCGGACGCTGAACGCACAGGATCAATCATAATGTTAACCTCGATTGCCACTGGAAAACCTCCGTTTTCTATCGAGTCCCACTCGGATTGCCATTCTTCTCCATCAAAATACTGAAAACTAATATCCACCACTTCATTGGCAATTAATCGAGTAAATTCATCGGGCGCCAGCATGAGGTCTGTTTCGCCTCTATATTCGGCAACCGCTCGATCAATCTCGCGGCGATAAAGTCCGCCTGGCGCTTTGTTCGGTTGAAACTCGATTGCCGACTCTACGCCGCCCTCACTCAATGAAACAAAATAAGAGAGCGATTTAATATCAGACGGCGACTGCACCTCATCTTCGGCTGATGCAACTAAAGGATTGTACTGGTCCAATCGAGGAAGCCGACTAATGTCAATCATCAGGACATTCGAACTCCCCAACATCGTTGGCCTAAAGGAAACTTCCTCTTCAACGATTAGAGACTCTGGCTCCTCCTCTTCTTCCTCCGCTGCGGCACCCCCGGTGAGCATCATTGTTTGGGTTTGAATGAGATTATCTAAGCCTGAATAATCAGTCGCCTTGTACTGAATGCCAGCCCGTAAATCATTGCCAATCATCGCCAGCAAAGCTCGGGCAACTTGCTTTTGTTCCACCATTGCCTGCTGTTTTGTCAACGCCACCAAATAGACCTGAATCCCTGACGCCACCGCAGCCAACACCGCCACGGACAAGCCCAGCGCGAGCAGAAGTTCGAGCAAAGTGTAACCAGCCCGAGCACGCTTCTTTTCAAAACGCGGCACACGAGGGGATCTGGTGGGTCCGTTATTTATGGGTTCCATGTTATTCCATATCCTCTTCCGGCTCATAATCCGGATCTGGAATTAGACGGACAATCGAGATCGATGCGGGAACCGCAGATTCTTCGTCTCCACGACGCACGACTACGGTTGCCAAAAACAGACCGGACTGCATCGAGTCTTGAATATCGACCGAATAAAACCATCCAGGACTAGTTGGAACCTCCGCGTCGCCGGTAGATTCTAACGGAATCGCGCCCACCACCAACTCCGACATCGTTGAACCCGCGATCATATTCGCCTCGTTGAGCAATTGAGACTTCAGACCACTTCGATATCCAAGGTGATACAGATTGCCAATCACCGCCATCGAACCACCTAAGATGGCAACCGAAAGAATGACTTCCAACAACGACAAACCACGCCGCCCACGCGGCAATAAATGCCGACGGTTTCGGTGAACGACGTTCGCTTTGTGGAATTCCGAAAAGTTCATTGACTCTCTTCCGTTTCAACGAAATCAGGGCGAACCGTTTTAGCAATCCCAGTCAATCCTCTAAGATGTACTTCGATCGTTGCCTGCTTTTGGTTTTGCAGGGTAATGATCGCATCTTGAGAGGTACCGTCCGGATAAAAAAAGATTGGCTTAAGGGCACCTCCCGAACCTGCTTCACTCATGATCTCGGCACCGCGGGAGTCAGCACCAACCTCTCCGACGACAAATACAATTCCTTTAGGAAGAAGATCGTCCTCGAAGTTAGAGGTCCGTCCTTCAACCATTTCCTGTTCTCGCTGACCTGCAAGTGCCCCCTGCTGTTCAAAGGTCCTAAAGGGCGCTACGTTAAAATAAGAGCCCCCTGGAGAAAAGAAAACGGCGTACTCTTCGCCGTTCTTGATCGCCTTGACCCGCGCCTGTCCCATTGCAACTCGCACACGACCAGCACTCTTTTTAAGAGACTGATTGGCCAGCGTTTGCTGTACCGTTGGTGCCGCGACTGCAGTGACAACGACCATGATTGCGACGACCAAAAGCAGCTCCATCAAGGTCATTCCGGCGCACCGATTCCGCAGTTGAATTCGAGCATCGTTTTGCAATTTCTTATTCATGCGAAATTCATCAAATCAGTTTACCAACCACCCGTCCGGTTCCGATTCAAAAGATCCGGACGGAGCCAACCATCAGTCGAGTTACTTGCTGTTGACTTCTGGAACATCGTCTTCAGTACCGCTCTGTTTGTCAGGCCCAGAAGACCTAATCGTAACTTCATCATTCAACTCGTCCTTAGTGTACGAGTACGGATTTTGCCAAGGATCGTTACTGATTGGCTTGTCCAGATAAGGGCCACCCCATTGAGCACGACTCATGCCTGTCGGGTTGGTGTACAGATCATCAAGCGTTGAAGGGTAAGAACCTGAATTTAACTTGTACATTTTGCATGCTCTTTTCATTGTCTCGATCTCAATTAACGCAGTCTTCTGGAGCGCACCCTTTTGAAGGTTAATAACTGCGACCGTGCCAAGACCTGCCAGGACAACCAAAATGGCCATCACCAAAAGCAGTTCGAGCAACGTAAAACCAGAATTCCGTCGACTTTGTCTTCTTAATTTCATCTCAATTCCTCTTAAACAGTTTTTTCTATAAGTTCGAATAAAAACAGGACTGGAAAACGCATCCAAGTTTCGTTTTATTCCATCACATTCCCCATTTTCATAATTGGTAAAAGTAACGCCACGACAACAATCAAAATAATGAAAGCCATCACCATTAACATCAGCGGTTCAATGAGTTTGACCATCAGATCAAGCCGCCGAACCGTTTGTTTTTCTAAGCCATCGGAAATGTTGATTAACACGTCGTCAAGCGTATTTGATTCTTCTGCAACACTAATCATCTCAGTCACGTTCCGCGGAAAATGCCCCGACCTGCTCAAGGGTCCTGAGAGCGACTCGCCCGAGGTAATATTTTCAGCCGCGTCGGCAATTGCTTCCGACAAAATCTTATTCCCCGATGCGTCTTTACTGATATCGAGAGCGCGAAGAATCGGAACTCCATTACGCAGCAAGGTTCCCAACACCCTGCAAAACCGACCGACCGCCAAAGAAAGAAAGATTGGCCCAAGCAATGGCAATTTAATTTTCCAACGATCCGCCCAACGCCTTCCGGCCTCGGTTGCCAATTGGTATTTCAGAACCACAATTCCAACCACGGCGAAACCAGCGAAAAAGATTCCATAACCCCGCACAAATTCGCTAAACCATAGCAACCACTCGGTAACCAATGGCAACTCCCCCATCGCCCGCAGCTGGTCAAACATAGAACCAAACTTAGGCACGAAGAATACGATCAAAACCGAAACCACGATCGTTCCAATTGTCGCCAGAACCGCCGGGTAAATCAACGCACCCGTTGTCCTGGACTTCAGCTCAGACTGCTGTTCGGTAAACTTAGCAACTCTCAACAACGCGTCTTCGAGAAAACCACCCTCAGCACCAGCTCGCGACATATTGACGGCCATCTCGCTGAAAACCTTTGGGTGCTTGGCAAACGCATCGGAAAGTGTTTCACCATCCTCAACCCGCTCAATCACATCCTCTAAAGCGAATCGAAAAACAGGCACCTGAGCTTGCTCTTTGAGAATCCTGAGTGACCTCATCATGGGCACTCCGTTGGTGATCAACGAAGCGAGTTGTTCGTAAAACGCGGCAATCTTTTGATCGCTAACTCGACCGCCACCAAAACTGATTTGCTTTTTTTCAACCTCAGCGGTCACTGAGACTGGGAATAAAGCTTTGGCAGACAACGCCGCGACTAGGTCTTTTTCAGTATTGGCGAACAGCGACCCCGAAGTGATCTCACCCTGTAAGTTTCTTGCTTTGTAACTGAATTCAGGCATTCGAATAAACTCCGCTCACTAATTTCCTCAGGTCTTGTTTTCAGCTTTAATTTCAAAAGGCCAACTCGCCCAGAAAAACTTTACTAATTCCGGCGGTCACCCTTGGTGATCCTAAGCACTTCTTCCACCGACGTATCCCCTTGACTCACTTTTCGCCAGCCGTCATCACGTAATGTTTTCATTCCAGCACCGATAGCCGCTTTCTTGATTTCCCAAGTGCTCATCCGGTCGTGTGCCATCTGCCGGAGATCATCCGTCGTTACCAGCAGCTCATAAATACCGAGCCTTCCTCGATAACCAACGTCACGGCACTCTCGGCATCCCACCGGTTCATAAATCGGCCCCTTGTCGAGGATCTCCAATGGAAAGTCATCTGGCAAGTCCGCCGTCGCCGGTTTGACTTCTCGACGACAACTGCAGAGCCGACGAACCAGACGCTGTGCCATGATCGCCTCGACTGTACTGGATACCAAAAACGGCTCGACGCCCATGTCGCCCATCCGGGTAAACGCGCCGGCAGCGTCATTGGTGTGCAACGTACTAAACACCAGGTGACCGGTCAGTGACGCCTGAATTGCACTCTCCGCGGTTTCCAAATCTCGAATCTCGCCGACCAGCACGACGTCGGGGTCATGCCTCAATATACTGCGGAGCGAGTGTGCGAATGTTAATCCAATTTTTGGATGAACCTGAATCTGGTTGATCCCTTTTAACTGGTACTCAACCGGGTCTTCGGTAGTAATGATCTTAGTCTTCGGATCGTTAATTTCAATCAGCGAGCTATACAGCGTCGTCGTCTTTCCCGATCCCGTAGGCCCCGTCACCAAAATGATTCCGTGTGGTAACGAAATTAGTTTCTTGAATTCAAGATAGGTCTCTTCGGACATCCCAAGGCCCTGCAGCTCAAAGACCATGGCGCCTTTGTCCAAGATCCTCATCACCAGGCTTTCGCCGTGAATCATCGGAATCACAGAAACACGCACATCAACTTCTCTGCCCTTCACGCGAATCTTAATCCGTCCGTCCTGGGGCAACCGTTTCTCCGCAATGTTTAATTTCGCCATAATCTTCAGACGGCTGATGATCGCAGCACGAAAATGATTAATCTCTGAAGGTACAGGCTGTGTGTGAAGGATGCCGTCAATGCGGTTTCGAATCACAAGTCCATCCTGCTGCGACTCAATGTGAACATCACTCGTTCGTGACTCAACAGCCTCCAAGAGAATCTCATTGACCAAACGAACAACGCTTGCCTCCTGTGCCATTTCCGACAGCTCACTACCATCGGTCTCAATTTCGGTCAGCAATTCGATGCCGTCTTCGGTTCTCTGCTCGATCAAACCACCAATCGTTTCACCACCCACACCTAAGTGAGTCTTGATCAATTTGGCAATTTCTGATTTCTCAGCAAGCACAGGCTCGACCGCCAACCCCATCGCAGCGCTGATCTCATCGAGCGGATAAAAATCGAGGGGATCGCTGGTGGCGACGACAATGGTTCCGTTTTCGCGGCTAACCGGAAAGAGAATCTGCCGATAAATGACCTTCAGTGGGAAGTCTTCGAGAAGTGCCAAATCAACGTCGGCCGTGCGAAGATCCAAAAACTCTACCCCAACCTCCTCCGCCATGGCCTCCAAAGCCGCTTCATGCGAAACCGCACCGCTCCCCACGAGCGAGGCCAGCACATCACCGCCAAGACTCTCAGCGTGATTATATTGAGCGTCGGACACCAATCCACGTCGAACTAAAGTTTCCACTAATTGCATTTCAGACTCTACAAATCAAAATTCGGTTTGAAACTTCTCACTGCCCAGGTTTCGGCTAACTGCACTGATTCACTTAACAACACCACTAAGCCGGATGCAGTCCCAAAAGTTATGAAACAGTATGCGTGACGAATTCAAACTCTTTGAGTAGAAAATTGCCCCCGACACGCGATTAGATTCCATTTCCTCAGGTTCCCGGCACGGCGCCTCTATCAACCGTAATAACAGTCCCAACCCGACCTGGCTGTGACAATTAACACCAAGACTAATCAGCCGAAAGAAACGCACCGCTGTTGTTGGAGTGAGGGTGACGCGAATCGCGCCACGATGCGTTTCTTACGACTAATTTTGGTTCACACCAACATCAACAAAACCCCAATAAACGCGGGAAGTTTCGTATATTTTAACCTCGTCACCGAATTTTACGATTTCCGACAACGCTTTTTCGCTTGCTGGCCAAAGAAATTGGACAAATAAAAAACGGCCCGAGTAATCCCGAGCCGTTTACTGATCTATTGCATTTCCTCGTGAGAGCGAATTTTAGAAATCACTGCCGCGATCACCACCGCGATCACTACCGCGATCACTACCGCGATCACTACCACGATCACCACCACGATCACCACCACGACCCCAAGCGCCGCGTGTTGGCTCCGGGAACTCAAAGGCGTCTCCCATCAACTCCTCATACTTAGCTAGTTGATCTTTTGTGAGAACCGATGAGAAAATCTCGTCTTGCGCCTGCGCCTGCAATTTCGCGACTTTCTCTTTCAGTCGCTTGCTAACTTCGGCCGCCTTTTCTTTCAGCTCTTCGACCTGCTCTTCGGTGAGTCCTAAATCTTCCACCAAACTGCTTGACATACTACCACTCTGCGGACCGCCACTGCGTTTACTCTGTGCTTGGTTAAAAATTTGCTTAAGACGAGAGATCTGATGAGGAAGCAGTTCTTCCATCACCTCATTCTCGAGTCCTGTGTTGGCTTCTTTCATTTCATCCTGGATCTCTTTGAAGAGCTCTTGTCGCTCGTCATTGTCGAGCCCTTGCATCCGATCCCGCGCACCCATGAAAACTTCGCGCATCATTTCACGCTGACGGTCTTGCGCCTCTTTGATGGCGTCTACCTGATCCGACACCAACTCAAGTTCTTTTTGAATACCCTCTTGCCCAAGCAAATTCAACTGTGAGACCTGCCCCCACATTGAGCCACCGCCACCTCGAGTCCGACCGCCCTGTTGAGCCATCGCAACATCTGCCGCTACAAGAAACGCACACAAAACTGCGAGTGCGAGGACTTGAGTTCTGCCTCGAAAAACCATCACCATCTCCTGAATTTGATATGTGGGACAAATTTAGTATTGAGTCGCAAACAAACCCGCTCAAGACCACGTTTCCTCGAATCCGCACGAGCGTCGTCTATTTATAAACCACGAAAACGCCAGCAGGTTCCGAACCAATAATAAAAGCGGGTCTTTATTTTGACCGCTTGCTTGGAGCGACACAATCCAAGCTTCCTTAAAAAAACATCAGTTTTAAAGGGAATTTTGGGCCAACCCCGCCATTTCGGCCATCATCCAGAACCCAAACTGCCTGTCCAGCACAAACGAATGTCTCTTATTTTTAGATTTTTGGAATTTTTTTGAATCCTAAACAAAGCAGCTTTTCGGGACTCCCTAGAATTTAAAGATACTATTTCGGCCTTTTAGCGATTCTCCCTCGTCCGCGACGAAGTGATCTCCAACTGCTTGGTCGAGGGCAAACGGCCCTGCTGAAACGCGCGAACACTGCCAAGCAGTTCCGAAGAGGGATTCTCAACAGTAATCAACTCTGATTCACCTGACTCATTTTGAATGATGATTATCACCTTGCTCCCCTGTGGCCTCGCCCCGCCAACTGAGACATCGCGCCGATCAACTTGCGAGGCAGTGAAGAGACCCCTTTCCACGACCTCCTCAAAACCTCCGGACGCGACGAGCGCTTGAGCCCCCGAAACCCCACCGCTTAGCAGATACTCTTTCTCGACAACAGGCTCAAACAGATTAGCTAAATTCGCTTCATCAATCACCCAGTAAACCGAGTCGAGGCCTGTGTAGATCCCTTCATCTGCGTCACAAATACGAGCATTGCAGACACCGATCAATTTTCCGTCCTGCATAAACAAACCGCCGCCACTTCGCCCCTGAACCGGACTACCAACAATGTCGAATTTATAAATCCCGTCATAGTTTGATACTTTTTTAATCTGCGTCTGCCTAATCGTTGGCCCTGTCTCGCGAATCGCATTATAAGTTTCGCCAAGGCTCGGGCGATTACTCAAATCGCAACCCACCGTGAACAATCCGTCGAAACCAAATTCCTTTGTCGATCTCGGAGCAATGGGGTTAACCGGCAACCTAATACCTGGGTGGTTAACATGGACCAATGCAACATCGCGATTGGTGGCGTCCCACTTAAGCAAAGTGCCCCCAAATTCATGGAACCCTCCATCGCCGGTGCCCATAATGACAGTGACTTTCCCCTCTCCATTGGACTCACGAAATAGGTGGCCACACGTCAAGATCAGGCTTGTGTCACCTTTGTTATAAATCGCCGTCCCACTAGCAAAATCTACATACGGTTCCGTCGCCACATCCAATCCAATCTTCACAGTCGCCGCCAGCGCCAAGCTCTCGTTAGCGTTTTTTCCGTAGGTCGTTCCTGCCTGGGTAGCGTTAGCCAAACTCGGATTAGAGTTTTGGGGCTCACTCCAAATTAATTTGTCCGGGAGTCTTTTTTGCTTGACGGGGCGAGGGCTTACTCCCGCACTCGTGAACCAACCTTGCAAAATATCCTGACCGACGATGCCCGAATAACGTTTCACGATTCTATCGTTATTCAACATTACGACGGTGGGCGTACGTTCCACTTTCGCCCATTGAGCCCAAGCACGGTTATTCTCCAAATGAACGATTTTGACGGGATACCCCTGTTTCACCAAGGCATCAATTACAGGGTCCATTTGCCGACACGGTGGGCAGTTTTGCTGAGTCACGAAATACAGGCAAGGCGGGGGCGTACTCGGAGAAGATTGACCGCTAACGCTCGATGGCAACAAGAAAATGCAACTTATCAGCACAACAAACAGCGGCAACTCTATTGAAAATTTACCTCTCATCCGTTCCCTCCATGGAATGGTAGATTTAAAGATTAGGTTTCGAGCCAAAACCACCCCGATTAATCCGCGATCATTTCGTCCTTGAAACAACCTCTGATACTGATACCGGGCGTAGTCAAATCTCCAGAATCACTGAAACTCGAGAACTGGCTTGCTTTTTTTGCACCTTTTGTGCCAAACCGCTAAAGCATTAGAATGTAATTGCCGAAACGCTCCAAGCTCGAATTATTTTCCCGACAATTTGTTGCTATAAGAGAGCTAGCAAGTGCGATGAATTCTGTGGATGGGAACTAGGAGCCTTCTGAACATGGTTGAAAAAAATACAAAACTCGGGTTTAACCTGTGTAAATTCTTCGCGACAGCACTTTTTCTTGCAGTCACCGCAGATGCACTGGGAGCTATCTATCAAGCGGCCTCGGTTCCCGACGCAACACGCCCTAGGCCGGCTAAAATTACCAACCCTGCTGTCATCGAATTCAAGGGGGAAATCCAATCCCAGCTCAAGATGTATTTTGATAATCGATTTGAAATGGCTCGCCGAGCCGGTGTCGATCTTTTAATCATCGAAATCGATAGCCCCGGAGGCTTAAAACTGGAAAGCCTCGAGATGGCAAGAAAGTTAAGAGACTGCCAATGGGCCTACACTGTTGCCATCATTTCCAACGAGGCAATTTCAGGAGGGGCACTCGTTGCTCTGGGTTGCGATGAAATCCTGATCGATCCTAACGCAAAATTTGGGGACATCGGCGAGATTGGCTACGACCCGGAACAGGGGGCATTTCGACTTATTGAACCGAAACTCGAATCCTATTTATCTCGTGACGCGCGTGACTTGGCTGAGTCCAAGGGACGTTCCCCGGATCTCGCCGAGGCTCTGATTGACAAAGATGTTCTGGTCTATCAAAAACCGGACCCAAAAGATTTGGAGGGGCCGCCGCTCTTTCGATCAGTTCGATCCGACGCTGCGGAAAAGCCTGCCACCCCATGGCAATTAGTTCCAGAATCGGGGCCCGAAAGATTCTTGACCCTCAGTGGCCAGCGGACACTCCAGCTTGGAATTGCTCAGGGGATGGCGACGACGCCCGAAGCGTTGGCGAACGAATTCAAGTTCCCGAGAGAATCAATCAAGGTCTACTCTTTAAAGCTCACGGACAAGGTCGCCCACTTTCTTAACAATCCCATCATCACGGTGCTCCTGATTCTGTTTGGCATGATCGCTCTTTATTTTGAGCTTAGCGCCCCAGGCTTAGGCGTCGGCGGCCTCCTTAGCGGATTCGCAGCCGTTCTATTTTTCTGGAGTCGGTTCCTAGCTGGTACTTCCGGCTGGCTGGAAGTCATCCTTTTCTTGGCCGGCATCGCTTTTATTTTTGCAGAGCTATTTATTATTCCGGGGTTTGGAGTATCCGGCATCGCTGGAATTGCCATGCTGTTTAGCAGTGTGGTGCTGGCCGGACAAAACTTTGTACTACCGGCAACGCCTGACCAGTGGGACCGCTCAATCGCCTCGACGTTCACACTCTTACTCGCGTGTACAGGCTTTATCGTCGCCGCAATTTTTATCACAAAAAAGATGGGATCCATTCCGATCCTCAACAAGATGATTTTATCCACCAAACCTTTTTCATCACAAAACACATTAACGGACTCTGCAGGCAAACCCGTCCCAGCACCTCACCCAGTTGTCTCGGTCGGAGATTGGGGGAAATCGGAGTCGCAGCTGCGACCGGCAGGACGGGCCAAATTCAACGATCGATCCATCGATGTCGTTAGCGATGGCGCATTCGTTGAAGCGGGTGTTCCCATCCGTGTCATAGAAATCCAAGGCAGCATCATTCGGGTAACTCAAGTTGACCGAAAAATCCCAGATGCAAACTCTTAATCAACTCATCTCGGTTTCCACCAAGCTGGAGCCAAGAAAATCAACACAGCCTAACGAACGCGATTACTCATGCTCGCCACCGCTCGGTTCCGACTTTCGATTTGCAAGAAACTCGACCAGATCGCGAACCTCTTTTTTCGTCAACTGATTTATCAGATCGGCTGGCATCGATGACTTCCCCGGCCTCCGGTCGTCAATTGATTCTTGAGCTATCACGATTTCTTTGCCATCCGCATCCAACAACACGAGCGATTCATCGGTCTCACGCTTCACAATCCCGACGAACAACTCACCTTCATCAGTCGTCACTTTGATCTGAGTATACCCCTCCGCAACCACCTTGTTGGGATGCACGATCGACTCTAGCAGGTATTGCCGGTCTTTGGTTTTTCCAATCGAAGAAAGCTCCGGGCCGACTTGACCGCCGGTTCCATCGACTCGATGACATCGAACACAAGAGACTTCTGTTTTGCCATAAAATATTTTTGACCCTTTGGTATCATTTCCACCGATCTTCGTGTCGGCAAAGGAAGCAACCAATTCATCTGGATCGGCCGTCGCTGAGAGGTAAACCGCCAGTTGCTTTTTTACACTCTCTTCGGATCGTTCGGCGGCCGCGAGGCTAACATCGAGACGAAGGTTCGCTTGAAAATCATTTTCATTGATCCGCTTTAGCATTTTGGTAATCATGTCAGAAGCAAGCTTTGACTTCATCTTGCCAAGCGTTGAGATCGCCGACTGCTGAGTCATTTGCTGACCATTGGCGAGCGTTTCTTTGATCAGCTTGATCGCCCGTTCTTCATCGATGGCTGAAACTAACTCAATCACAGGCCCGCCTAACTCAACGGGCAATTCACCAAATTCAGACTCAAGCTTCGCCAAAACAGAATCCATTCGATCGTACTTCAATTTCGCCAGACTCAATAGCGAAGCGACGCGTTCTTCGGCGCGTCCCTTCCGGTCAACCGCGACTCCCTCTAACACCTTTCCGATAGAAGCCAGCTTCAGGTTTCCAGCTGCCGTAATCGCGGCACGGGTCACACCGCCGCCGCCACTTGCAAAGTGCACAAACTCTGGTTCCAAAGCATTTTTTGCATCCACAACATTCCGCTGACCTCGATCCAGCGGTCGCCAATCGTGCAGCACCATGTCTCGCTCGGGCGGGGCGGCCCAATTTCCGAGTGCTTCCAGCGCCTCGACGCGACGAGCTTCTTCAATCACTTCATTGCGAGCAATAGAAACCAGCGCCTTCGCATTCCCTGAAGCACCCACACGAGCATTGGCACTTACAATTCGTCGAATCAAGGCATCCGAGGCGACAAATTCATTGATTCGTCCCGCCAATCCCGCCAACTTCGCCATTTCCGATTGAACGTCAACATCATGTACCACTCGGGCCGCTTCCAAGACGATTTTGATTTCGCGATCCTCTAACAAACGGCCCACAATTCTCGCAGCCTGAGCTTGGTAGCGCAATGAATTTTCCTCGTTCGAGAGGAGTGCCTTCCTCATCGCCACACACAAAGCGATGCGAACGCTCGACGATTCGTGCCCAACCAAATTGGCGACTCGCTCGGAGCCATCCAACGCGTTTCGAATATAGATTCCGTTGAGCGCCATAATGCCGCCGTGCCGAACGATTGGATCAGAGTCAGCGTTATCGACGAGCATCTTGACGACCGCATCAACATCGCCATCGGTGCCAACTTTTGCCAGTGCCATTGCTGCTCGGTAACGAACTCGCAAGTTTTCGTGGCTTAGCAACCCTGAGATGACGGAGTTATCGGTGTACCTGCTATCGGCGACAATCCCGCAAGCCGCACCACTGACCTCAGCATCCTCGTCCCGCAGGAGCCCTTTCAAAAAACTACTCTCAAAGGAAACCTGCTGGCCTTGGGCGACTCGCGCCAACTGCCCGATTCCCCAAATAGCGTGAAGCCGTCCCAACGTATCGACTTTCGCATCCACCGCAATCGATTTCAGCGTCGCCAAATCGTGACGCGCTACCAGCTCAAACTGTGACTCCATTCTCACTCGCTGATCAGGGTGCGAAATCAACACCCGAAGGTTTTCAACCGGTTGGCTCTGCAGCCCCTGCCTAAGCAAAGACTCGACCTGTTTCACGATTGCCGTCTCTTGAATCTTGGGATCTGCGAATGCATAAATTCGGCCTTTGTTCTCACCTTTCCAACCGAAGACCCAGTCGGAAGTGTACAACTTGCCGTCGGACCCAAAATCGAGATCCGTGACGAGCATGTTCCAGAACGGCTTTTCGTCCTCGACGACTTCCCAGTAGGCCCCCTTAGCCTTGTTGCGCCACGAACGAATCCCGCTTTGAGCAGCATCTCCGCGAAAATCGCAAAGAAAAAACCGGCCACGAAAATCTTCACCAAATCCGGTTCCTGGATAATATTCCAATCCCGATGGACCGTCCGCTATGTTGGCAATCGGTGGAATAATATAAGCCGGTGTCTCGCCGTTGAAGGGATACCAAATCTTTTCTCGATTAAACGGCCCCCGGTCCTGTTGGTACTGATAGTACATTCTCCAACCCGTGTCCCCGCCCTCGATGATCTCTACCCATCTCGCCTTATCGCCGCTGTCTGAGTTGTTATCGCCAGAGAAAAGATTCCCGAAATCATCAAAAGCCAATTCCTGTGGATTGCGAAAACCTGTCGCGATGACTTCTAACTGACTGCCGTCAAGTTCGCATCGAAACACTGCTCCCGAAGCCGGATCTTTGATGGCTGGCGAAAGGTTATAGCCGCGATCCCCAATGCTAAAATAAAGCCTTCCGTCAGGTCCGACAATCAAACCATGCATGTCGTGACCTCGAAACGCGTAGCGGACGCCGTAACCGGTGTGGAGCGATTTACGAATCTCAGCAACCCCGTCGCCGTCAGCATCTTGCAATTCGAATAAATCCGGGATGCATGTGTAATAAACCTTGCCCCGATAAGAAAGCACACCGGCACCAGTACCCATTTCTAGTTGGTTATAACGGTCCGAGAATACCGTTATTGAATCTGGCTTTCCGTTACCATTGGTGTCTTTTAATAAACGAATTCGATCGTCCTTGGCCGTGTAGGTTTTGTCTGCATCAGGAATATATTTCCTGACATAGTCGATTCGATCCTGCACCGTCTGAGCCGCCAATTCTTCATCCATCCAATGGGCATGGTTACGGTTGTCTTCAACACCTTTCTCTTGCCGAAAAGTCTCGCAAACATAAATATTCCCTTGATAATCGCGATGAAAGGCCACGATATTGGCAACATCCGGCTCTGCCGCAATCATTTCACATTCGACGTTTGCCGGAAATTTAAATTGCGAGATCGCTGCCTGACCTTCTTCGCTCGCCGGTTCAATGACAGGTTCCTCAGGAATCGGTACCTGAATTGACTGCGATTGTGACTCGGCAGAAAAACCGAAGACGACGGAAAGCCATACTAGCGAAAGAGCCGCCACTTTAAATTTAACCCGACCGACACCAAGCGGTTTAATTGTTTTGAATTTTTGCATAATGTCACCCATTACTTTCTTACAGCCGAGATCGGAAAGGCGATGAGATGGATCGACCAAAACGATTTTCAGGAATACTAAACAGATCCAATGAACGGACTTGATTGGCATTGATTGTCACTCACCACGAACAATTGGCAAACCCAAGTTGAGAACAGGCCCGAATATATTTCGGTGGAGTCCGTTAATTAAAATCCTCCAAACCCAAAATCCTCCCAACCGATTTTGTCCTTGATGATCAGTTCGCCAAAACCGCATCGACCGACCGATCCGCCCGTTTTGTTGGCCGCAGCCGCGCTCCACTAAATAAGAATAAGAATCGGTCAGTTATCTCTTTCTGTTCTACTGGAAACGAAGTAAACCAACGCTCGCTGCTCTATTCCATCCCAACACCCCGCCAGGCTACGGATAATCCAGAATTATCTGCGCTAACAACCAAGCTACATCCTGTCAGAACAAAGAAGCCCTCGAACACCAATCCACCGCCTAAGATAATTAAAGGCACCGCTAACAGGAATTAACGAATCCAATGGGCACCTTACTCGCGAGCCCCGACGGGGCCCGTCGGAAGTACTGTCAAAACACAACCGATAAGTTTTGGTTATCAATCACAAAACACCATTGGGCTTCTAGATTTACTATCAAAAAAACTCAAACTGGGCTTTCCGACTAATCTGGATTAACTAAGATTACGCGATGGCAGAATTTCTGCCGTTGAGCCATGAAATCAAAGAATAGCAATCTATTTAATGCTTTTTGGAATCTCTGCATTTAGTTGCCCGTTGGATTGAACGCCAATCATCCAATCGGATTGTCTCACAGACGATATAACTGTGTGCCGGTCTAGTTGGAACTTGCGGTGGAATAGGTCGAATTAACCTAGACCCGATCAACTAGATTTTTGTATAGATTATTCGCAAATCAGCGATTTGCTCTACACACGATACCGAGGTGCGTTGCCTCAGACTGGCCGGCGGGTCCGAAATTCGGAAGCGGCCAAACTGTTTCACTCAAAGAATAAAGTTAATTGTTGACGGTGCATTGATGAACCTGAAGAACTATCGGAACATCGGAATTTCAGCCCACATTGATTCGGGAAAAACGACTCTCAGTGAGCGGATTCTTTTCTATTGCGGACGAATTCACAAAATTGAAGACGTACGCGGCGGTGGCGATGGCGCGACGATGGACCACATGGAACTTGAGAAAGAACGCGGGATCACGATTACCAGTGCCGCGACTCAGGTGACTTGGGATGAGAATACAATTAACCTGATCGACACACCCGGTCACGTCGACTTCACGGTCGAAGTGGAACGCTCCCTTCGCGTGCTCGATGGTGCGGTTCTCGTCCTCTGTGCGGTAGGCGGTGTCCAAGCCCAGTCCTTGACGGTCGACCGTCAAATGAAGCGATACGGGATTCCGCGATTAGCGTTCGTCAATAAAATGGACAGAACAGGCGCCGACCCATTCAAGGTCGCCGACCAAATGCGCGAGAAACTTGCCGTCGAAGTCATTCTCTTTCAAATTCCGATCGGTCTTGGTGAAAATTTCGATGGCGTTGTCGATTTAATCGAAATGAAAGCCTATCGGAACGATGGGGATAATGGCGAGATCGTGCTCGTAGAAGAGATTCCCGCGGAGCTCGTCGATGACGCCAACAAGTATCGTCAGGAACTTCTCGAAGGCCTTTCGATGTACAGCGATGAGATGATGGAGTTACTGCTTTCGGAAGAAGAGGTCTCGAAAGAACTAATCTACACAGTCGCCGCAGCCGCGATTAAATCTCAGAGTTTTACACCTATGTTCATGGGCACAGCGTTCAAAAACAAATCAGTCCAACCGCTCGTCGATGCCGTCATACGCTACCTTCCCAACCCCGAAGAACGAAAAATTTCAGCAAAGCAGTGGGATAATCCTGAAGAAGATTTCCCCCTAAAACCAGATAAGGAAAAGCCGCTTGTTGGCATGGCATTCAAGATCGTTGAAGATCCATTTGGCCAGCTTACCTTTATGCGAGTCTATCAAGGCACCGTAAAAAAAGGTGGAACGTACTACAACCAGCGGACTAGCCGCAAAGAGCGTTTCAGTCGAATCGTTCGCATGCACTCGAATAAACGAGAAGAAATTGATGAAGCATTTGCTGGTGACATCGTGGCGGTGATGGGTATCGATTGCGCCTCAGGTGACACTTATTCGGAAACGACCAAATACTGCTCACTAGAAAACATGTTCGTTCCTGAGCCTGTTATTTCGGTAGCGATTGCACCGGCTGACCGAGGAACTAGTGAGAAGCTTGGCAAGGCACTTCAACGATTCCGCAAAGAAGACCCAACCTTCCGAGTTTCTACGGACGAAGAAACCGCAGAGGTCATTATTTCCGGAATGGGTGAACTTCATCTTGATGTTTATGTCGAGCGAATTCGGCGAGAGTACGGACTGGAAGTTGAAGTCGGTGCTCCCAAGGTGAGCTATCGTGAACAGCCGACCATAAAAGCAGCCTTCGATTACAAGCACAAAAAGCAATCCGGTGGTTCTGGCCAATTCGCACATATTAAAGGATGGCTTGAGCCGCTCGACGAAGAAGAGTTCGCCAAGGATGAAGACAATCCAAAGGTAGTTGACAACTTCCTGTTCGAGGACAAAATCGTCAGCGGCCGAATTCCCAAGCAGTACATTCCTGCCGTAGAAAAAGGAATGCGGCAGTCGATCTTCAAGGGCGTCCTTGCAGAATATCCAGTGGTCGGGATGCGTATGATGCTTGCCGATGGCTCTTACCACGATGTCGATAGTTCTGAAATGGCTTTCCAAGCCGCCGCTAGAGGCATGTTTCGCGAATACATGACCAAAACAAAACCTCAAATTTTGGAACCAGTGATGTTTTGCGAAATTGAGTGCCCGGAACCAGCACAAGGGCCGATCGTGGGTGACCTCACTTCACGACGAGGAATTATGGAGTCAACCGACATTAAACCAGATGGTTCCGTTTTGATCTGTTGTGAAATTCCGCTCAGCGAAACCTTTGGCTATGCGACGGACCTGCGTTCAATGTCGCAGGGTCAAGCCACGTTCACGATGGAACTTCGCGGATACCGACCCGTTCCACGCAACGTTCAAGAGGATATTATTGACGAACGTCGAAAAGCCAAAGAAGCTTTGCAAAAAGCGTAGGTTGAATGCAAGTTAAATTCGAAAACACCGCCGGTTAGTACCAGCGGTGTTTTTTTTTGCATTCTCGCTTCTACCGTGACGCGAAAGTTTCCACTTCCCCAATTCTATTTGTTAAAATAAATTTGCATCAACTGATAAACAAGAGAAATCCCGATTGGCACGGCTCAACTTGAAATAGGCCGGTTTCCTTATTTTAAATTTCTTAGAAATCGAGAAGTAATGCAGCCACCGCCCCCCCGCCAAGTCGTAGTTTTTAGATTACTTAGCATCTATTTTCTCTCGATCGCCTTGTCCCCGATCGTTACCAATGCTTGCCAACAGGAACCGGCAAGTGCATTTCGCACACCAAGTATTCCCGCACTTAAAATGACAACGAAACTGCTGAAACCCATCAATCAGCCCCTCACGGAACCCCAACCAGGAGAATGGCTTGATCAACAAAAAGAATCTGGCCAGTCATTTTCCCAATACTTGCGCATCCGCCCCATCGTCCTTACACCCCGTAGAAATAAACTATACGTACAGCCGATTGGCCAGTTTAATCCGAAGCAACTGGAAATCATTCAGCTCAGCTCGGAGTACCTTTCGATTTATTTTAGCTGCCCTGTTGAGGTTCTCGAAACGAAATCCGAGGATGGAATTCCTGAAAACGCACAGCGAAATCACCCCACCCAAGGCACTCACCAATTGCTGACCTCTTATGTACTGGAAAAACAACTGGCGCCGGAATTACCAGGCGACGCGTTTGCTCTGATCGCTTTCACCTCCTCAGATCTATGGCCCGGAGATGGCTGGAATTTTGTTTTCGGATATGCTTCGTTTCGAGAGCGGGTGGGCGTCTGGTCACTCTCTCGTTTCGGTAATCCGGCGCGCGACCCCGAGTCATTCCGCCGATGCCTGGAGCGGACATGTAAACTCGCAACTCACGAAACCGGCCATATGTTTTCGATCAAACACTGCACGAGATACTCTTGCAATATGCAAGGCAGTAACAGCCTCCAGGAATCTGACAGTCAACCCATTCATTTATGCCCTGAATGCCACGCCAAAATCGTCTTTGCAACGAAAGCCGACCCGGTAAAAAGAATCGACAACCTAATTCGCTTTTCACAGGAGCATGGTTTCAACCGAGAGATCGAGTTTCTCAAGAAAGCCAAGGAAATCCTAAAAAATTAAAACCCGGTCGACAAAATCGCAGTAAAGATTCCGTTGCCTTGGACTATTTCATTCCACTAAAATGATAGAGGCTTCTTAGTGGAAACCAGACCTCCTTCCGTCGAATTGATCGAGTTAATATAAATGAAATCACTTTCCGTCAAACGCCTAACTTTCGCCTTCTTCCTTCCAATGTTGATGGGCTTGTTGCTCCATTCTGTCGGCTTCGCCCAAACGGTGGAAAAACGCCAAGTGGCACCCGCGTGGGACGGCGAAGTTTCCCAATGGAACGGGTTCGACAGAACAGATTTTAAAATTGGAGGTCGCGACGCCTATGTCGTGTCACCCCAATCTGCGGCGCCGGGGAACCCTTGGGTTTGGCGAGCGCGGTTCCCAGGTTTTCATGCCGATTCTGACTTAATTCTTCTAACGCGCGGCTTCCACATCGCTCATATCAACACTAATGGTATGCTCGGCAGTCCAAAGGCAATGAATTTCTGGGACGAGTTTTACCAACACGTGACCGCGCGAGGCTTAGCCAAAAAGTGCGTCCTTGAGGGAGTTAGTCGGGGTGGCTTATTCGTTTATCAATTCGCCGCTCGTTGGCCTGACCGCGTCGCGTGCATCTACTGCGACACGCCCGTCGGCGACATTTCCAGTTGGCCGGGGGGCAAAGGTGCGGGGCGAGGGCACGCCCCAACATGGCAAACCTGTTTGACCGAGTACGGCCTCACCGAAGAAACTGCAAAAACATTTAAACAAAACCCGATCGACATCCTCGAACCGATCGCTAAGAAGAACATACCGCTGCTACATATTGTTTCTATGACTGACGTCATCGTACCGCCGGCTGAAAATACTTTGGTGCTGGCCCAACGGTATCGGAAATTGGGTGGGAGCATCGATATCATCAAAGTCGAAAAGGGAACCACAAAATCCGGGGGACACCATTTTACGCATCCCGACCCAGTCCGCGCGGCAGATTTCATGGAACGATTTGGGTCAACTTTCCCAAAATCAAATGATTATTTCGTCATGCGTGGCTCCTTGAATAATTGTCGCGAAAAATTTGAAAACCAAAAAACGGGCCGCGTTGTGTTCTTGGGAGGATCAATCACCACCATGAACGGATGGCGTGATTTGGTTTGCGATTATCTTCGCGAGAAATTCCCAAGCACTAAATTCGAATTTGTCGACGCAGGCATTTCCTCTACTGGATCGGTGCCGGGTTCGTTCCGACTGCTTCGAGATGTGCTCGCAAAAGGGGACGTGGATTTACTGTTCGAAGAAGCCGCCGTTAACGATTTACACAACTCAAGAGAACCGGTTGAGATGATCCGAGGAATGGAGGGGATTGTTCGTCAAGCCAGAACCCAAAATCCTAATATCGATATCGTGATGATGCATTTTGTCGATCCCAAACATGTCGCGGACTACCGTCGCGGAAATACTCCGCAAGTAATCCAACAGCATGAGCAGGTCGCCACACATTACAGCATTCCCTCTTTACATTTGGCTCGTGAAATCACGGAACGGATGGACAGCGAACAATTTGATTGGAAAAACGATTTTAAAAATTGCCATCCCTCTCCGTTTGGACACCGTGTGTATGCGTCTTCGATCCGGCGGCTACTGAACGCGGCTTGGGCAGCGCCAAGGACGACTGAAAATGAGCCGGTCCCCCATGCACTCCCTGAACCAATCAACCGTTTCAGCTATGACCGAGGCAAAATGGTCAGTCTGAAAAGCGCAAAAGATCTGAACGGATTCGCAATCGACAAAACCTGCGACCCACGAGCCAACCATCTCGGTGGTGGGGTGAGGGATGGATTCTACAACGTACCCATGCTGGTCGGTACTAATCCCGGCGATCAATTTTCCCTAGACTTCGAAGGACGCGCTGTTGGGCTATTTTTAGCCGCCGGTCCCGATGCGGGAACCATTGAATTTTCAATTGACGACTCCGAATTTAAACCGTTAAATCTGTTTACCCGCTGGAGTGGCGGACTCCACATCCCGTGGGTTTACGTTCTCGAAAGCGAACTACAGGCCGGTTCACACCACCTAGTCCTTCGTATTTCCAAGACAAAGGATCCTCGCAGCAAAGGCCACGCCTGCCGCATCGTCAACTTGCTTGTCAACGAATGAACTAAAGATTGACACAACGAACCCCAGGTGCAAGCTCGACGTTAATACTCGGGAATCGGATCTCCAGGTTTTATTTCCTCGCCCTCCCAGATGACCTTACCGTTGATTCGTTCAAGGATCCGTTTGGCACTCCCGGGAGCGGGTAAGCGATTCTCTTCTGGAAGAAATTTACGATGGCGGTCCATTAACGAACCCAGCTCAGTTCGACCCGCTAAATTAACCCACTCATTTGGATCGGATTGCAAATCGTAAAACTCCTCGGACCCATCGGCATATTGGATATAACGATACCGCACTGACCTGATCGAATGATTGTCGTGATTGTGCGTCGTGATCGCTGGAAAGTCCCGCTTTTGATTCGAATCAACCAGTTGTGGACCAAGACTATGCCCTTCGAGTGTTTGCTTCGCTGGAAATTCACAAAGCTCCAAAAGGGTAGGGTAGATATCCAACAACTCAACTGGTTCACGACAGTTAGCCCCTTGGGAAACACCCGGTCCGGCAAATATCAAAGGGACTCTCGTCGATTCCTCCCAGAGCGTATTCTTGCCCGTGATTTCTTTTTCCCCAAGATGAAATCCGTGGTCTGACCACAACACTACAATCGTGTTGTCCGCTCGGCCACTCTTTTCCAAGGCTGACAGAACGCGTCCAACTTGGCTATCAACGAAACTCGTACTCGCCAGATACGAACGAGTAATATTACCGAGCTGTTTGGATTCGTTTAAAAATTTCAATCGAGGCTCAGGTAATTTCCAGTGAAGGTACCATGAAAAATCTGGCGTATCCTGGCGGTCTCCCAATTTTATTGGCGGAAGAATCAATTCATCCTCCGGATAAAGATCAAACCACTTTTGGGTCGCATAACACGGCACATGCGGAAGGAAAAACCCAACGGAAAGAAAGAACGCATCGTCCTTATTGTCCGCCAAAGGCCCCTCCAGCGTTTTGACCGCCCAGTCAGCCACTTTCCAATCTCCTTTATCTTCGTCTCGATGAGGAAACACTCCCCAATCGACAAGCCGATGCTGAGACGGTGTATCGACCAGCTTAGAAGGCGGTCTCGCTCCGACGCTCGACGCCGTACCAATGACGTCAAATTCAGTATCCGTTTTCCTCCTACCGTTACCTCCGTGATAAATCTTACCCGTCGTGTAGGTCTTATATCCATGATTTGAAAAATACTGCGGAAGCGTCTCGTAGTCCTTAAACTCCGGCACCGTTTTTATCCAAGGTGCAAGCCCATAGATACCAGTTGATGAGGGACGTAGGCCGGTCATCAGGCTCGTTCGCGAGGGATTACACAGAGGCGACTGGCAATGGGCGTTTGAAAACAGGGTCCCTTGCTGAGCCAAACGATCGATGTTGGGAGTCTTCGCCTGAGGATGCCCTTCGAGGCAACCAATCCAATCGTTCTGATCGTCGATAGCGATGAAAAGAATATTCGGCTTTGCTTTTACCGGCTCAGCCGCCTGCACACAGGCAGCCACTGACGCGGCATCCCCACCAAAAGACAACAATCCACAGACCAGCGCTAACACAAAATATTCGCGTCCAAACATTTCTCAAACAACCTCCATTGTAAGGCTTAGCGGGTACTTCAGGTGGCACCCCGGCAATCCGCATCATAAACCTTCTGCGCAGCGGATACAACAAACTCAAACCGTCCAGTGGATCAGATTAAGTTGCCGTTGAACGCGACAAAGCCCTGAATAAAAATCGCGGAACCGGATGAAACGCGGTTGGCGTCTGGATTGTGAAAATCTAGAAAGAAATCTGGGCAACAACTGAAAGTATGCAACCAGTCAAAGTGATTCGTACGAGACTCGACTGGCGATCCGACAGCTGCTGATATTCCCAGGCAATCGATGGATTCCGAACCCCATCCAGAATTAATTACTTTTCGGTTCGTAACGGTTCTGTTACCCAAAATTCATCGACGTCTATTTCGATCATTTCGGCACTGGTTTGTTTTTCTTGAAAGGTCTCAAGCACTTTCTTTGGCGGAGGTAGTTCCTCAACGCCTCGACTGTTGCCACCGTCGGGCTGTGCTTCGAGATTAGAATCCGGATTTTCGCCGTCGCTTGACGCATTGGGATCAGAAAAAACGGAACCGACTCGACCATAGCTCGAATCGACTCGCTCAAACTTGCCACCATACACAGGATAATCGTAATCGAAAGGCCCGCAACACATACTGCAGCCTAGACTTCCCACACTCAATGTGGTCACGAACATAATCAAGATTGAGCGTTTCATAAATTGACTCTGAACTTATCTAGTGGTTTTCTAATTTTCAATTGATAGAAATCAAAAATTTAAACAGAAATTAAAAACAAAGATCATTCCTACTGATCAATTTAACTTGATCCGAGCCGTCGTCCGATTCGACTTGGCCTCTGGACGATCCAACCCAAATTTTTCCCAATTTAAACGGTTGCTATTTGCTGCCGATTCAGTCGATGCATTTAGCTTCAACGGAATCGCAGCCGGCTTCACCAACCGTTTGGACGGGCGAGGTGTATCGTCAACCACCGGTTGCTTTACACTTGATTCGCCCGACCGAAGCCCCTTCATTCCAATCGCTCCCAACTCTCTTCTCCAATTGTCCGCCTGAACAATCGGAATTTCCTCTTCATAATCAATCTGTTTTACATCTTGAGCATTGTCCCCTACCGCCCCTAACGCTATTGCACCGGAAACGTCATTGAACCGCTGAGGACTTGAAATCGATCCCTGATCGGGAATTCGATGCCGAGGCTCAGATTGTTCGAACAGGGGAAATTCACTCTCAAATAGCACTTCGTCGAATGCAGCTTCATTGACCGGGGACGCACCAGCGGCATCGAGAACCTCGCCCTCTGGCCTGATTCCCTCAGCTGATCGAACCTGCGGTGCTCCACCGACATTATCTGCTGTTGGCCAATCTTCGCCACGGCTAATGACTTGAGGCCGTGTCCATCCATAGTCAATCTGCCGACTTGCACCGCGTCTGCGGGCATGTTCATCGGCGTCACTGTAAGCCTTGCCCGGCCATGGACCTTCGCTAAAGCTGATCCCATTGTAAGCGAGGATGGTACCTTTTCGTCGATGAATCAAAGCAATCACTTTGTTGTATTCACAAAGAGCGGTGTAGAAAGTATCCTCCGCCTGGGCCCGTCGACGTTGTGCCTCCAATGCCACATCCAGCGTTTCAACTCCAGCGTCTTGTAGCCGAATAAAGTGAGCCTCTTCAACCGTCGTGTCTTTCCATTGATTGAAGGAAGCCTGCATCACCATCTGATTAGCCGCGAGAGCTCGCATCGCCTCGCTTAGCTCTTTGGTCACATCCAGTTCCATATCTTCGACGCGAGCGATTTCTCGTGCCAGTTTGAGTTGTGCGTTGCGAACATTGGCTAACTCCCTGCGATAACCAACAGGCATCGCAAAGGTCCCACCAAATTGTACTTCTTGAAAATTTCCGCCGTAAAGCTCATTCAAGGCTCCGCTATCGGCTTTCGGAAATGGCGGACTTCCGGTTGAGTTGACGCCAAATTGATTCCCAAGACCCAGCCAGCGGTACACCATCGAAACATTTAGTTCCGGGAGCAGGCTGTTTTTTGAGTATGCCAAGGCAAGCTCTTTCTTCTTGACTTCCCATCTTTCCTGACGCAATTCAGGGCGAAAAGTCAGAGCCTCGGCCAAAGAGGATTCCCAATCGAACTCGATCGGTGCCATCACAGGTTCATCGGTAGGTCGAAGAAATCGACCGTCAGTCGATGCCCAGCCGAGCAGATACCTTAGCTGACCTTCGACGTTGAGGAGATTGTTGAAACTGTCAATCACCTGTGAATCGAAGAGATGGTACTGACCACTCGCCTGAGCAACCTGTTGAATATTGACTTCCGAACCTTCGTCAAATTGATCTTTGACGATCCGCCAAGTCTCCAAGGCCGCCTTGCGGCCTGTTTTGGCTGCCTCAAACCGCCGGTAGGCACAGTAAAGTTCCCAATAACGAATCTCGACATTGGTCACTTTATTTTGAAGCGTCGATTCCATATTGGCGATTTGCTGATCTGTCCCGATCCGTGAAATCACAATCGGCATTCGATTAATGAATGTACCTCGCCCGCGAAGCAATGGCTGCCGTATCTCCGCCTCAAAACTTGTTTGGTAAAAACTACCAAGCTCCTGAAGACCGTCCCCTGAACCATTAAAATTGAGAGGATTGTTGTTCGCGGTATACTGATTGACGTTACGGAAAAAGACTTGTGTTCCACCGGCGGTCTTTTTGCCAATCTCAGATTGCCATGAAACTTGATCTTGCTGAAAGACTTGACTGTTTAGCGGACTCGAGGGGACACTGTTTCGCGGAATATCTGATTTTGCATAATTAATGCTACTCGTCAGTTGTGCGTCGAAATCGGCAAGCGCCGCTTCGACACCTTGATTGACATCCAAACCACCGTTTGTTGACAGGCTCGATGGATTGGCAATCTGACCGGGCTGACCAATAAACCCCGGTTCTGTCTCCCGAATCGCGATGTCATAGGACGTTGCCGCCACGCCAGGATTTACCGCTAGACTGTCCTGACCCGGCAAAACACGCGTCGACTGCAACGCGGGAGTGCCATAACCTCGTATTACTTTTGAGTTGGCCAACGCGTAGGCGACGGTATCTTCGAGTGAAATATCCTCATAAGAATCGAAATCGGGATCCATAACCGTGATCGGGCGATATGACTGAGTCACTTCATCGAGCGTAGGTATCGCAACGTCTGGATACTCAATTATTGTCGCTTGATCAACATAGTGCGAAAGATCGCCAACATCATTGAAATAGATGGGCTTGGTGGGCGTGCAGCCAGTTACAACTATCGCCACCATTAGCGAGCAAAACAAAATTTTCGAGGGGCTGAAACTCATCGGACTGATCCTGATGTTTGTTCGAAAAAAAACGCTTCGTGGCTCGCAGCAAGCCACGAATACGCTTTTGGCAAACTACTTCGGTCTGCCATCGAACCCCCCGGTTCTGTCCTTCAATGACCCCACTGCACAAAAGGCGCAGTTGAATCATCTCGGAACCAACGAAAGTAAACATCGTCGTTACATCCGGCAAACTTGCGGCAATCCTCAAAGTTTAACAATTTATCCATTCACCCAACGCTCTCTCGACACATCAGAGGCTCACCGCAACAAAACAGGCAGGCCGCGCAGAATAGAGACATGCCTAACGAGACATGCCTAACGGTAGAAACCATTTTTTCACCAACTCGAACAAAGCGATTTGTCGCAATAAATATCTTGGAATAACACGGTTCAAAGCTAAATTGAGAACCGTGAGTACACAACTTTCCGACTGGCACACGCCTGCGACCAACGCTAGCAAAACCAGGCGGGTTCAAATTGCAATACCAGCTCGAGGGCTCAATGGTCCGATGCTCCGCGGTTGCCGTTAATCCAGTTTTAGGATTACGATTACGACAGCGATGTTTGGAAATGCTTAGTTTTCGCGAGCGAATCGATACGATGACCGACAATCTGCGAGCAGAACTAGACGCACTGATTGCTAAACTTGGCGACGCGGCTATTTTTGATCGCGAGGACTGGGCAAGCCTAGTGTAATACCGACTTCACCAATAATTTTATCCACTTGGATTTTGACTGCCGAATCAAAAAGGAAGACTTAGGCCCGAATTTTACCCCACAAGCTGAAGACAGATAAACTAGCACCGCAACACCCGTTCGAGCTAACCTCCGTTTCGTCTTCCGCCGATCGCCCTAAATTATTAGCCCGCGGTCGATAGGCCGGCGATTTTTCATAAAGATTCGGGCTGCCTCCCTTTATTCCAATAAAAATGACAACCATTTTGGAGTCAAAGTCTCGTTCAGTCGATTTATTGAGGTGGATACAGAGCTGGAATCTTGTTTTTCGCGGTAAAAACCGTGTCCTACCGACGCCAACGAGGTATCTCCTGAGCAGAAACCGGTTCTGCTCGATTTTTCCACGTCGAAGAAAAAGCGGGGTTTTTCATCGACAAAATTGAAATCAGGCGTTGAGCGATAATAAATCGGTCGCTAGAATTTCGGATTAAAGTCGCACACAAGACCCTTCGTCAGGTAGAGATCATGGCTGTTCCAAAAAGAAAACATTCGAATTCCCGTTCCGGCAAGCGCCGAGCGAACGATGGGATTAAACCTCGCCCGCTCACCCTATGCCCCAAATGCAGTACAACGACACCAACTCATGTCGTTTGCCCGACATGTGGCTACTACATGGGTCGCGTGGTGACTCCATCCAATGATGAAGTCGATGTTTAGCGGAAGATACAATTAGAATATTCAAGGCTCACCTTTGACAGGTGAGCTTTTTTTTTGCCTGCTTTTGGATGCAAACATTTCGTCGTTTACACATCCACCATTTCGAATTTCCTTCTTGAACGACGCCTTCAACAGAACCGACGAATTGAAACAAAACTTTGTTTAAAATGTATTTTAAGAGAGTGCCGTGTTGAATTGATGGATTTCCCATTCGTCAACGCTTATAAATAATTCCAACAACGTTCGACTCCAACGTTTTCACCCAACAGCCCCGCTGGCAACCAACGTTTGCCAAGGCCAGAGATCGTGAGTCGAAACGACTCGTTTTGCTGTGCTCCGCAACAACCAGACTCATTTAAAATCTCAGGCTTCTTGAAATGCACTTATTAAACCTTTCGACGATCACCGCCATTTTAGTTTTTGCATTCGCATTTGATATTGAACCGTCAAGCGGATTCGACGAAGGAGCTCAGGACAAAAAACCGAATGTCGTTTTCATTCTGGCGGACGATCTAGGCTGGCGAGACTTAAGTAACGAGGGGAGCACTTTTTATGAGAGCCCGCACATTGACCGAATCGCCAACGAAGGCATGAAGTTCACCCGAGGCTATGCGACCTGCCAGGTTTGCAGTCCATCCCGAGCGAGCATTATGACGGGAAAGTACCCAGCGCGTCTAAACATCACCGACTGGATCGGTGCAGCCGAGGGAACGCAATGGAAACGGAACACGAAGTTACTGCCTGCAACCTACAACCACGAGTTACCGGCAAACGATGAAACACTTGCCGAAGCATTTCAAGCGTCAGGATATCGAACTTTTTTTGCCGGAAAATGGCACCTTGGCGGTGAGGGTTCACTACCCACCGATCACGGTTTTGAATTTAATATCGGCGGCCATCACCGCGGTTCACCTCCTGGAGGATATTTTTCTCCTTATAGCAATCCGCAAATGGAAAGTGGCCCTAAAGGCGAACTCCTACCTCTTCGACTCGGTCGGGAAACGGTAAAATTCATCGAACAGCACCAGAACGAACCGTTCTTCGCCTACCTCTCTTTCTATTCAGTCCATGGGCCGATCCAAACTACTGAAAAACTTTGGAAAAAATACCGCGACAAAGCGGTCCAGCAAGGCCAAGCTCATGAATCCCGATTTCTAATTGACCGGACGACACCCGTCAGGCAAGTCCAGGACAATCCGCTCTATGCGGGAATGGTCGAATCGATGGATGACGCGGTGGGCATGGTGCTGTCCACCCTTGACCGACTCAACCTAGCCAACAGGACAATCGTCGTATTCACATCGGACAACGGCGGCGTCTCAGCGGGCGACGGAAAAGCGACTTCAAATTTGCCACTTCGCGGGGGAAAAGGCCGGCAGTGGGAAGGTGGAATCCGAGAGCCGTTTTACATCAAGTGGCCAGGCGCTAATGCTACAGGCCAACTGTGTGATACCCCGGTTATCGGAACCGACCTGTACCCGACTCTTTTAGAATTGGCCGGACTACCCGCGCGGCCCAATCAGCATGTTGACGGCATCAGTCTAGTCCCTTTACTCTCCGGGGATTCAGTTCCAGCCCGACCGCTATTCTGGCACTACCCTCATTATGGCAATCAGGGAGGCGAGCCGTCCTCAATTATCACGCGCGGCAAATGGAAATTAATCCACTATCTCGAAGATCAGCGTTACGAACTTTATGATATTGAAGAGGATGTTTCGGAGACCAACAACGTCCTCGACCAGCACCCGGAGATTCAGGAAAGCCTGTCACGAGAATTAAAAAGCTGGATCGCCGAGGTGGACGCACGCCAACCCACCGCAAACCTAAACTTCGATCGCGAAAAACAAATCAAAGAAAAAATTAATATCCGCGATAAACAAAAACCATCGCTTGAACGCCAACATTCCAAATTCTTAGACTCCAACTTCAAACCACCTCAGGGTTGGTGGGAAGAAACGGGCAAGTAGCACCCGCGTGAGATTTAATTTAGACGGTCGTCGCCGATTCCTGAGATCCACACGAAATCGCAATCAGCCTGCTTTTTTAAGAGAGGATATCCGTAACAACATTTCCAGCCACATCGGTCAGCCTGAAGTCCCGTCCTCGATACCGATAAGTCAACCGCGTATGATCGATTCCAAATTGATGCAGCATCGTGGCGTGCAAATCATGAACATGAAATGGGTTTTCCGCCGCAGCATACCCCAACTCATCGGTGGATCCGTAGGTCATTCCCGGCTTGATTCCGCCACCCGCCATCCAACAGGAAAAACCTTTGATGTGGTGATCTCGCCCATTGCCCTGGGCCATCGGCGTTCTCCCAAATTCACCCCCCCAAATGATCAGAGTATCGTCTAGCATCCCACGCTGTTTAAGGTCTTTCACCAACGCCGCTGAGCCTTGATCGACTAGTTTTGCAGTCACCTCTATGCCGTCTTTGATCTTCCCATGGTGGTCCCAACCACGATGATAAAGCTGAATGAACCGGACGCCGCGCTCGGCCAGTCGTCGCGCCAGCAAACAGTTCGCGGCAAAACTACCGTCCGCTCCTTGCGTCCCGTAGAGGTCGAGAATGTTCTGAGGTTCATCTGAAATATCCGCAAGCTCGGGAACGGACATTTGCATTTTGAATGCAAGCTCATACTGGGAAATTTTGGTTTCAATTTCTGGATCGTAATCCGAAACCATGGCAAGCCGGTTAAGTCGCTCAACGGCCTCAATGATTTCTTTTTGTCGAGCACGATCAACGCCGGCTGGATTCTTTACATAAAGCACAGGCTCGCCTTGGGAACGAAACTCGACGCCCTGAAATTTGCTCGGCAGGAAACCACTATGCCACTGGCGTGACGCGATTGGCTGAGACTGACCGCCACCGACAGAGGTTAGAACCACATAGCCGGGCAAATTGTCAGTTTCCGATCCAAGTCCATAGAGTAGCCAAGATCCCATAGACGGTCTCCCAGGAATGCTCGTTCCTGTATTAATCAAACTATGTGCAGGATCGTGATTGATCTGATCGGTATGCATCGAATTTACGATGCACAATTCATCGGCAATACTTTGGATATTAGGCAGTACATTGCCAATTTGATTGCCCGATTGCCCGCACTTTTTAAAACCATGCTGAGGCCCCAAGATCTTTAACTTATCCCTCTGCCCCTGAAGCTGAGCGATTTGCTGGCCCTCGGTAAACGACTTGGGCATCGGTTTCCCATCCATCTCGGCTAACTTTGGCTTGTAATCCAAAGTCTCAAGATGAGATGGTCCCCCAGCCATGCAAAGGTGAATCACGCGTTTGCATCGAGGGGGAATCCTCAGGTTTCCACCTAAGCCAGCACTGACCGAATCTGACAGCATCGAAGTCAACGCAAGGCCCCCGACCCCCGTCGACGTACGTTTTAAAAATGTTCGTCGAGACTGTTGCGCCGCCTGATTAAAAATCCCCAAGGCTAGTTTTTTTGATTTCATCTTACTTTCTCAATACAAATTCATGCATGTTCATGACCGCTCTGCAGACCGATGTCCAAGCGGCGAGTTCAGCATCTGTTACCTGAAGTATCTCAGTGGCAGTCTTAGGCGTTTGCCCAATCGTGATTAATTGTTCAGCCTGTTCCAAATTGGTTTCATAAAAGGCCAGTTGAGATTCCAAGAGGTCTCGAACCACTTTTTTCTCGTCTGCCATCGCCGTTCGGGAAAATGCTCTCATAAAAATCAAATCAATCCGATTCTCGGTCGAAGAGACTTTCTCCAAAACGAGGGTTGCCAATGATCTCGCTGCTTCTACATACGAAGGATCATTAAGCAACACCAATGCCGCTAAGGGCGTGCTCGAACGGGGCCTTGCCGCGGTACACTCCTCGCGGGATGGGGCGTCAAAGGTTTTCATCGCTGGATGTAAAAATTGCCGCTGCCAATGCGTGTAAAGGCCGCGCCGATATTGGTCGTCGCCATCGCTGGCTTTGTATTGTCGCTTGGGAAAATTCAAATGACGATAAAGGCCCTGGGGTTGATATGGCATGACGCTCTTGCCCCCCTGATCCCTCACCAACAAGTCACTCACCGCCAACGCTTGGTCCCGAATAAATTCGGCGTCCAAACGAAACCGAGACTGGCGCGCCAACTTCCGATTTTCCGGATCAACCTCGAGTAATTCGGATCGAATCCGCGACGACTGACGGTAGCTATTTGATAAAACGATTCCTCGAATTAATCGCTTAATATTCCAACCCGAATTCATGAATTCCACAGCCAGCTGGTCTAAGATTTCCGGATGAGTCGGCGGCTCACCCTGAGAACCGAAGTCATCGAGCACGTTTGTGATTCCGGCTCCGAATAACAACCGCCATATTCGATTGACAAACACCCGCGCCGTAAGGGGATTTTCCTGACTGACCATCCAGTTGGCAAGATCGAGTCGGGTCGCCCGAATTGATTCCTTTCCCGCGATTTCCCAACTGGGGGCACCTAACACGACAGGGACCGATGGGCTTACCACCTCACCCGATTTGTCCATCCAATCCCCTCGTGCCAAAACTCGTATTTCACGAGGCTCTACCGCAGCCGTTACCAGCGTAATCCGTGTATGGTCTTTGACGATCGTATTCCGCTCGGCTTCCAGTGCTTTTATTCGCTTTCTTTCTTTTTCGTACCTTGGCGATACCGAAACGAAATAGTCGTGAATCGTTTGATTCTGTTCACCCGTGCGATCTGATTCCAGAACTGCCAAAACATCCTGTATATTCTGGGGCAATGTTCTCAGTGGATTTGCCGCCGCCAGTTTCACATCCGTTTCAGACAATCGAAAATGGCCGAGGGTGTGCATCCCGTTGGCGTGTTGCTGCCGGATTACGACCGTAAACTTGCCCTTTTTCAGCGGCCCAGTCTTTGTCCGAACGACTAGTTCTTGAGACTGGCCAACCTGCGGCAACACTGCCCAACCCCAAGTTCCCCCGTTGGCGTCTCGATCGATCGTGCTCGCCGCTGACCACTTCTTATCCGGATGCTGTTCTGCAGATTGATTTTGTTCGATCGTCGCACTCGCGTCGCTCAGCTCAACCATGGTCTGTTTTAGTTCAGCCGACCACTCCGAGAATTCCTTGTCAAAAGAATCAAAGTGATGCAACTGGTCGCCACGCATGACAATCAGTTCAGTCACGACGAAATTTCCATTGAGAGCGCGTCCGGGGCCGTTATGGGGCAACGAACTGTGAGGCAACGCTTCTAATCTTATTGCTGAAAGCGGTTCCCCCGTTTCGACAGTGATGCCATAGACGGCTTGTGGCACGTTTTCTCCGCCAATCAAAATTGACTGGTCAGATTCCGTCTCAGCACGAAGTCCCGTCGAAACCCTTACCCCAACGGGGCGAAGCGGGTTCCAGATTTGCCGCGATTGCTCGAACGAGGCTTCCCATGTCAATCGATGCTTGATTGACTTAGGCGATTCGACCAACTCTGTTTTTAATTCGGATATTTCTTTGTCCACCGGAATTAACAATCCCGGTAATTGATCATCTGCGACCTCAATCGCCGACCCCCATTTACCACTCTGATGCGCCCCGGCATACAGCCCTTGTTCTTTTATATCGGCGAAGAAAGCCGAAAACTCATAAAACTCCTTGGAGGAGAAAGGGTCAAATTTATGGTCATGGCATTCCGCACATCCCAAGGTGATTCCAAGCCACACCGAGGCTGTCGTCCGCACGCGATCCGACGCATACTTGTTGAGGTATTCTTCTGGTTGAACACCACCCTCTGCCGACATCATCCCAAGTCGATTGTAACCTGACGCGATCAATTGTTGCTGAGTCGGATTCTCCAATAGATCTCCGGCCAATTGCTCCCGGGTAAATTGATCGAAAGGCATATTTTGGTTAAAGGCACCAATCACATAATCTCGGTACGGCGAGATACTTACATTTTGATCGCCGTGATAACCCACGGTGTCAGCATAACGCACCAAATCCAGCCAACTCACCGCCATTCGCTCGCCGAAATGAGGGCTCGCCAGCAACCGGTCGACCTCAGTTTCATAGGCTTCCTCGAAGTCCCGCTGGGCTACATCCGCCATAAAACTCGCAATCTGTTGGGGACTCGGAGGCAACCCAATCAAATCCAAGTGAAGACGCCGCAAAAGCGCCTCGGGACTCGCTTGAACGGAAGGCTTGAGACCCATCTTCGATAACCGTGCTTGAATTGATCCGTCGATAAACGCGGGTAACGATCGAGAGCGCTTCGCGGAGTCCATCCGGTCAACGGGCGGCTTAAACGCCCAATGTTCGGCCCACGTTGCACCTTGCTTTACCCAAGCAACGATTAATTCTTTTTCGACACCGCTCAGTTTCTTTAAGTAATCCCTTGGGGGCATAACCTCTTCAGAATCGGTCGAGAGTATTCGCTCAATGAGCGGACTCGCATTAGGATCTCCAGGAATCAAAATGCCTAAATCGGGATCAAGCAAACTTGCCTTCTGATCGATTCGAAAATCAGCCTGATGCTTTGATTCATCGGGACCGTGACAAGCGTAACATTTATCTGCAAGAATCGGCTTGATCTGTGAGCCAAAATCAATTTTATCTTGCCCGGTTGCGGATTCCCCAAAACTTGCCAGGAGAGTGCCGAGGAAAATAATGAGCTTTACGCCGATCGCACCCCAACACCCTCTCCGCAGTTTTTGACCCATTTGGTAGGTTCCGGTCATGTAGTCAATTCTCAATATTAAAACTAGTTTTAGCTTCATCGAAGCAAATGCGATGATGTCAAATTTTACCAAAATTAAACAACAGTTGCTGCACGGATTCTGAAATCGAATGTCCTACGTAAATCCTCAATTATTGCCTCCAATTTAAGTTTTTTTCAGCTCGCAGGCCCATCTCCAACAAATATTCAAGAAAACATCCAATCATCCGAACGAAACAAACGTGTGAAACCAACGATCATCCACTCCCTCTCGCGGACAACCGAGAGGACACCAATCGGATTAATCTAAAATTCAGTGTATAGTTATGCTGACGTTATGCTGACTCGTCAAAACTCACGCAAGAACATACTTTTTCCTCTCGAATAAACTTGAATCCGCGCAAAACGCCGATATTAATCAGTCGTATTGAAGACGATCCTTTAGTAGAAGGATTGCCCGAGCGTGCTACTTTTATTCCGCTGCGGCAAAAGGATCTTCAATCCGTATTGATTCGAAAATTCCAGATCACTGACGGCGAGCTGGATGAGTACAAAAAACTGTGCTCACGCCTACAGGCTATTTTTCACGTCGAGCATCTCTCTAGCTTACTTTACCTTGAGGAGATCTACGACACTCTCGATCCGGACAGCAACACTGTTGACCTCGAAACAGTTTCAGTAGAAGAACGGGAAGCCCTCACCGATGCGCTTTTGGATAAACTCAAAAAACTCCTACTCAGTGCACATTACAAACGTTTATCACAAGAAGAATTGGAACGAGCCGTTGAAGTCGGGGGGCAGTGGGGTGTTCAATTAGAGGTCAAATTCGAAATCTACGAACGATTGGAAATCTTCGCCCGAGGCTATAGGACGGTCAAACTAACACGACGTCGCTGGCAAAATCTGTTTAGGCAAGAATCGATTGAGCTGCCTGAATTTCAACGATTAGTCATGGCCTTCCGAATGAGCCCCGCATTCAATGCAGGAAAAAAAGACAACGGCAAAAAGAACCAAAAATCTCTAGATGACAAATTTGTTTACCTTAAGGCCTTCAAAAACATTCCAGAGAACGATCTCGAGATCCTCTTGCCAGGATCCAAAGTTCGATTAACCAAACTCGATCGCGCAAAGATTCTCCTGCCCACCCTTTCCGGGATGGCGTTTACGATCTGGAAAGTTGCGAGGGGAGTTCTTGTGCTGTCATTGGCGATTCACTTCGCCAACATTCTCGTTTGGGCCATTTTGATTGGAGCCATTGGTGGTTATATCTTTAAGTCAGTTCTCAGTTACCTCAATACGAAAAACAAGTATCAATTCGGCCTGACTGAAAGCCTTTACATTAAGAATTTAGATAATAACTCTGGAGTTATATATCGAATCCTCAATGAAGCTGAGGAGCAGGAGCTTTGCGAAGCGGTTTTAGCGTACACTTTCCTCTGGAAGCACGCTGAACGCGGCCAGGGTTTGAGCGAAAACGAACTGGACCGATTGGTGGAAGAATTTCTCGAGAAAACGACAGGCATCGATGTCGACTTTGAAGTCCACGATGGTCTTGGAAAACTGGAGCGACTAGGACTCGCTGTGAAAAATGACCAACAACTCTGGTTCGCTTCACCAATCGAGAATGCGACCGAATTATTGAATAAGAACTGGAACGAGCTGTTTGAATCTCGAGCCGAAAAGACTGTCAACTTTGAAAACCCGCTGGATGACGACCTGTTCACAAACTAACTTCTAAATCCCTCAACGGCCGCCACTACAATTAAACTCTCCCTCCGCACCTTTGATAGGAATTAAAGTGAGCCAGACGAAACTCTCCCACACTCAAAGCCAGCTGCAATACAACCGCGCCAAGCAACTCATGCCTGGCGGGGTCAACAGCGCGGCGCGTGCCTTTGGCGCCGTCGGCGGAGAACCCATCGTTTTCGAACGTGGCGAGGGAGCCTACCTTTTCGATGTCGACGGCAATCAGTACATCGATTACATCGGAAGTTGGGGCCCCATGATCTTCGGGCATCAATTCGCACCGGTAAAAGAAGCCGTTCATGCGGCGGTGGAGCGGGGTACAAGTTTTGGCGCCCCCACGGTGGCGGAAAATGAAATCGCGGAATTGGTGATTGACGCGGTTCCAAGTGTGGAAATGGTTCGCTTGGTCAATTCGGGAACCGAGGCAACGATGAGTGCCATTCGATTGTCTCGCGGTTACACCGGCCGCGATCTTGTCATCAAATTTTCAGGTAATTATCATGGCCACGTCGACAGCCTCTTGGTGGCTGCCGGTAGTGCCGCTGCAACACTGGGCGTTCCCAATTCGCCGGGGGTTACCGAAGGCACCAGCCGTGACACACTTGTCCTGCCCTACAATGATTGCGCTCGCTTATCAGAAACTTTTAAGAACCGCGGCGATGATATCGCGGCGGTTATTCTTGAACCGGTTTGCGGAAATATGGGTTGCGTTATTCCAACTCCCGAATTTCTGCAGACACTACGTCAAATTACTCATGAATTTGGGAGCGTACTCATCTTTGATGAAGTGATGTGCGGGTTTCGCGTTGCCCGCGGTGGCGCTCAGGAATTATTCGGAATGACTCCCGACTTGACGACGATGGGCAAAATCGTAGGCGGCGGTCTTCCTCTGGCTGTCTTTGGAGGAAAACGTGAAATCATGCAACACGTCCTTCCCGCTGGAAAGGTATTCCAAGCGGGGACGCTGTCCGGCAACCCGATTGCCACGGCCGCCGGCATTGCGATGCTGAAGGCACTACGCGACCAGTCACCCTACCAACACCTGGAGAACTTGAGCCAACGACTAGAAGCCGGACTCAGGACCGCGGCGGAATCAAATGGAATTGAATATTGCCTTCAGCGGGTAGGCAGTATGATGACGCTATTTTTCCAAAACGGCCCCGTCACGGACTGGGAGTCAGCGGCTAGATCAAACACGAGTCAATTTTCAAAATATTTCTGGGGGCTGATTGATGAAGGCGTTTACATGCCTTGCAGTCAATTTGAAGCACTATTTATTTCCGCGGCGCACACCAACGAAGACATCGACCACACGATCCAAATGGCGGATCGCGTGATGAGTGAACTGCCTAAGTAGTCCGCTTCAGCAATGGAGAACTCACCGGAAATTACTCGCGGCTAAATAATCTCGTGGCTGACCGGGGCTACGAATTGCCTTCACCACTTAACAGTATCTTTTTCTGATAGCGACTTTGCACAATATCAGTCAACACTAAGATGGCCAGTACGAAGTAGAAGGTTGTCTTCGTCATCGGTTCCACCGCGCTTCCAAAAATGTTTATATGCGCAAGATGGCCTCCTTCGCTGACCAGCATGATTCCAACAACAAACAACACGAAAAGCCCGAGTACTTCATACATCCGGTTTTTCTCTAAAAACGTTGCGACGTGGTCTGAAAGCCAGACCATCATGACGCCACTAATTACGATCGCCGCTGCCATCACCCAAAAGACATCCGAAAGTGCCATCGCGCTTAAAATCGAATCGAATGAGAACACAAGATTCATCAAGACGATCCAAAAAATAACAGAACCCACTGACTTCTTCTTTTTTTCACCGCCACCGTGGTCGTCGTGCTCCAGACGCGTCATGTGCCAGATTTCCTTCATGGCGGTGTAAATAATGAAGCCGCCGCCTGCTAGAACGATCAAGCTGTGCAGACTAAAACTCGCCTCGATCACTTTTAAATCGATCTTGGGCAGCGAAGTCTTTTCAAACCAGTCTTTGAGGTAAACCAAGACGCACAGCAGGCCTATTCTGAGGAAAATGGCAATTCCAATTCCCCACGACCTGACCATTTGGCGTTTTTCAACCGGAGCGTGTTTCGATTCAAGCGAAATATATAAGAGGTTGTCGAACCCCAAAACCGCTTGCAATAGCACGAGGAGCCCAAGAGTAGTCAGGTTGGCTAAGAGACCCGGTGTCGTTTCCGTTTGCCCCACACCCTCCAGTTGCGCGACCTCTCCCGGGCTATCTGGCTCAAAGCCCCACGCTTGGGTTGCCTCGTTAAACAAGGACAGGGCAACTAATCCGATCGCGGCAAAAAACGTGAGGCGGTAAATAATCGCAAGGTAACGCATTAAATCTCCCTCGTATTAGGTTCTGTGGCGGAATGAGTCTATCAAATTCGTTGATTGGGTTGCTAGGCGTTCTCTCAATTAAAATTCTTCAAGCTCGCCAAATCCGTCACGGCCCCAAAATTGAATCCAGTAATTATTTTCAGCAACGGTACATAATTAGAAGTCAGCGGATTCCAATTTAAAATCGATCCTCTGATTCCATCCCGTCTCATGTTTAATTTTGTAGCAGGGTCTATTACAATCAAACCCAATCACATGCATTCGTTACATAATCCTGATGGTAAAATGGGTCAATGAGCATTTTAAAGGCGGTGATAACCGCAGCCGCCCCGGACCAAAAACAGCTCCCTCTGCAGAGCCTCGTTGATCAACAGGGGGAAACGAAGACGGCACTTCAACTGATTGCCGATGAAGCCGTTACCGCGGGCATCGAAGAAATTGCAGTCGTCATTTGTCCTGGAGAACAAGAAAATTACGAGAAAGCGGCCGGTGAACACGCCTCTCGACTCACCTTTGTTCCTCAAGACAACCCCCGTGGTTACGGAGACGCGCTTTTGCGAGCTCGAGAATTCGTCGGGGATGACCGTTTCCTTCATCTTGTGTCCGATCATATTTATCTCAGCCAACACCCGCGAGGATACGCTGGTCAACTGATCGATATTGCAATCGCTGAGGACTGCTCGGTCTCGACGGTCCAACCGACTCGCGAAAATCTTTTGCCTTTCTTCGGCACCGTCGGGGCGACCCGAATTGCCAATCGGCAAAAGCTCTACGAGATCAAGAACGTCATGGAAAAACCGACCCCGACACAAGCCGAACAGAGTTTGATCGTGGCTGGCCTTCGCGCTAGCCACTATTTGTGCCTATCCGGGATGCACATTCTGACGCCAACAATCATGAAACTCCTTGAGAGTGAAATGAAAGCTGCCAAGGCGGGCAGTCACATTGCCCTATCACCGGCACTCGAAGAACTCGCCAAATGCGAACGGTACCTTGCGACCGAAGTCGATGGAGGTCGATACAACATCGGCGTCCAATACGGACTGCTCAAAGCTCAAGTCGCTTTGGCATTATCTGGAAAAGACCGGGACGAGATTTTGACAGAACTGCTTGGCCTCGTTGCCGAAAGTAAACCTGT
The DNA here is from genome assembly GCA_028823415.1 of Mariniblastus sp. GTDB lineage: Bacteria > Planctomycetota > Planctomycetia > Pirellulales > Pirellulaceae > Mariniblastus. The sequence continues at coordinate 42,033 of JAPKBL010000024.1, forward strand.
GACTCGTCACCCTCTTTCAGCGGGAGCCTAACGTCAATGGTAGCGGACGCGAATCAGACACACCCACCCACTGGCGATCGAGAGAAAACCGATTGGCGATGCAATCGCTTGGTTACCATCATCGAAACCAGTGACAACCAACTGCGGAACCAATCGCTTGATGAGTTATGCAAAGACTCAGACATCGAAGAATTGCTGCGCGATATCACAGCCCTCGATCAACTTTGGCGAGACACAGACAACCTTTATACTCAAGTCCGGGCGTTGTTTTTTCTTTCCGCAATTCATCGATACCATTTGCCGAGGCAATTCGATCGTTCCCAGTCAACGCCGGGGAAAATCCCATTTGACAGTTACCGACAACTGCTGGGCCGACGGTTTATCGAGTCAATCGATTCTTTACTGAGAGCTCAGGTAAAAAACGGTCCCAGCGATGGAATTTCAAGCGCGTTAGCACAAGCCTATCACGAACTTGGATTTCAACGACTGGCAGACCAAGTCAAAAAGAGCGTTCGCACGGTGCGGGGCAATCAATGGATGTTTCGAACCGGCCATCCGGATGACCATCCATTGCGATTCCGTTCCGACTTACTTGCGAGAGATGAAGCTTCCCCGGCGTTTCCGATTCTTTCAGAGACGACTGCGGTAAGAATGGATTTCTCTCACAGCGGCTGGAGCGACATTTTCTTCCTGGGGATGGATTTCCCCGCAGGTGCTAAAGTCATCAATGCTTCGATCAACCTTGGTGTCGTTGGCAGAGACGAACAACCGCAACCTCCGATCGAATGCTATCTCCGTGTGATCGATAGACCCGTATTACGTTTAGTTAGTATCGACCTGAAATCAACCGCCGAGATTCAGACGATCAGCGAGGTTTTTGACTTTGCCGCCGACTATCTTGGGCTTTTGAAAGCTGCTGTGATTGCGTCGGGAATCGTACCCGCGGGGATGGATGGTTGCGGCGAATCGATCAAACCCCTGCTGGAACGTCTGGTCGGCCCCGGATTAGGGATTGAAATCGTCAGCAAAGTGAACGATATCCCCAAAGGATCTCGTCTGGCCGTTTCTACAAATTTGCTCGGGTCTTTAATCTCCCTTTGCATGCGAGCCACTGGTCAGATTTCGTCGCTGGTGGGCGAACTTACCGAACCCGATCGCCGAATCATCGCAGCCCGAGCGATTCTTGGTGAGTGGATCGGCGGATCGGGTGGCGGCTGGCAGGATTCAGGTGGAGTTTGGCCAGGAGTAAAACTGATTGAAGGTGCGGAAGCGGTCGAATCAGACCCTGAATGGAAAATTAGTCGGGGACGCTTGCTTCCTCGTCATTCGATTTTCGGGTTCGACGAAATTACGAAAGAGACACGTCAAAAATTACAAGACAGTTTAGTGCTTGTTCATGGCGGGATGGCACAAAACGTTGGCCCAATATTAGAGATGGTCACCGAGAAATATCTTCTTAGATCGGCCAAAGAATGGGAAGCCAGGATTGAAGCGATCGAGATCCTCGAAGAAATAAAAACAGCGCTGCTAGGTGGAGACATTCGCGCTCTCGGCAAGGCGACGCATCGTAATTTCTTCGGACCCCTGCAAAAAATCATTCCCTGGTGCACGAATCTTTTTACCAATACGCTGATTGAAAAATGCGAGTCCAAATTTGGCGACCAATTTTGGGGGTTTTGGATGCTCGGAGGAATGGCCGGTGGCGGGATGGGCTTCATCTTTGATCCATCGATCAAAATAGAAGCGCAAAAATGGCTACGGGAGACCATGCAAACAACAAAGCGAGACTTTGAAACCCGATTACCTTTCGCGATGGCGCCGGTTGTCTATGAGTTTGCGATCAACGATCAAGGTACCCTTGGAACGTTAGCACCCGCCGCACACGCCCAGATGCCTTACGAATATTATGCGTTGCTGATCCCTGAATGGCTGAAACTGGCACCGCGAGATTTATCAGCACTTTCCCGTTTCGAAATGGAAACGCTAGGCGCTGAATACAGGTCTGACTCTGACGCTCCCAAATTTCGAATTTTGGTTGAAAGCCTTCTCCCCGGCAAAGACGGTGATTCTGAGACATCCGAATCGCTTGCGGATTTGTTGAACCGGCATGGGTTTGATCGTGAACAGCATGAGCAAATTCGAACCGATTTGAAGTCGGGTCGATACGGACTGGCCCAGAACCGACTGCCAATCAACACAAGCATTGAAGATGTCGAACCGACCGACGTGATCGATTCAGGCAACGCAATTAACCAAACTCATTTATCACTCGGATGCGATGCACTCCGCGACGGTCGCGTTGCGGTCGTAACACTGGCCGCCGGAGTGGGAAGCCGCTGGACCGAAGGAGCCGGTGTCGTCAAAGGACTTTACCCGTTCCATCAATTCGCTGGAAAGCATCGTAGCTTCCTCGAAGTGCATCTCGCCAAAAGTAAAAAGACCGGTCACCAACACAACCGCCACTTCCCCCATGTTATCACGACTGGATACCTGACTGATCACCCCATTCAACACCATCTTGCTAATCACTCAAACTACCACTACCCCGGAGATGTTCTGATTTCACCTGGGCAATATGTCGGTTTGAGGACGATCCCCATGATGCGCGACCTGCAATTTCAATGGGAGGAATTGCCTCAACAAATGCTCGACGAGCAACAGGAAAAAATGCGAGCGAGCCAGCGATCATCTTTGATCGCATGGGCCAGACAAACCGGCGAAGGTCTGGACTATCGCGACAATGCGCCAATGCAATGCCTGCATCCGGTCGGGCACTGGTATGAGGTTCCAAACTTAATTCGCAATGGAACACTCAAAAAACTCCTGGACGACCACCCTCAACTCGAGACACTACTACTTCATAATGTCGACACACTCGGTGCCAATGTTGACCCAGGTTTGTTGGGACTCCACTTGGCAAGCAATAAGTGTCTCTCGTTCGAAGTTATCTCGAGGCGACTGGAAGATCGCGGCGGGGGTTTGGCCAGAGTCAATGGCCAACCTAGATTACTGGAAGGTCTTTCGATGCCCAGAGAAGAAGACGAATTCAAATTATCTTATTACAACTCGATGACGACTTGGATCAACATCGACCGCTTGTTAGCCATTTTTGGACTTAAGCGATCCGAATTGGGAGATGCGGCCAAAGTTGACGCAGCCATCCGGCAATTGAGTAGCCGAATGCCGACCTACATCACGATCAAAGATGTAAAAAAGAGATGGGGGCACGGGCAGGAAGATGTGTTCCCTGTCTCTCAATTTGAAAAACTTTGGAGCGACATGTCGGGCCTACCGGAAGTCACCACCAACTATTTTGTGGTGCCACTTGCCCGTGGTCAGCAATTAAAACAGCAGGCCCAGCTCGATGCTTGGTTACGGGATGGAACGGCGGACTACGTCAATGAAATTTGCCAATGGACCATCTAAGCGCTGAAAATCATCCGGACAAGCGAAACTCGCGAACCTTTAACAGTAATGCAATCGTCATCTTTACCAGCTGGTAATTAGATCGTAGACCGCCCTTTCGAGCGATCCATTATAAGGCAACAAATTCCAAAAACGACCCCGAGATACCCCAACAGAACCACGTTCATCAACGCCCCCTGGATGATGGTAGCTGTAAAACTAAAGAAGAAGGATAAAGCATTTCCTTGCATTGAGAAGCCCATTCCGCCAGCCGATGGGTAAAAAATTTGCACTAGATATTGGGCACTGCTAACAGACGCAATTCCCAAACATATATCCAGAGCCCCTCCAACTGGAAAGAGGACGGAAATTCCAATTCGGGTTGAATAACCAATAGTCGCAGACCTACGAAAAATCCGGTCCTGCATTAGACGCTGAACAAAGGGTGTCCATTCAAATAGGGTGTAGCCCATTACGAAGCAAAAGACTCCAGTAACCATTCCAATAATCCCACCAACTGAGCCGTCCGTCACCATGAAGCCAAAAAAGAAACTCGGCCCGGCGCACACATAACAGATGATTAACCAGCGAGCAAAGATCCACCCAACCGCGCGTCGCTGGTAAGGTTTATCGAATTCTTCTCGACGAGGTGCAGGCGCGTATTCACCCGAGACCTGGTACGGATTTTCGCTGTCTTGACCGTGACCTTCGATTATTCGCTCGATTCAAAAATTGAATATGTAATGAACTATCGCAAAAGAGAGCAGCCCATTGTAATTTCAAACTAAGAATAATCGATTCAATTTAAAAAAATCAAGCGATCAAATCGCCCCTCTTCCAAATTGAAAAACGGTAAATCCGTTGCAATCAGAATCTTAACCAAGACGGCTAACTTTGATTGGCAAGCTTTGGATTTTGATCCCCAGTCACCTCGATCAATTTCTTTCGGAAACCGTTGCAGAGCAACTGCATCTGCTCAATATTAAGCTGCTCGGCTCTGGCGTCAGCTCCATGCTCTAATTTAGAAAGGACGTCATCCACATCCGACTTTTCTAATTGCTCTTTAAAGGCGCTCACGGCAACCGAACGCATGAACTTCCGTCGATGAAAAAACATAGCCCTGACAAATGCGTAAAAGAAATCAAGGTCTTCAAACTGCTCACGTCGCTCCGGAAAATGTTGAATATGAATAATGGCAGAATCAACCTTAGGTCGTGGCCAAAATACCTTGGGGGACATAATTCGCACAATTTCCACATCGCAAATACTTTGAACCCAGATACTCAGTGCTCCATAATCCTTGGACCCCGGCCCCGCCACCAATCGGTCAGCAAGTTCCTTCTGGATTGTGACCGTCATCGTTTCGGGAACGATCTCAGAACGCAGCAGGTTAGAAATAATTGGAGTTGCCACATTGTAAGGAAGATTAGCCGCCAGCTTGAAGACGCGACCGTCTTCCGCCTCCATATGGTGTTTGATCGCAGCGATTACCTCAGGGGCAAATTGGTTCTTATTTTTCAATGCATCCTGCTTGAGCATTTGAATATTGTCGAATGACTCTAATTCCTCCGAGGCCATTTGATAAAGGTACTCGTCGATTTCGACGGTAATCACCTGTGCGGCCTGCTCGGCAAACAAACCAGTTAGCGACCCCATTCCCGTACCGATTTCAAGAACGACATCGTTTGAATTAAGTTTCGCGCTTTTCGCAAGAAGATGCAAAAGGTTTAGGTCGATCAAGAAGTTTTGACCATGACGTTTATTTGGATTCAAACCTACTTCTTCGAAGCGTCGAGATAAATACGAAACGGTCTGTCGATTCACTTTAGCCATAATGTTTACTTACGTTCCAATTGCTGCTGGACATACTTCGCCAATAAGTCGGTTTCGATGTTAACGGTGTCACCGGTGGCGCGTCTACCTAAAGTCGTTACATCGAGCGTATGAGGAATCAAGGCAACGCTAAATCGATCTAATTCGACATCAACCAAAGTTAAACTGATTCCGTCGACTGTAACGGAGCCTTTCGACGCCATCTGACGGGTCAATTCATCGGGGACGCGAAACCAGAATTTCGCCCATTCTCCATCTTGGGTTCGCTCATCAACAACCCCTAAGCCATCCACATGACCAGAAACGTAATGCCCACCCATGCGCTGACCAACCTGCAACGATCGTTCCAAATTAACCTCAGATCCGGTTGTTAGTTCACCGAGGTTGGTACGTTTCAACGTTTCTTCGCCAGCCTGCAACGTTAAAGCCGATCCGTCGATCGCGACGACCGTCAAACAACATCCGTTAACAGCGAGACTGTCTCCCAGTGCGGCGCCGACCGAAACCAGCTGCCCATCGACTTGGATGTCGGCCGCGTTCCCCTGAAGCGATATCGCTTCAACGGTCCCTTTTTCCTCGACTAAACCAGTAAACAATCTGTTCCCCTCATTTTCCGCGAACCACGTCGAACCAGCCTCTTGTCAATCAGTTCGAGACTTGCAACTCGAAAGTAGAATTCAATAGCGTTGTTTTTTCAATGACAAATCAAAAGGATCGGGCGTCGCAGTGCTTTCCTTACCAACAACGTGTGAGTCACGCTATAATGCAATTCTGATTTACCGATGCTCCGTTACATTCACCCTGAACCCAAGTAAAAACAATGCTGAAAGCACTGAATTTAATCCTGAAGAGTCTCGCATTTATTCTTCTTGCGCTTCCTGGGACTTCGATGGTGATCGCAGAAAATGCAGCGAAACCAAATTTTATCATCATTTTTGCTGACGATCAGGGCTACAACGATCTGGGATGCTTCGGATCTGAGAAAATAAAGACACCCAATATTGACCAACTTGCATCCGAAGGACGGAAATTTACCAGCTTTTACGTTCCCTGTTCGGTTTGCTCTCCGTCCCGCGCTGCGTTATTGACCGGGTGTTACCCCAAGCGTGTGGGCATGGAAAAGCATGTTCTCTTTCCAAAGAGCGACTATGGTCTCAACCCCGCCGAACATACGATCGCCAACCATTTAAAAGGTCTCGGTTACGCGACCGCGTGCATCGGCAAATGGCATCTAGGACACCTCCCAGAACTCCTCCCACGCCAGCAAGGATTCGACTCCTACTTCGGAATCCCTTACTCAAACGACATGAATCACCCCGACAACAAGAATAAGCCCAAAATCTCAAGTGATGAACGGTGGACCAATCAAAAATCTGCCGTCACGCATTGGAATACACCATTATTCGGTAACGAGGAAATCATCGAACTCCCGGTCGACCAACGCACCATCACCAGACGCTATACAGACAAGGCAGTCGAATTTATCACCGCAAATAAGGATAATCCATTTTTCCTTTACCTCCCCCACTCGATGCCCCATATCCCACTTTACGTTCCCGAAGATGTTTATGACCCCGATCCTCAAAACGCTTACACCTGCGTCATCGAACACATTGATGCCGAAGTCGGCCGGCTTGTTCAAACCGTTCGGGACCTTGGCCTGACTGACAATACTTACATCATTTACACCAGCGATAACGGCCCTTGGTTGCAGTTTGGAAGTCACGGGGGCAGTGCGTTACCACTACGGAGTGGAAAAGGAACCACATTTGAAGGTGGCCAACGAGTTCCCTGTGTGATGTGGGCGCCCGGTCGCATTCCCGCCGGTACATCAACCAATGCATTTACTTCCACTCTGGATTTGCTGCCAACAATTGCTGCGCTTACAAAAAGCCAATTACCGACCAACAAAATTGATGGAAAAGATATTACCTCTACGTTGACATCCGATCGGTCTCCACGAAAGGATCTGCTTTTTTATTCGGCGAGGGGTCAGCTTCAGGGTATTCGCGAAGGCGACTGGAAATTCCTCGAAATCACACAAACCAATCGAAAAAATAAATCCTCGAAAACTACCTCCTACCTCTTTAATCTGGCCGATGACATCGGTGAACAAAACAATCTGTTAGACCAGTACCCAGAGCGGGTTGCTCGAATGAAGATTCAAATGCAGCGTCTTGACAGCGAGATATCCGAAAACGCTAGGTCTGTTTGGCGAAAACCAAAGTGACCTCCAGCGAACGCATTCCTCCTGCATCAAAAAAGACAACACTAATCGCCAACAACGGGCACAAAAACCAACGTTGCAGGGCAGGGCGGTGTCTTCATAAACTCACGAAAGAAACCCCTTTCGGAATTTCGATGAATGGGGACAATATCAATCAATCATCTTAAAAAAAACCAAAGTAATTGTGGAAGCTAAACATGGATAACATTGTAGAGATCAAAGGCCGCCAAATCCTCGACAGTCGTGGGAATCCGACGGTAGAGGTCGATGTCACGCTCGCCGACGGATCATTCGGCTCTGCCGCCGTCCCCAGTGGCGCCAGCACTGGAGCGCACGAAGCCTGGGAAATGCGGGACGGAGATAAATCCGTCTTCATGGGTAAGGGTGTGACCAAAGCCATCGCCAATGTCAACGGACCGTTGGCCGATGCGTTGATGGGAATTAATGGCTGTGATCAGGGCTTAATCGATCAGATCATGATTGATCTAGATGGAACCGACAACAAATCGAACCTTGGCGCCAACGCACTCCTGGGTGTCTCCCTCGCTTCTGCAAAAGCCGCCGCTGTATTCTGCAACCAACCACTCTATCGCTATCTTGGTGGAGCCGCCGCAACACTTCTACCCGCACCCATGATGAACATCGTCAACGGCGGTGAACATGCTGACAACTCCGTTGACGTGCAGGAATTCATGGTCATGCCACTAGGCTTCGAAACCTTTAGCGACTCTTTGCGATGTGGCTGTGAAATTTTCCATCACCTTAAGAAAGTGCTTCAGGATAAAGGTCTCAACACGGCGGTCGGAGACGAGGGTGGGTTTGCCCCCGATCTTGGCAGTAACGTCGAAGCGCTCGACTTGATCATGATGGCGATCGAAAAAGCCGGCTACGAACCTGGCACGCAAGTGCAAATTGCACTCGATGTAGCCGCCACTGAATTTTACGATGAGTCAAAAGGCGTTTACAAAATCGATGGAAAAGAATTAGACTCCGGCGCGATGGTCGATTTCTTGGTTGACTGGGCGGACAAGTATCCGATCTGCTCAATCGAAGACGGTTGCAGTGAAGATGATTGGGATGCGTGGAAATTACTTACCGACAAATGTGGCGATCGTGTCCAGTTGGTTGGTGATGATCTATTTGTCACCAATACGACACGTTTACAACGTGGCATCGACGAAGGCATCGCGAATTCAATTTTAATCAAAGTAAATCAAATCGGAACGCTCACCGAAACGATTCAAGCCATCCAACTAGCTCATCGAAATGGGTACACGAGCATCTCGAGCCATCGAAGTGGCGAGACTGAGGATTCAACCATCGCAGACCTCGCGGTTGCACTATCGACTGGCCAAATCAAAACCGGTTCCGCATCGCGGAGCGACCGAATGGCTAAATATAATCAACTGCTTCGAATCGAAGAGCAACTTGGCAATGCGGCCGTATTCGCAGGCCCCTTGTTTGGAAAAAAATAACTAGCGTAAGAGATCGACTTGGTTGATAGAAAACCGGGCGATTGAATACGACTTCGAAATTCATTAAATATCCGCCGGTATCCCCGGCGGATATTTTTTTACCATGAACAAAAACACCGCATTTCGCAGCTCGTTTAAGGGCCTCCCCGTCACGGCGATTTGTTTTTTTACAATTTCTCTTTTATAGTGTTCACAGAGCACCCGGGCATAGAATCCGTCTAAATCCCGATTCCTCAAGGCATTCTCGTTAACATGACATCATGGTTCACCGAAAATTCGACCGTCCCCATGATTGCGGGTGCGATTTTAACTTTGGTTTTTATCGCCTTTGCAGTCCATTCACGTGAAAAGGTGATGCTCAAAATCGCGTTAGTAATTTTGGCAATCACCGCGGCTATTGTCACATGTGAGCGAATGGTAGTTACACAACGGGAGGAAGTCACCGATCGAATAATTGCGCTCGCAGACTCAGTTCAACGCAACGACTTTGAAGCCATCCTGGACTTTTTTAGCGACGATTACGCTGAGACTCGGAATCGAGCCAAAGCTGAAATGCCGCGATACGATTTCCAAACCTGCCGCGTATCCGGTATTTTCAATTACAATTTGGTTAAATCCGAACCGCCGACTGCTGAGATTCAATTCAATGTTTCGGTCACCGTTCGGGTCGACAGCGGAGCTGAACCCCTTTGGGGGCAACGACGCGTAAAACTAACATTTCAAAAAGACACAGAAGGGGTTTGGGAAATAATCGATTATTCTCACAGCGACCCACGTTCTGGGCTCAAACTCTAGCCTTCGCCCGTCTCACAATTTCTCTGATGCGATTCGCATCAGCTGCGGCAAGCGATACTCTTTTGCCATGAATCACCGAGCATGGTTCCAGTCGACTAACTCGCGGTAGGTTACTCCATCCCCTCCAAAAATATCCATGGCAGAACCGACCGTAACATCCACTTTCCCTTGGCCGACGGTCGACACTCGTCGAATGTCTTCCATCGATGCCACTCCTCCGGCATAGGTCATCGGAATTTTCCCCCAGGCACCTAACAAACCTATTAATTCAACGTCTACACCCTGGCAAAGCCCTTCTACATCCGCAGCGTGGATTAGAAACTCGTCGCAAAAACCTGCCAGATGCTCGAGCGTCTCGTGGCTCACCGACAGATCTGTCAAAGTCTGCCACCGATCCTTGGCGACCATCCAGCCTTGCTCTGTTGACTTGCAACTGAGGTCAATGACCAACCGCGAAGCACCTACTTCCCGTTCGAGTTCGATTAACTTTTGCTCTAAAAAATTCCCCGCTTCGTCGAATAAACAGCTCGTTACGATTACGTGACTTGCCCCTCGATCAAGCCATTGAGCGGCGTTTTCTTGACTGATCCCGCCTCCCAGTTGCAGTCCCCCGGGAAACGCCGCGAGTGCTCCAATCGCAGATTCCTCGTTGCCAGGGCCCAACTGGATTACATGGCCGCCCCGCAAGTCATCTGACTTATATTTCTCTGCATACCAGGCTGCCGTTCGTTCGGATACAAAATTTACCACCAAATCATCGTCGCCAGCCACGCTATTGGATGGGTCACTTAGCGTGCTTCCCACGATTTGTTTAACGTGGCCTTCGTGCAGATCGATACAGGGACGAAAAATTGTCATACCGACAGTCTAACCATTAACGTAATTATTCAAAGCGACGCCAGAGATAGTGGTAGACAGCATCATTGACCTAATTCGACTTCGAACTGAATAATCCGAACCAATTCTTCCCATTCCGTTTCTGACCGATTAATCACATTCAGAAAATAGCTCGACAAATCCGAACGTCGCTTCCATTTCCTTTTACCTCGAATCCAATGTTTGTTACAATTTCGCCTTTAAACCAGCGCTCCTAGGAGAGAATCGTGAAAAGCCCCATCCATTTCATCGCGTTATTAATTGCGGTTCTTTTTTTAACAAACAACTCATCCGCTCAGGACAGCGAACTCGCTATGATTCCCGAAAACACGACCATTCTGTTCCTAGGTGATTCGATTACACAGGCAGGTGTTCGCCCCAATGGTTATGTCACCCTCTTTAAAAATCATTTAACAGAGAACTACGCCGACAAAAACATCAAGGTCATTGGCGCCGGCATCAGCGGAAATCGAGTGCCCAATCTCCAAAAACGCTTGACCAAAGACGTGCTCTCAAAAAAGCCTGATCTGGTTTTCATTTACATCGGTATTAATGACGTTTGGCACTCGCAAAGCGGCAGAGGGACGTCACCTGTCGATTTTGAAGCAGGCCTTAAAGAAATCATTGGTAAGATTCAGTCACAGGGCGGAAAAGTAATCCTTTGCACACCAAGCATGATTGGTGAAAAAACTGACGGAACCAATCCTTTGGACTCTATGCTTGAAGATTTCTCAGCCATAAGCCGTCGGGTTGCAAAGGAAACTGGCTCCCAATTACTTGATCTTCGCAAAAATTTCGTCGAATATCTCAAAACAAATAACACAAAAAACGTCGCCAAGAACATTTTGACATCCGATGGCGTACACCTAAACCCAGCAGGTAACCAATTTGTCACTGAACAAATGCTCGACGGCCTGAAGACGCATGTTGCCCACCCGCACGCGTCCTCGGTTGTACGCCATATCGTTCTGTTTCAATTCAAGAACTCCGTCCCGCCCGCCGAAGTCGATTCGATTTCCAAGGCTTTCAATCAACTTCCTGAGAAAATTGACGTAATCACATCACTAGAATCAGGAACTAACGTTAGTCCCGAAAACCTAGCCCAAGGTTACACCCACGCATTTATCGTAAGTTTCGCCAATGAGAAAGATCGTGACGCTTACTTACCCCACCCGGCTCATAAGGCGTTCGTCAAAATGATTGATGGAAAACTTGAACAGGTTCTTGTGTTTGATATCAAAACTCCCTAAATATCCCGACCGCATCCGCGAACGCAATCAGATCCCAACCACTGCTTGCACTTTCGATTTACAGACGGAAATCGATTCGATTACGCGCTTAGGGCAATTTGAGTCGGCATTCCGCCCTCATTCTTATTCCCAACCTCACTGTTTGACCTGTTTTTTTGGAATCAACGCTTGTTAACAGAGCGATTGGTGAAAGTTTCTAAAGAAACTACCTACAAACGAACGAAACATAAAAACAGGAACTAGCGTTTCATTGCTAACAAGCCAGCAATGCAACAAAGGTTCCTTGGGGGGGAATCAATAACCGAACATCTGTTCGGCTAAAAATCAGTAGGCGCCTTTGACCCGATTGGTGTTTATTGATTGCATTTCTTCTTAGGCGACATCATCGTCACCATGTTTCAAGCTGTATGTGAGTTTTCCGATTGTAAGGGGCCGATAATTCGACTCCGAATGATCTTACCGAAATTAACTTATAGTTTGATCAGTCATGGCCGATGTCGTAACGGGTGGGTAAGTACGGACACGAACTCACCCCAAAAAAGCGATTACTTGTTTATCCCGACCCAGTTGGACGCACCGAGCGGACAAAAGGGATAGACAGTTACATTGTGAGAGTCAGGGACTTTCCTTGACTAGCCTGTGTAGCGAAAGACGATTCAAAGTGTTTATGGAGAGCCTGCGATGAAGGTGTTCACAACTGGACAGGTCGCCAAGATCTGCAAAGTGGCCCCGCGCACGGTCAGCAAATGGTTCGATTCGGGACGCCTTAAAGGCTACCGAATCCCCGGTTCGCAAGACCGTCGTATCCCACGCGAATACCTGATCAAATTCCTCAAAGAGCATGGTATGCCTTTGGGTGATCTCGAAGATGAAGCGATGGCAAAAATTTTGATTGTCGCTCAAGATCAGGTATTAATCGAGAACTTAAAACGGGAGTTACCTCCCGAGAGATCTTTCAAAGTAGCTGTGGCTGCCAGCGGCTTCGAAGCCGGCATTCAAGCTGAAAGTTTTCACCCCGACTGCATCATCACCGATTTCTCGATCGGAAAAGTAGAGGCGATGCAAATCTGTCAAAACCTGCGTAAGAATCCCGATTTTTCGGAAACGATTCTAATCGCATTATTGCCAGACGACGGACAACCAATTTCGTTCGATCGTTCAGCAATTAACGAAACGTTTAAGAAGCCGTTTGACGCGAGCTTGCTCGCTGAACGACTTCGCACACTAATCGGTTCACTAAAAGAACTTGTTTAAACCTTACCCAAGGTTTGTCGCCGCAGGTTCAATTTGACCAAGTGTGCTCGCCGTCTTTCGCATAAACCGTTGCCTGTTGTCCCACAGGCAACGGTTTTTTTATTGCCAGGACGCTCGGAGACGGCTCAGTCCTTTTCCGAAATTTGTGGGCCGCGTTCATTAGGAATGCGGTAATTGAGTAACAGCCCGCCTAGAAAATGTCGTCATTCCTGCGTCGCCACTTCGGTTCGCCAGTTTTGAGACTTGTTTTGACCGAATTGCGGCTGTCAAAATCCCCATTATTCCGTTATTCTTGACGGTTTGGCTCGGTACTTATTGTAGTAAACGAGTTTTGGCGTTGAACAACTGAACCGATTTCCAGACCCCCTAGATGACACCTTGAACTCACTCTCCCATTTCGACGCTGATGGCCATCCTCGGATGGTCGATACCAGTGAGAAAACTGCGACCCGTCGCGTGGCCGTCGCGAGCTGTTTGATGGAAATGGCCGCTGAGACCCTTGAACTGATCAAAAACGATCAGATTCAGAAGGGCAATGTGTTGGAAGTCGCAAGAATTGCCGCGATTATGGCTTCAAAGCGAACTCCAGATTTGATTCCCCTGTGCCATCCGATCAGGATCGATTCAGTGGATGTTCGTTTTTGTTACGTTTCTGATACTCGAATAAAAATCACAGGTACGGTTCGCGCTGTCGAAACAACGGGAACCGAAATGGAAGCGATTACCGCGGTGGGCGTCGGGGCGATGGTGGTCTACGACATGTGTAAAAGCGTGGATCGTGGGATGAGAATTCTCGAAATACAGCTCGAGGAAAAATCCGGTGGAAAAAGCGGGCATTTTCAACGTCAATTGGAACCCGATCAACGCTAGATACAGTCTTGTCTAGATGATGTTCAGCTAACTAGGTAATGGATAAGGAAACATTCGTGAGCCAAACAGCCAGCCCAACGGATGACAACATGAAAACGGCAGTTCCAGAGTTGTCTTCTGCGCAAAACGGTCTTGAATCGATTTACGAACCCATTCGTAAGGACTTGAACTCGGTTGAATCAATCCTACGCAAAGAACTCAGTAATGAGGTACCGTTTGTCGACGAGCTCCTGAAACATAGCTGGCTTCTCGGTGGGAAACGGATTCGGCCCGCCTTTTTGTTATTGTGCGGAGCGAGTTGCGGAACCATCGGCCAATCACATCTGCAAATTGCTGCAGCATTGGAAATGATTCATACCGCGACGCTGATTCACGATGATATCCTCGATGAGGCGCTAACCCGGCGTCATCGCGCGACAGCGAATTCGACCTGGGGCAACAAAGTCAGCGTTTTGCTCGGCGACTATCTCTTTACACACTCATTTCACATTGCAAGCCTCTCAGAATCCTGCGAATCGCTTCGCATGTTGGCAGTCGCAAGCAATCGCGTTTGCGAAGGCGAAATGAGACAGAACGCATGGCAAGGAAAATTTGACCTTACTGAAACCGAATACCTCCAGATGATTACAGAGAAAACTGCCGAACTTTGCGGAGTTGGATGCCGGCTAGGAGCACATCTCTCTAACGCCTCGGTGGAAAAAGCAGAGAAGTACGAATCATATGGCAGAAGCCTTGGCGTTGCTTTTCAAGTGATCGACGATGTGTTGGATTTGGTTGGTAAACCAATGCAGGTCGGAAAAACTTTAGGAACAGACCTAATCAATCAAAAACCAACACTGCCGGTCATCCATTGCCTCCAGCAAATGAATCCCTCCTCGCACGAAGAGTTCAAGCTTATTCTTGCGGACCCAAATTCGAGTTGTGAAAACTTGATGCCCTACTTAGATAGCACTAATTCCATCGCCTACGCTCAGTCAGTTGCCGAGAAACACGCCTCAAAGGCAATTTCATTTGCCGAATCGCTGCCTTCGAGTCCGTACGCCTCGAGTCTTCGCGAATTGGCGGAATTCGTACTACATCGCTCCCACTAGCTTCCACGGGTACGGAGCGTCGTGATTGCTAAGCGGTATCCCTCGAGGATCGCTGAGATTGCGTTTGAACCCCAAGATATCTCCAAGTGTCGGATTGCGCAGCCACGTTTGAACTGAGCCTCACGAAGACTGTTCTCGATCCCTAAGACTTAATGAAGGACTTGGGGCCGGATTTTAAGCTCTCAACGTTAATTGAACCTCTCAACGTTAATTGAACCTCTCAACGTTAA
>JAPKBL010000114.1 GCA_028823415.1 Mariniblastus sp.
ACACGTTTGGCGTTAATCGTGTTTCAGAGCGCCGGGCCTGCCAAGTGATTGGCCAACCTCGTTCGACCCAGCGGCGGCAACGCCATGTGCCGGACGACGAGCCGAGATTGCTCAAACGGATTGTAGACTTAGCGACCGACGATGAAAGATACGGGTGCCGCCGTGTGACTGCGTTACTCCATCGGGAAGGTTGGAACGTGAACCACAAACGGGTTGAACGCCTTTGGCGTCAAGAAGGGCTCAAAGTGCCAAAAAGACAACCAAAACGACGAAGATTGTGGATGAACGATGGAAGTTGCATCCGGCTTGGACCGCACAGCTCGTTGGGCTATCGCTTACCAGCACCCGAGACGATGATGCCAAGCCGTTTTTCAAATTTCGCTACGCTCAATTTAAAAAACGGCTTCCTTGAGAAGTTGGATACTCTAAGTTAAAGACTGGTATCGTTTGTGGGGGAAGGTCAGATACAACGTGGAGGTGATTCAGGTGAATTGCGATCCCCAAGTAGGTTGGCAGCGGAATGTCAACCGAAGTGATGAAAACATATCCGCAGTTTTCACCGAGTCATTTCACGAACGATGGCTGATTGGTGCCCGAGAAATATTAACCTCTGCCGCTGAATGGCAAAGTTTCAATGGCCGTGTGCCCGATACCATCTGATTTCAACGATGTAATTCGGCGGCAGAATATTATACCGTTGGGGAAAATTTTTCCCTGTCAATAATCTCTGAGTACTTTCACAAGCGAGTAGATCATAACAACATGAATGAACCTTACCCCAAGTTGTGGTGGGATAACCAAGGACAAATTTTGGCAGGCCGTTAACCGGGCGACCTGAACCCTGACGTGCAACCGCAGTGACCGCAAGAAGTCATCCGCCCGAAAGCGAAATCAGGTTTTACCCGTCGCTGTTTCCTAGTTCGCTGGGAAGCTTCAAACAATTCGCTTTGAAACGATCATCTGTCAACTATCTTTTTTTCGAGTTCCGTCAAATCGGCAACTCGACTTAGGGCGGGATCGGACGCCTCTTGAATACCGACGAACATCGCTGCAGTCAATGTTATGCCACTGACAAACAGTCCTATAATAAAAATTGCTATTGTAATCACTGACCCGGTCCCGCCTGTTGCTTGTCCGTCAACAACAAGCAGCCCAGTGCTAAAATGGACGGGACCCACAAACCGACAAATACGCCTTCATCCTGTTGACCACTAAACCAGAGAGAGATCGAGAATAGAAACGAAACGAAGGCCGCCAACACAAACAAATATTTTCCAAGGAGTTTTCTTTTCATCACTGCACTGATCTGCTTTCCAGATGGAATCGTGTTAAGTATCTTTTTTCCTGAAAAAGCCTAACCGGAAATACTTTCGCTAGACAACTGAAATCCTTGCAAATTCGAATTCAATTTGGACTAGCCAGAACGTGAGTTCATGAAGTGGATTGCTATTTGCGTAACTTAGTGTTGTCGCAGACGTCGCCTAGCAGGCGAAATGGCGCCATTAGGTTGTCACGCATACGGACTTTGGTCGACGTAAAATGGCCCAAGATCATCGTCGCATCATCGTCGGTCAGATTTCCATCAGCCATCGTGCCAATTTTACTTCTTAAGAATGGAATCACATCCGCGGGCAAGAGCCCATCGGCGCCATTCAAAATCTCAAGCACGCCCTTGATTCCAAGCATTTGGTCATGTGCATTAACCGACTCAATAAATGCATCACTGTACAACAAGAACATATCTTCCACGGCGATGGTGATTTTCCGGCCGGGATAGTTTGAGTCTTCATGAATTCCCAGCGGCAGGTTTTCCAAACCTTCGTCTAATTCAGCACCTTCAAGATGAACCCATTTTTGTTTTAAGGCCCTGTAGTAGATTGGAAAAGGATGTCCAGCCACGCTGATGTCAAGACTTTTCTTGGGCTCAAAAAACGTGGCGACAACGGCAGTGGCGAAACCGCTTTCTTCGCCCAAATCGCCGAACTCCACGTTCATCTTGGTGACGAATTGTTGTTGGCTGATTTTATTCACATTTTGGCGAAGTAGATCTCGCAAAGAAACCGCAATCGCCGAAGCAGACTCGCCATGTCCGCTGACATCCGCCAGCAAGAATCGGGAAATTCGGCCCGATGCGCAAGATGTCAAATAGTAGATATCTCCACCGCCTGTTTGGCTGTCTTTGTAGGGGGCACTGTGAACATAAATATCGAGCCCCGGAGCTTCGAAGTACTTGTCGATTGCGCGATTGCCACCCCATATCTCCATGCAGGTCATGCGTTCGGGTTCAAGGCTTACGGGGTCTGCCATAATGGTTCCAATATTGATCAAACGGACACAAGCATCAGCTGGACGACTTCAACCTATTACAAAGTTACGCAAATCTAAAGAGGTGGTTTGCCTCCCGACGGAAAGTATTTCCCGAGTCCAGTTTTAACAGGGTAATCACTTTGCCAATTCTGGTTGCCAAGTTTCGGTCTAATTGGCTTTTTTGAATCCAAATGGGGATCTTATTTCAAAGGTAGAACCTGTTACCGGCAGATAACGCAAACCAGTCGTTCATGGTTGTAAATCATTTTTAGCAACGGGCATCTTGACCTGTCCCCGAGAAGCAGATACGGAGCAAGATGGTTTATATTGATTCAATGGGTCACGTTCCCGCCAGACGCGTGCTGTTTAGTCCCCGCACGCGAGACAAGGCGACCTGCGATGCCTTTCAATCAGTTCCTCGATCTGGTTTGCTACGGCAGGGGAGAGCCCAAAGGCGGCGATGTGATCGAAGTGAAGAAGAAATAGCAACAGACGGTGACACGCCAATGAGTTCTGGCAAGCCGTTGTTAAGAATCGTAATCACATTCGAGATCGCGAGGTGAGAGCTGAATTTTGCGTTGGAGCCTTACTACTAAGTGTTCCAATCCCTGACTCCAGCATTTGCTTTGGAGACAGGGTTTTTAATTGGGGATCGCAGGATGCAACCGGCAATGGCGAAGGCCATCAACGCCACCCGACGATTTCGCTACTATTGTTTAACCGACCATCCAGCCATTTTGTCGTTAACTTTGGCAAGTTCATTGAGTGTTGATTCGATGTCTAAGTCTTCTGCATGAATGATCGTGACGGTTTGCTCGTCGAGGTTGATGTCAAAGGCACGAATTTTAGCAACGGTATTCAATCGGCTTCGCACGGAAGCGGCGCAGCCAGTTCACGTCATCGCAGGAAGGCTGATCGTTACTTTGTCACCTTCAATTTTTGAGTCATCGAGGCTGGATTTTTTTTCACTCGCATCGCTTCCGTTACCAGTTTTGGATTTAACTCCCTTCGTTGGTTTGCCAATTGACATGCTTACCGATACTGCGGCTTCGACTCCCTCGGTCATCTTCGTCATTCCAAATTTTGTGCGATCGAGTTTGAATTCGGAGGTGAGGAGGAACCCTTGGTCAGTCGATTGGTATTTCGCTGGAAACTCAAAATCTCCTTCGACGCCGTGGAGCGTCAGTTTGCCTTGGATGGTGCAGTTACCATCTTTAGAGATTTTGATGGAGCTGCTTTCGAATTTTGACTTTGGAAACTTGTTGGCTTCAAAGAAGTCGGCATTCATTAAGTGTTTCGTAAGATTGTCAAACTCGGTCCAGATCGAAGTGATTTCCATATCCAAATTCAACGCGACTGGTTTTCCATCCGCGATCTCAACTTGACCTTTGAATTTTTTGAAACCACCGAGTCTCGGCTTAGGCTTGTCACCTACGTGAGTACCGATGAACTCGATGCTGGTATTGCTAGGGGCCAATTCGCAGATCAGTTTGCCATTGGTCGAGTTGACTGAAACGGGGGTCGATTTTGTCTTGGTTTCCTGAGCTGTTACAACCGAGAGCGGCAAGAGGATTAGGAGAAGAATCGCCAGAAATAGTTTGTGCATTAGAGTCGCCAGATAGAAATTTCAGTTTGAGAATCGGAGCATTATTGATAGATAACCGTCGAGCGACAAGTGGAAATTTCAATGTGCTCCAGTTCACACAAAAGGTCTTCTAGGCAAAGGGAACTGCAATTGGATACATTCCTAAGCCCCAATGTTGAGTTCCTAGCTTTCAGCGTCAAATTAAGGCATCGCCGGACCGCGAAATACTCCACCTTGGTCTGGCTCGCGATGCCAGCGGATAAATTTGACGTCGAGCTCAGGAGTTCCTGGCAACGGAGTAATTAGCGGTTGGCCGTGCTTGCTTGGAGCGTTTATTGGATGTGTTTGCGGGCTGTTCTCTACCTTGCTTTACTTTATCATCACATCTTCGATTGACTTGATCCCAACTGAAAGAAACGCGGGATAACAATGGGTTGCACACGGAGCACTCTGCGTACGTGCTGCCAGAAAATACTTATTCTTCGTGCCCGGTGATTTCAAACGTTATTCCGCTTTCCGATCTGCAACAACACTCGACGCAAGCGTTAAGTTGCTGTTAAAATTCTGGTATTATCGCATTTCGCGACATCATGTCGCATAAACCCCCGTTGGCGGACAAGGCATTACTAATGGACAATGAGACTCGTAAATGTGCTGACTGTGGCGGCAATCTGTCTGCGATAAAGGTTATCGACAAGCAAGGCGGTTTTGGGGAAACGGCCGGATTCGAGTACGCCGCAGTCGACGCCCAACGCGGTTTTTGGTCGAGCACGTTTCCAAAATCTGGCAAAGTAGATTCGTATTTGTGTCACGATTGTGGTGGTGTACGCCTCTATGCCGTCAAATCAACGTAAGCACCTCACGACGTGTCCGCCAACGGGTGTTTACGCATGGTCGCTGCGCGATCACCTTCCATGTTACTCAACGCGAGCTTTTGTTGGTAAACTGTCTTGTAAATCAGAGTCAACCGCTTCGTTCATGGCGGTGTCGGCAAAACCTTCCGTTGAAACGAATCAGGGGAATGCAGGCCTTTCCCAATAATAAGAATCGCGGGATAACAATGGGTTGCACACGGAGCCAGACTTGCGTGTGCTTTTAAATGTTTTGGTCATTCGTTCCGTCTCGTTGATCGTCGCCGTTATCCCGCTTAGTTGACCGCACTTTCTACTATCGAAATGATGACTGAGATCGAACAAATCGCAAATCCTGCCAAGGACTCCGTCCCAACGAGATCTCGCCCGATTTCAATAACGGTTCTGGCGTGGTTCCTGATCGTTGGCGGTGTGTTGTTCCTGTTAATGAAACCATTTACTTGGTCTGAATTGACGATCGAACGCAACTTATGGAATACGTTTTCCAAGGCTACCTCGGTTGCATGTGGCGTTGGACTGCTCGGAATGCGTCGATGGGCTGTTGCGCTCTATTTTGGCCTGTTCTTCGTGAACTGCGTACTGATTTATACGTGGCCAGCGAATGAACAGGTGCTCGAACACTATTCTCGTCCCGGCTTCATTGCAATAATGTTGGTTGTTCCAGCGATAGTTGCACTTATTACTCTGCCGCGGTGGAAATCAATGCAGTGATGATGCCGCATCCCGACAAACATCGCGCGGGATGACAATGTGATGCACGCGAAGCCGGACTTGCGCGTTTTTTTGAAGTTGAGATTTCCGTTCCGGCTCGGTGATCGTAACCGTTATCCTGCCTGATGAAACCTATGTTGCGATTCAGAATACGCTCGCTACTGATTGTCACCGCACTGATCTGTTCGGCATTGTCATTTGGTATTTGTCGTACTCATTTGCACATTCTTGCTGCGATGGTATCGAACGATGACATCACGCTCGACGTATCGTCCGCAACACTGGAATTGACTGGCCCTTCCCGTGTGCTTGCTTGGTTTGGAGATGATTCGCGGCCTGTTTTTCTGAATCTTTTGAAATCACCCGACAAATTTGCCGCAGCACATGTCGCTCTGACGGAACTCACCGAACAAGGGTCTTGGTTTTCTGGCAGGATTGAATTGACTAAAATCGGAGAACAAGAATACAACAGGATGTCTTGCCGAGTTGATGGTTCGGGGTTAGAGATAGATGATCTGGATTCGCAACCGCCACTGAAGGAATGGTGGGACGACTATTTTCCTTTGGCTGAGAGGCGCGAGCAGTCAATCGTCAAAGGCGGTATCATGATGTTTGGCGATCTGGACTTTTCCGATTTGGGGGCCAGCAACTAGCGCCAACGGCTGGATGACAATACGATGCACGCGAAGCCGGACTTGCGCGTGCTTTTCAATGACAAGATCTTCCGTTCCGGCTCGGTGATCTTTTCCGTTATCCCGCTTAAAACTTCATGCGAACAATCCACACAATTTGCTTTGGGATTTCAGGAACGCTGATTGGCGGCTTGGCTGCATTCATCGCCGGTCTCCGAATAGAAAGCTCAGCGGGAGACGCGATTGTTTTCATTCTCTTCGTACTTGCTCCAGCTTTGTCTTGCCTCGCGGGAGGGTTAACGGATTTCAGGATTGCAGCAATGATTGTTGTCTATACATTGATCGGTGCATTCTTCTTTGGTGCGACGAGACCCGTGATGGCAATTGCACCTAGCCAGCAAGATTTCTATCTGGCTACCCGTCAGCTTTCGGGAGACATCGGTGCATGGCGAGAGATAATTGGCGGTTGTTCCTTTGCGATTGGCAGAATGCTGTTCATTCGAGACCGAGCGCGTAAAGCTGAATCTACTAGCCCAGGATTGAGGACTTGATTCGGGACGTGATATAATCGAAGAGATCCGCACCAGCAGTCGCGGCGAGACATCCGTAAACGCGGGATAACAATGTGATGCACGCGAAGCCGGACTTGCGCGTGGTTTAGAAAATGGATGATCGCTGGTTCCGACTCGGTGATCACGGACGTTATCCCGCTTTCAGAATTAGCATGGTTTGGAATTAAAATCGAATTCTCGGAATTCCCAACGTCTTACTTTTTCGCGCAACGCAGCATCGCAGCTGCGCTCGCTTGTTCGATATTCGTTCGCCCATTTTTTGGCCCCAATGCACCGCCACTCGCACGAAATCCCGCTGGGATGATCTTTATTCTCGTGATGATCGTCGCATTGTTGGCCAGTTTCTATGTGATCGTCCGATACCCTTTCATTTCACTTGTCGAACCGGCCGATGGGGACGAATTCAGTAAAAACTATGGGCGAAACCCAATCGTTTACAAGGTGGTAAATTGCTTGGCGATTCTCACTATCGCGATGATATTAGTTGGAATGATCGTTGGCGGTATCCATGATTCACGACTCGGCTGGACTCTCGCCTACGCCGTTCCGCTTCTGTCGTTTTTACTGTTTCACCTATTCTGTTATGATCCGGTACGGCACCCAACTGTTGGGACATTCCTTCGCTCGACGCTAGGGATTGGCGTATTGTTGCTGCCACTCTATTTGCCCGCCATCTTGATTGGGTCATACCGTTGTGGGAAATTACTCGATCGCTTTGACCAAAACGCGGGATAACAAAACGATGCACGCGAAGCTGGACTTGCGCGTGTTTTTTGAAGCAATGATTTCCGTTCCGGCTAGGTGATCGTAACCGTTATGAATCAATTGAGAATTTGACGTGTGAAGCTGCGTCTCAAACTGAAGTAAATCGCTGTGAACAAAACTAGTTCATTTCCGCCGGCCAATCCTGCCGACGGGCCTCACGAAAACGATTCTCAAAAAGATCTACATCCGCCGCTACCGATATCACCTTGCGACAGGATCATCTCGATCATTAGGCCACCTACACAATCTCGCATTGAGACCTTTACGGTTTCGTTAAAGAGAATTTCGCCGACACTAGACCGAACGTTATGCGCCAACGTGACGAAACGTTCGTGCGCCGCGAAATGATTGGGAGAAAAGTCGGACCGTTTGGATGGGTGGTGACGGAAGATACTATTTTGTATCGCGTTTCGAACAGCAATGGTACACTCCACGAATTCTATCACGATGTAAAGGCCGGTCTGACTTATCAGGATTCTGCGTACTGGTAGTCAATGCATAACAATGGCATGAACGCGGAGCCGCCGATCGCGCGTGACTTGAAGAATAACGTCATTCGTATTGAAACCCTAAGGTCAATTGGATGGAAATGTCTTCGGAAGAAAAGCAACTACCCAAACCAAAACGTCGTTGGTTTCAACTTCGTCTGCGGACTTTGCTCGTTTTGGTCACGCTCGCCTCCGTTGCGTTCGGCTGGGTCGGATGGGAATTGAATCAAAGACGGAGAGAGAAAGAGGTGGTTGCGTGGGTCGAGAAAATGGGTGGGCAAGTTTATTTCCATTCTCCGATTAACGAAAGAAGTTGGTGGGAGAAAAGGACGGACAATTGGTTCGGAGTGATGGTGTGGAAAGCGGCATTTGTTGGCAGGCCAGTTGGCAGGCCAGTGAGTGACCTGAAGCCCCTCGTGGGGTTGAAAAAACTCGAAGTGCTTGTCCTCTATATCACAGATGTAAGCGACCTGTCGCCGCTGGCTGGATTGAAAAACCTTGAAAAGCTTTGCATCACGTCAACACCCGTAAGCGACCTATCTTCATTGGAGAAGTTGAAAAACCTCGAAACCCTTAAACTCAATGACACCGCCGTGAAAGATTTAACGCAATTTGCAGTATTGAAAAACCTCAAAACGCTCGTTCTGCGTCCAATGCAGCTGAACCAAGAACAGGTACAAAAGATTGAAACCGCACTGCCGGACTGCGACATCTACATTTCCCCGGTAAGTCTTTTTACGGGATACTACGATGAGCTACGCCCGCCACTCAATTTTGAAGTCCGATAGCCCGTTCAGGTTTCAACGACCTCGACCCCTCACAAGTGAGCAAAGAGCAGTTGCAAGTGTTACGACAAGCTCTACCGAATTGCTCTATTTTGTTTTGATCGAATGAAACATGACTAGCCAGACTCGCACCACCCCACAACCAAGCCTCGTCGCTGGTTTCGATTCCGCCTGCGAACGATGCTGATCATGGTGACGTTGTTGACCGTTGGGCAAGTTTACATCTGGGCCAATGAAATTTGGCTTGACCGCCCAGCGCCGCAAAAAAGATCTAAGGGCAGGCGCATTGAGCGTCCAAGCGTTCTTTTGGGTCCGATTTTTCGCAAATAGGCTTTCCCGAAGCCGTTTAACACAGGATCGTTAGGCTACTGTTGGAGGAATGATGGCTATGCTAGTTTGAAATTACGAGAATCCCTAGTCATTCAAGGCAAAATATGAAGCCAGCGGATGTTCAAAAATTTCACAACGACCTGAGGGCGGCAGTCATTGCGCAGGCTCCTGTGGAAATCGCTGATGTTCCATCCACGGGGTACAAACGGCTGACGTTGGATCGCATCGACCAACTGGAAGATGAGTTTCAAAAAGCACTTCCCAGTCAATCGAATGATCAGGACGAGACAGATTCGAATTCCTGGTTCTCTGCCGTCTCGTCGGCTCAGAGATTTCCCAAGCGGTATTTAGCGGCGATGAAAGTCTTTGTCGACACTGGATCGATGCCGCTGGTGCTCGATGGCTTAGTTGTCCATCGACTGGCACATTCCCAGGTTGCACAGGTTTTGCGTCGGGCGTTTCTATATCTGGGATTGCTGTTGGCGGTCGCAGTCTGTGGTTTGTATGTCCTGGGAATTCGACTGGTTCCGCAGATGGACGACTTGCGGGCCGACATTTCTAATGCTTTGGGTGAGACGGCGCCGGAACGAATCGATGAGATGTCGGGCAGCATGATCTTCGCCAGTATCGTCGCTTTTGGTTTGCTTGCCATGATATTGTGGGCGTGTTTCGGAGGGATCGGTCGACTGGCAGTTTGGTTGGGTGGTCGTCATTATATTCGATGTCAGATCTCGTCGACGGCGATGGAAACGATTCGCTGGTTGACGCATGCAGGTGTCGCGGAGGAAGAGGCAGTCAATTTGAGTTGTGATTTGACGGGTGCAGATTCGAAGGCGCGATCGGAATTGTTGCGAGTGGTTAGCGCGTCGACCAGTGATCGGCAAATGTTGACGCGCGTGACGTATTTTCAGTTGGCCGCCAGTACCCGGTTGGAATACTTGCGTGCAACGTTGCCGGCGACTCTAACCTGTTCGATCGGTGGTGTCGTGGTATTGATTTACTGCTTGTCGGTGTTTCTACCAATCCTGTCGCAATTGCGTGCACTTTCCCAGGTGGGGATTTAAATATGGATGGCGCGAAATCAAATCAGGATGAACTGGCATTGGCCGAACGTTGGGATCGGTTAATGGGTGTCAAGGACCAATTTGCGGGCGAACTTGAGAGCGTCGCGGTTGAGTTACCTGGAGAACCAAGTCGACGACTGCGAGAGTGCAGCCGCTGGTTAAGAAGAGGCGCGGATCTGGAATCTACATTGCAGCGCCGCCATGATCTGGGCATTTGCCTGCCCTTGATGAAACTGTCCAGGGATGAAGCAATGACCGATGCGGCTCTCGCCGAGGCTGCCAGAATTGGAGCTTGTGTCATCGGTCGAGATTCGACAACGCGTCCGCAATTCATCCGGAAACTGGCCTACCCGCTGGGAATGCTGTTTGGGGTTTCGTTGCTGGCGATGTTATTCAGCTTTTTCGTTTCTCCGATGTTTGAAGAAATGTTCGACGAGTTTGGAATTGAACTTCCGGCGATGACTAATTTGGTGTTAGCGTCTGCCAAGGCAGTGCGGAGGCTATGGTGGATCGTCGCGATCGTGATTGTCGTGGCGGCGATCGCCAATTGGGGTTGGAAGTTGACGAGCAATGGAAGTCGTTCCTCGGCAACGAATTGGGTTGATTATCGAATGATCAGTAATCGCGACTCCTTGGCGTCGTGGGCGTGGCATGTTTCGTTGTTGCTTCAGTTGGGGGTGTCGCAGTGTGAAGCGGTCAAGAATGCAGGGCTGGATGCGAGCAAGAACTGGCTACGCCGATCGAGTTTGGAACTCCATCGTTGCTGCCAAAAGCGGCCGGACGCAGAATTGCCACCCTTACTTCCAGGTTCACGATATCGCATGCTTGGAAAAGCAATGCAGGTTCCTGAATCGGATGGGAAAATTGGCATGCTGCAAGAGGTTGCCGACTATTACTGGGATCGTAATCGGTCGGTTGGAGATTGGTGGATCAGTTCGCTAAGTGTCTGCTTGTTGTGTGTCGTGGGCGTTTGTTTGTTTTTGGCCATCATTTCGTTGTTCATGCCGTTGATTGCCATCGTTAGTGGATTGACGTCAAGTAAATAAAATAACTGATGAGGATTGAGTGAGCGAAGTGCGATCGAATTCGAATCCAGACGGAAGTCTGCGATATGCCAACCAAGTGACCGTTGGAGGTCTCCACGACACGCTTGCGCCGCACCAATGGGCGTTGTTGCGTGTGTTGGCAGTTGCTGATCGAACTGGAATCAGCCCGCTGGCAATGTTGGAAGGGCTGGCCGGAGAAGTCCGCGGAAGGGACCAAGATCGAGTTTTAGATTTCGCAGAGAAGATTGAAAGTGGAATTCATTGTATCGAAGCCTTGGTACAGGTTCCCCGGATATTACCTCCTTCAGCGATGTTGTTGTTGGAGATGGCTTTCAAGGAAGGCGAGTTGTCCGAATTGTTTGAAGTGATGCTGGAAAGCTACTTCGGGAAGAATGACGATGGAGAGGACGACAGTCAAAACTTGGCACCGATGTTGTTTCGGTCAGCGATCTACGTGTTTTTTGTCATCCTCCTCGTCTCCTTTATCTCGCTGAAGATCATTCCCGAACATTTTAAGATGTACGAAGAATTCGGTTTTGAACCAACGGAACTTCCAATTGTCACCCAGTTGTTCGTCTCATTGTCAAATTTAATTGCCGGTCTCTGGTTTGTCCCCGTATTGCTTTTTTTGGCCAGTATTCCTTGGCTGTGGCCGGTTTTTGTTCGATACATTCGCCGTTTTCGACCGACACGATGGCGCCAGAGCGTCTATCTTAAACCCGTTGAGCAGCGATATGCATTGGCGCTGGCTGCCTTGTCATCCAATTCCATCAATTCGGTTTTGGGTTGGCTGGTTCAGCAGGAATCGTTGCAAGGCTTGTTTCCTCGTTTGAATTTAAAAGGCGATTCTTCCGATGAAAAACAGGATGCTTGGCAAGAGGTTGAAAACTCAAAATTGATTTCCAGTCAGGAGTCCAAGGCGATCGATTTGGCATCGAACGGTGAAGTTCAGGCATGGTTATTACGCTGGACCGCATCGAGTCTGCAGCGTCGTTGTGATACACGAACCTCGTTTTTCGTTCGAGCGCTGGTGTGGTTTATCAATGTTTGCCTGGCGTTTTTTGTCGGACTCGTCTGTTTCGCTGTTTACTTTGGTTACCTTAACCTTATGGAGCGGATGTAACTAATTCATGAATCGTCATCGCGCAAAATATCGTCGATCGTCCTCAGCGTTTTCTCAGAATCGCGGTGTGACCGTTGTGGAACTAATGGTTTCCATGGTCCTGCTGTTTACATTAATGAGTTTTGTGACAACCATTTGTTTTCAAGTCAACTTTGTTTGGCGGGATATTAATCAGCATCGAATCGCTTTGGGAGAGATTTCGAATCAACTCGAGCAGCTTACTGAATTGCCACGGGAGGATGCCGTGGCAGCTCTCGAATCGCTGCAGCCGAGTACCGCATGTGCTCGGACACTCAGAGCTCCAGTGTTGACGGGTGAAGTAGTCGATGACGATTTCGGGAGTCAAATCGTATTGAGGATTAATTGGCACCGCAAACATCCGGGGAAACCGCTTGAGCTAGTTGGATGGATCACCAAAGATGTTTCGTCCCCACAGCCGGAGGACGATCAATGAGTGGATCCCGACAGAGGCAAGCCTTCAGCTTGTTGGAATTACTGGTGGTGGTCTCGCTGACCGCCGTATTGCTCACGATCACTACGGCATGGATTCATCAGACGCTCTCGTTTTCGTCGGCAGTTCGGAAGCGGCAAACTCAACACTTGAACTGCCAACGTCTAAATTGGCAGTTTCGCGATGACGTTCGGCAATGCCAATCCATGCAGCTTGAGAACAACCAGCTGCAGTTAACACAAAAAGATGGATCGATGATTCAATACACGGCGTCACCTGCTCTGTTGCGGGTTGAAAAACGGTTGGGAGATCGACTGATTCGACAAGAAGAATTTGCGTTTGAACCGGGAGCGATCGTCCATTGGGATACCTCCGAAATGCCAACGTGGATTTCGCTAGAGGTTCTGCGTGGTTTGAATACACGTGTAACTCAGGCCCAATCGAGTTCAACCGCTACAACAGAGTTGAGTAAGGATCGGCCTGTCGTGTTGCACGTACGTGTGCGAGCCAATCGGTGGGCTGCCGCAACGAGGATTGAAAGTCAACCGACGTTGACCAAACAGGAGTCACTCTAATGCGAGCCTTCAAACCCAATCGGCAAGGCGTTGTCCTGATCGCGGTCTTGGTCGCGATGGGAGTTGCGACGACCATCCTGCTAGGATCGGTCGCGG
This sequence comes from Mariniblastus sp., assembly GCA_028823415.1. Taxonomy (GTDB): domain Bacteria; phylum Planctomycetota; class Planctomycetia; order Pirellulales; family Pirellulaceae; genus Mariniblastus. The sequence continues at coordinate 13,403 of JAPKBL010000114.1, forward strand.
CGAGCTTGAAAATGCGGCGTGATTTGCGTCAACACATCCAGGTCGAGCAAACAAGATGGTTGCTGGATCTAGGGGTTCGGCACGCGATTTCGAGCGTCACTGGCAGTCCCGACTATGCGGGGGAGGATCTCGATGTAAGCCTTGCTATCGACAAGTACTCCGGAGCTTCTGTCGAGATCTCGATCTTGGAAAAGACTGCGAGCGAAGTTCGTATCGGTGTGACTGCAGTACTCGAGCGTCGCGGTTCGGCAAAGAGTTCAGCAACTCGGCGCTCGGAGGTCGTGACGGTCGACGTTGCGTCTAGTCAAGAGAATGTGCCCTAGGTGCCAGTAGATTAACAGGTCAGCTTAAAACAAAATTCGAATGTGTTAGCGAGAATTAAAATGAAACGCAGGATAACAATTAAGAACATGAGCATTCGTCAGAAATCGCGAACTGGTTTTACGCTGGTCGAGTTGCTGGTGGTGATTGCCATCATCGGGATCCTGATCGGCATGTTGTTGCCCGCTGTCCAGCAAGTCAGGGAAGCCGCCAGGCGGATTTCCTGTGCCAACAATATAGCGCAATTGGGCATCGCTATTCACCATTATGAGTTTTCCACAGAGCGGCTGCCTGCGGGTGTGACTAATCCCGGTGGACCGATTCGGACCGAAGCGATCGGTCAACACGTGGGGTACCTGGTGGAAATGTTGGTGTACGTCGAACAGTATGGGATCGCGAAAAACTTTGACATCGCGCAGGGGACCTATGCCGCTGCCAATGCCGCTGCCCGGGCAAAGACCATTCCGACTTACAATTGCCCCTCGTATTGGGAAACGATGAACGCTGATGAGTCTGCTGGGCTGACGAACTATGCAGGTTGTCATAATTCGGTCGAAACTCCAATTGATGTTGATAACAATGGGCTCCTGTTCCTCAATAGCGATATTGGCTACGAGGACATCCTGGACGGAAGCAGCAATACAATTTTGATTGGTGAAATGTTGCCCTATCCAAATAGTTTAGGTTGGGCATCGGGCACGCGTGCGTCTTTGCGAAACACCAGTTCCATGACCGGAAACTTTGAATGGGATAAAATGCAATCGACTCCGCCTACCGACGTGAGCGAAGTCGGCGGATTCGGAAGTATGCATCCAGGCGGTTCCCAGTTTTGCATGGCCGATGGGAGTGTTACCCACCTGTCGAAAACAATCGACGCCCTGTTGTTTGAAAAACTTGGCGATCGAGCAGACGGTGAAATGATGGGGTCGTTTTAAGCTCGACTGTGCGATTGAGTTGGCAGCGCAAGTGCAACTGAACGTCCGGCGAATTGCCCAACCATGTTGAATCGGTCGTGAGATCGAACCCGCGGCTCATTCTTGTAATCGCAGTTTGGTTTGTTTCCTGTTTTAACTATCCGGCCCATGCGAAGAACAACCTGTTCCTTCCCGGCGACGCTTTTTTTCCTGCTGAACTAACTGCCGATCCATTGCCCCAACTGTTGTATGGTAGCGTGTCGTTGCCTCGGGCCCAA
>JAPKBL010000115.1 GCA_028823415.1 Mariniblastus sp.
CTGAGATGGCGAAAGTGAATCCGCCGGAAACATCCGCGGAATCATCTGCTGCTGCTGTGTAGACGATTTGGTTGGGGGGAATATTTTCGTCGACAGCAACATTGGTGGCTGAGGTAATAATCGGGGCAGTGTCGTCGAGATTGTTGACGTTTAGAGTGAACGATTTTTGGAATGTTGCGTTGTTGGAGTCCTGTGTTTCAACTTGCACCGAGTAGGACGCCTGGGTCTCGAAGTCGATCAGACCGTCGGTGAGTATTAGCTCTGCGCCTGAAATGCTAAATTTATCAGCATCCACACCACCAACAATCGAATAGGTAAAATCGTCGTTTAAATCAGGGTCAGTAGTAAATAGATTACTTACCGGATTGCCTCCGGTGGTGTCTGTGTTCTCGTCGATGGTAGTGTTCGAAAATGTGATGTTTTCTGGATTGTCGTTCTGGCCAGAAATTTGCACCGATACCGTCGTTGTTTCCGAATTCCCAACGTTGTCGGTGACTGTATAGTTGAAAGTGTCGGTCGTTGTTTCTGTGCCTGTCAAATAGTCAAAGTTTTCGCCGGGATCATAAACAAAACTTCCATCAGGCTGCATTGAGATTGTCGCGTTGTTTTGCGAAACCGCATCATAATTAGCGACGGACAGGAAACTGGTTGAAGCCGTATAGTCCTGCCCAATTTCCTCGGGCGAAAGAAGTGTTCGATAAAAGCTGAAGCTGGAGATCTCACCGCGAAAACCGCCAAAAATGGTTTGTCCTGATACGACTTTGGCTGTTCCTGTCGATTTGGCCAACGATGGTGCGTCGGTCGAGTCCGACCAGTCGGTGATCGCGCTATTGGTTTCGGTTCCCACCGAGATGCCATTAATGAAAAGTTCAGCGGTTCCCGTGGAGGGGTCAAAAGTGGAGACGGCCTGAATAAAAGACCCGGAGAGCACTTCCGCACTAATGTCTGAGACAACTGAAATTGATTCAGTGCCGTTGACGGTAAGTGCCAGTTTTGTCCCGCCATCGTAGATAGACAAGTTAATGCCAGAATCTTGGCCGCCAATTTCAAAAAGATACGCATCGATGATCGTGGCGCTCGATGGTCGAAACCACATTTCAAACGAAACTGTTTCTGTCGTCGGGTCAGAAGAGAGATCCGCAAAGGTAGACGTAAGTGTGGCGAGACCTGCACCATCGAAAAGATAGGCTGAGGTGACACTCGGCGGTGCATCAAGCACATTATTGTTGAGTGTGACGTCCGGAGAAAGATTGAAATCAAAGTTAGGAACACCTGAGGTGTTCTCCCAGATCTGATTCGCCGAGAGATCCAAGCTTGCATCAAAATTTAGTTCGGGCGTTTGAGAAATTGTTCCGCCAGGGTTCTCGAGAATATCGTTCTCTAAAACGCCTGAAGAGCTTCCGACGGAGAGTATATCGTTCTCATTGGTAATGAAAGAGTCGGTGTTTGCAACCACGCCGAGCGTAGAATGCCACGTTTGATCCACAGCGGATAGCCAGTTGGGTAATTCTGGTTTTGATCCAATCGTCGTTTCGAGAATCCAATTACCACCAAGGTCTGCATGTCCGGTAACATCGGTGCTCGCAGAAATGTCGGCTGACGTGGTGGTCGCTAGTTCATCGATCAGCCATTGCCCTTCAGGTCCAGCAGCGACTTCGCAGCCGTAAATCAGGATGTCTCCGTCTGGATTGAGGGCCTCACCCCAAGCTGCGACTTGATCGCTATAGAGTTGAAAGGTGTCAACTGAAAGCTGCGTGTTACCTAGTTGAATTACTCCGGACTCACCATGGGAAAACAGATGAATTGCCGCCAAGTCGGTGTAAGACTCAAGAATCTCGGTGAGTTGAAAGACTCCGTCAGATTCGCTACTAATCTCAATGATTGACGCACTTACTGACTCGTCGGCAAGATGCTCGTTGAGAAGCTCACTTAAATTTTCAACCCTCGAATCAATGACGAACAACTCATGGTTGCTTCCAAAGGGCGGAGGTGGAAGAAAGTCTGCGGTTGATACCTGATCGCTTGCAATGATTGGATCGGGATTTGCAAAATCGTGATACGTTAACGAATCAGAAACTACTTGTTCAATTGGAAGCTCGGCAGAGACGCCAATGGGAGAGGCGCTGTAGAGAATTCGGTCTTCCAGCTGGCACATATTTCGAAAGTTAGCCATGACCGGTTCAAGGCCAATCTGGTGATCAACCGTGGTAGCCCGTTTTCTAGGGTCGAAAATTAAAATTGTCTTTTTAATTTTACCGAGCATTAATTACCAAACGCGAGGTTAACGTCGCCGAGGCGAACTGAGAGTTGGCTTGTGATTCGATCAGCCGGATCAACGTTTCGGAGGGTTCCACAAGAGAAAATCAGACATCGATCGGTTGAACAGCACTTCTTAGTTATCGAGGTAGCATTGGATTTGATCCAACTAGAAATTGCCCTAGGCTGTTTATTCTGTCTATCTTGAAATACAATCCGCACAACCGATTTTATCGAATAAGTTTGAGTATCGGCGACGGCTAGTGCGACGAGAAGTATGCGCTCAAACGACTGATCGCCTGTTGGGTGTGCGCATAAAAAAACCCGGTTCAATCGAACCGGGTGGCGTTATTTTCGGGTGATCTCAGAAGCTTAGTTTTGTAGTAGAACGTTCAATAAGATTAGATCGTTGTTAAGCGCTTCCAAATTTGAACCAGCTACAAAATCTCGTGGGCAGCCTAATCCATCGGTTCTTTTAATGGCTGATTGGGTGACCCAAGATGCATAGCAAAAGTATCCATGTCGGCACAAATACGAAATCGCTCTTAATCGACAACGCAGGGCTCGCTCGCGGCGGCGTGCTCGTTTTCCAGAACCCGTGCCATCAAGTGTCCCGTCAGCAAGGCTGTCTCTGTAGAATTGGCGAATATCGTCAACCAAATCACAGGGGTCATCATAGGAGGTGCTGTTCCCAATTAGCGTGATGACTTCTGTAATATCACCGTAAAACGTTCGAATGTAAATTTCCAGCTCGGCTTCGTAGTAATCGTCTGTTGAGGGCGTAAATTCAACTTCGACATCGTAGCTTCCGTTGGTTCCAATGCCTACATTTATGGGGTTGGATACAAGAGAAAAAACGTTGCTGGGGTCATTGTTGATCGAGTAATCGAAAATAATGATATCGTAGATGTCGTTATTGGTGATGGTGATGACGTCGGTCTCACTCGAACCAATTTGAACGCCACCAAAATCTAATGTGTCTTCGCTAATATCGTAATCTTGGCCACTGGTCTGGTTTAAGTTCAAACACAACACCGCGATCAACATGACGGTAAGTGACAATAGGGTTTTCATAACATCTCCGAGGTAAATCTTAGGGGACTGAATAATCCTTGGTAATTCGATTTTTTTTGTGAAATCCTACTCACTTCGAATACATCTGAAAGCTGTCTGACATCTCATTGCGTCTGGGGAACGCTTTCAGGTTTCTAGATTAGAAAGGCCAATTTTTAAAGCAAGACCCGTTTGCCAAAACAAATTCAAAAAAAAGTCCGTCGCGCGGATTAATGGTTAAATACCGGAGATCTTAAGTAAGATGTCCGGATTGAGGAAACCCTAACTTTGGCGTACCTACTTGTAATGGGCGCAGTCAATTTTGGGGGTTATTGAGCAATGATTCCCAGTTCCGCGGCGGAGGCCCAGGGGCCCTCGTTAATTTCGGAAAGAATTCTAATTTTGACGTAGCGGCCAGAGACGGGGGTTTTGAGATCAGCTGATTGAACCTGCTTGGTTTTTTTGAAGGTGATGCTTAGCTGGCTCGAAGGAAACTGTTCAGGTGAATCACTGATGGTGAATTCGGTGTCGGCGAACGTTCCATTCCAGCTTCCATCCTGCCGAGATAAGTATCGGAAACCTTCAATCAACATTGGTTTCCCAAGATCCAATATTAGATCATGTGGATGAGATATCAGTTCATTAGAAAATTGGGTGTGCCAAATGGTATTCGGTCTTCCGTCGATAGCGTAGATTGCCATCCGGTCATTTGATTTATTTTCACTACTAATCTTCAAGATTCGAATGTCCTCGGGTGCAACAAGTTTCGGATGCTTGATTCGATTCATTTTTTTATTTTTGGGTGGTAATGGGGTCGCCCGCGAGGTTCCAAACTTTGCTTGCCGATCCCGCTCGTGCCTGATTTTCGTGGTGTAAGTTCCCTCCATTGCAGGCGTATGCGATTTTTGAGCGTGTTGTTTCATTTGGTTGACGATTTTGGGATGCTCGCGAGCGACGTTGTTTGCTTCACTTATATCCACATTTAAATCGTAGAGTTCCCATGGTTTATCTTTTTTTGTCTGAATTGCCTTCCAATTCTTCATTCGAACGGCCGTCTGAGATCCGTATTCCCAATACAGAAAACGATGCTGTTCTTGCGACCGTCCAACCTTTTCTTGCCCAAGTAATTCAGGAAGAATCGACAACCCATCGATGTCAGATGGAGCTTTAGTCCCCGTCAATTCAGCCAGTGTAGGAAAGATGTCGACTTGATTGAAAAGTAAATCGCTCGTTTGCCCAGGTTCAATTTTCCCGGGCCAGCGAACGATGAACGGAATACGCAAACCGCCTTCAAAGAGACTTCCTTTACCCCCACGAAATTCAATTTCATTTATGGGGTTAACATTGGGCCCGAAAAATCCCCGAGGGTGGTTCTTTGAGCGAAATCGATCCTGCCCTCCATTGTCTCCCGTAAAGAAAACAATTGTGTTTTTTTCGAGATCAAGTTCTTTCAAAAGATCCAGCACTTGTTTTAAGTTGTGGTCCACCATTGAAACCATAGCTGCATAGTTTTTGGTGTCCTGCGAGATCGTTGGGTCTTGGATCCAAGGATCATTCTCATACAGTTTCCAAGCCGGATCGTCGGCAGGAATGTCGTACATCCCATGCGGAGGCGTGATGGGGAGATAGCAGAAAAAAGGTCTCTCATGATTGCTTTGGATGAAGTCCAACGCTTCATTCATGATGGCGTAATGAGAATAAGTTTTCCCTTCACGACCTCCAATATTACCGACCAGTTTGACCTCTTCGCTGTTTCGAATCAGATAGGGTGGGAAGAAAGAGTGGGCATGAACTTGGTCGTAGTATCCAAAAAAGACGTCGAATCCGTGTTTCTCGGGAACTCCAGTTGAATCACGCCCACCAGCGCCCCATTTCCCAAACCCCCCCGTAGCAAAACTTTTTTGTTTTAGCATCGAGGCAATGGTAACTTCGTCGGCCCGCAGGGGTGTCCCGCCACCGTTGGCGCGAACCGAAGCATGTCCCATGTGCTTGCCCGTCATCAATGCGCCTCGCAACGGGGCGCACACCGGCGCGGCGGCGAGGGCTTGGGTGAATCGGATTCCTTCGGCAGCCATTTGATCGATGTTCGGAGTTCGTATGTAGGGGTTGCCCATATGGGATAATTCAAAGTAAGCAAGTTCGTCCGACATGATGAACACAATGTTCGGAGGCTCAACTGCATTGCGGTCTGCTTCTGGTTGAGTTGCTAACGAAACTGAGTTTGAGAACCCAAGCAAGATGGTCGCAAGGCAGAGCAGGGGACGTAATAACATGATGTGTTTCCAGTTGTTCCAGGAAAATCGGCAGTGGTTGATGCTGCGAAGACGAGTTTGAATCGCCAGTGGGATGGAATTTTGACGTAGTTTCTTACTTCAATAGGGCCCAAGTGATCGAAACCGATCACCGCGTTAAAATTAGTCTATTGAGGTTATGGTTAATATTGTCGCTTAATCTTTCTGCGTTGAAAAGCAGAATCGACGAGTGAAATAAGAGTTCGATTTGAGCCCCTCAGGGTGTTAGTAAAGTCCAGAGGATGTTGGTTCGATTAGGCAAGCCAAGTGAATTTTAGCCTAGCGGATAGGAGGTTTTGGTCGGCCGACTGTCTTCTCGATCGCGGCCTTCGAATTTGTTTCGCATCGAAAGCGGTTGGTAACGTTCGCCTAACCTAGTCAGATTCTCAGCCAGAGTTCAGTTCGTATCGGTTAGGGGGGTTCCGCAGTAGACCTTGTCGGTCATTGAAACATTTTGCCCCAAATAGACTTTTCTTTTAAGGCAAACCTTGTCGATAAGGTCTGTATCGAGAATGAGCCGATTGACGGAAACGGTTTTTTCTTGTGTAGGTCAATTTGAACCAACGCTCCACATTCGAATCGATCTGCGCCATAGGATGGCAAACTGAAGGACAACGGAAGGTCGTTCCATACCTTTCGGCTGATTTTTGATCCTGCACGGGCAGGTCAAGCAGTCGCCTGAACTCCATTAATCAGGTTGATGTCCAATGAATAGAACCGCTCCCCATTATTTGTTATTTACCGAGGCCAAATACGTATCCCAACCATCGCCCGGCGGCCGCTGGCGATTCGTTCTGGAACAGATTGGCACCGCAGCCCGATTCGAAGAAGCAGATACCGAATCGGGTATACGGGGGGAGCGGTTACAGCTTCTTTCTGTGGTTCGAGGTCTCGAGGCGCTTGAGCAGCAGTCTCATGTTACGCTGATCACGTCAAGTAAATACGTGGGGCGCGGAATTCGCCGCGGTATCTCTCAATGGCGCAAAAATAATTGGCAATGGGAGAAGTTCGGTACTCTTAGGTTAATTAAGAACCATGATCTCTGGCAGCGAATCGATAGAGCGATGGCAATTCACCACATTAACTGTCGAGTTTGGCAGTTTGATCCCCCGCAAGTCCGTACGCAGGTTCCCAATGAGTATGATCAGGTGGAGCAGGGGGGCAACAGCCTGACGATCGACGCGAGTGGTGGGTCCAATACCCAGGTTAAGAGTATCTCAAAGGCTGCCAAAGTTAATTCAGAGACTAGTCTGGGTGTCGCTAATCGAATTCACTTGGCTCAGCCCCAACTTAGGGCTGGCCACCATCTAAAATTAAACCCTCGCGATCGCCGACGAAGCGGAAAAAAAATCTCTAAAAAAGAAACAAATCGAGTTGCTGAATTTCTGTCCGATCGAATAAAACCAATTGGACAGGGACAGGCGTTTGGTTATGCCGCGAGCTAATTTCGAGTTTGAATATTAGATCGGTACCATGACGGATATTTTGCTATTCAGGCAAGATTTTCTGTTCATGCCGAGTTAGTCAATTCCCTGAGTTTGAATTCAACTTTCTTGTGGCGATGATTGGATTCATCGGTTTCAAACAATGGGATGCGGTATATCATGGGACTAGATGCTTTGCCGGTCAGGAATGACGCTAATTTCCAATTGCTCATTTTGGGAAAAAAAAGTCAGGCTCACAATAATTTAGGTTCCCATCAGCAGGTTGCTTTGACCCTGCGCGATACTGTATTAGTGAGGGTTTTTTCCTCACGTGGAATGCGTTTGGCGATTGGATTCTGGAGAAGAAGATTTCCAATCTATGGATCGAATTGGTGATGAAGGTGTTTTTGAAACAGAATGTGATCCCGAATTTTTCGGACCGGCTGCAGGCAAATATATATTTCGATATCTTCAGGGCGGCGTCGTTATGACGGAGTATGATCCTTACGCATTTCCTCCGCTTTTGAGCGACGATGATCTCTATCTGTTCAACGAGGGCAACCAGTTTGAGATTTATGAAAAATTGGGCGCGCATCTCAGGGAAGTTGACGGGATTGTCGGGGTGAATTTTGCCGTCTGGGCGCCCGACGCGCAGGCGATTAATGTCGTTGGCGAATTTAATGGGTGGGATGGGCATCGTCATCCAATGACGAAACGGATCCCTAGCGGTGTTTGGGAGTTGTTTATCCCCGGTTTGGCGGCTGGGGAGAAATACAGATTAAGCGTCACTGATTGCAATGGCTTGGAAATTGAAAAATCAGATCCGTTTGGTTTTGCCAGTGAATTGCCGCCGCGAACCGCGTCGGTCGTGGCTGACTTAGAACAGTACCCGTGGAATGATGGCGATTGGATCGCAAAACGCGAGGCGCTCGACACCCAGGATCGTGCAATCTCAGTCTATGAATTTCATCTTGGCAGTTGGCGATCGGACGAGACGAAGCCCAATGGATGGATGAATTACCGGGATATTGCGCACCAGATCGTCGACTACTGCAAGAAGCTTGATTTCACCCACATTGAATTGATGCCTATTTCGGAGCATCCCTACACTGGCAGCTGGGGGTATCAGACCGTAGGCTATTTTGCGTGCACGAGTCGTTACGGCACTCCGGAAGACTTTATGTATTTTGTGGACTACTGCCATCAGAACGAAATCGGCGTCATTATCGATTGGGTACCCGCCCATTTCCCTAAAGACGCCCATGGATTGGCTAGATTTGACGGAACCGCTTTGTTTGAGCATGCGGATCCGCGGCAGGGTGAGCATCCCGACTGGAACACGCTGATATTCAATTACGATCGAAACGAAGTCCGTAATTTTCTGGTTTCCAATGCTCTGTTTTGGCTGAAAAAATATCACATCGATGGCCTTCGTGTCGATGCGGTCGCGTCGATGTTGTATCTCGATTACAGTCGCCCCGATGGCGAATGGATTCCCAATAAATACGGTGGCCGCGAAAATCTCGGCGCTATGGATTTTATTAAAAAGATGAATGATCAAGTTCACCAGTCATTTCCTGGTGTATTGACGATCGCAGAGGAGTCGACTTCGTGGGGAGGGGTTTCCAGGCCAACGTATGCGGGTGGTTTAGGGTTCAGTCTCAAATGGAATATGGGCTGGATGAATGATTCGCTGCGTTATTTTCACAAAGATCCGATTCACCGAAAATATCATCATGACGAACTAACCTTTAGCCTGATGTATACGTTCACTGAAAATTTTATGCTTCCTTTTTCGCACGACGAGGTCGTGCATGGGAAGGGGGCCTTAATTGACCAAATGCCGGGAGATCACTGGCAAAAATTTGCTAATCTGAGATTGCTATATTCATACATGTGGACGCATCCCGGTAAAAAGTTGATTTTTATGGGAAACGAAATTGGCCAATGGAGTGAATGGAATTGCAACGGCACTCTCGATTGGAGTTTGTTGGACCACGATTCGCATTCGGGACTGCAGAAATTAGTCGGTGACTTAAACCGAATTTACCGAACCGAAAAGTCCTTGCATGAACTTGATTTTGAGGAAGGTGGTTTTGAGTGGATCGATTGTCTCAATCGCGAAGCGAGCGTCGTTGGATACCTTCGACGGGCGCGAGACAAGAGTGATTTTGTCGTAGTTTGCAACAATTTCACTCCGGCGGTGCATCGCAATTATCGACTAGGAGTGCCTGAGCGCGGACGGTATCTGGAAATTTTTAATAGCGATTCAGCTTATTACGGTGGTTCGAATGTTGGAAATGGAATAGGCCTGTACGCGGAATGCATAGAGGCGCAGGGACGACCTTACTCCGTCAGCCTTTCGGTTCCGCCTTTGGGCTCGATCGTGCTAAAAAAAGTGAGTGAATGAGAAAAACATAGAATGGTAATTTCGCGATATTGAATTGCCTTTGAGTTGTTTGAACGAGTTGATCAGACGAGTTGGATAGCGAGTCAACCATGACCATTAATAAACACTTTCTGCATCAGGACTACGCCTACAGGCCTGCTCCGGAATCCTATCAACTGTTGAAGCCTGACCCCAGTCAGTTGGATGAGTGCGCCGAATTTGCTGAGAGTTTATCGGATGCTCGTGATCGGTTTATAGCGAATGGAATTAGGCGGATCATTCTTGTTCACGGGACGATGGTGGGCACCGACGCATTGGGATGGTACGGCCATTGGGAACGGGTTTTTCCTTGGTTTAGCAGGAAAATGAAGCGGACCTATAAGAAATTAGTTGACACGATTTCCGGTGATCGTGGGAACTATGATGAAGGCTTTTTGTTAGCGTTTCGAAACGGCATGACTTCCTCGGATGCGCGGGAATCGATTGCGGTCGACCGTTTGGAGTGGACGGGTGAAAATCATCATCTGGGACGCGCAGATGCAGCGGTTAAGCTCTGTCACAGACTCCTAGACTGTCACGAAGCCAATGAGCGTGTGATGCTTTGGGGGCATAGCCATGCCGGTAATGTATTTGCGATCGGGACGCAATTGCTGCAGGCCTCCGATGAGGGCAACCTGCTGCTGCTGTCGCGGTTTTTTCATGCGTCGTCATTTTTTCACGAAGCCACTGGTCGGATCGACCTCTCAGAATGGGATCGTTTGCACGCAAGATTAGTCGATTATGCTAATCGTCGTGAGGCAGTTTCTCCTGCTGAAATTGTCACCTTCGGAACCCCGATCCGTTATGGATGGCCCGAACCACAGCGGGCTCAGCTGCATCATTTTGTTAATCATGAGACGTCCGATAACAGTCCACTTTATCGAGGCCAATGGCCAACAAATTCGCAACAGTGGGTCCGCTCGATAAAAGGTGAGGCGGGGGATTTTATTCAGTTGGCGTTCATTGCCGGTTCCGATTTTCCACCTGCCTATTGGAGTCGGAGTGCGTGGCGGGCGAATCGCTGGCTGGGGCGGTTGTTCGAACGCAGTTACAAAAACAGAGACCGAAGTGCCAACCTCAGAAATGCATTGAGGGTTGGCGAACATGGGTACGTGACACTGGTCGATTACGGGAGTCTTGACCCTCGGGCGCGTGAGTGCTGCGGACACTCCATCTACACCGACGCTCGGTGGCTTACTTTTCACGCGAATTGTGTCGCCCAACGAATCTAACCGCCCTGCTGCGAGGTGGGCCGGGCGACATTGGGGAAAATAATCTGTGCTGAATGGACTCTATTAGTCATTAAAGAAATTTATGGCGTTCTGGAAAAGTGCCAGCCCGTCACCGGCGGCGGAGTTTCCTTCGCGGGTCCATCGAGGGTGATGCGTTGGGTCGATGAATCGTTCCGGGTGAGGCATAAGACCGAAAATGCGTCCGGTTGTGTCGCATACTCCTGCGACATTGGCGGTCGAGCCGTTTGGGTTGTGGGGATAGGCGACTTCGTCGTTGCTTCCGTCAGCGAGGCAATAACTCAGCGCAAGTTGGTGATTAGTTTTTAAATGATTGAGAACTTGTTCGTTGCGAGGGACGAATTTTCCTTCGGCATGAGCGATTGGCAAATACATCTGTTCAATATTTTGAAGGAAGACGCATCTTTCATTGTCAGTTTTTAAATTCACCCAACAATCTATAAACCGCCCGCTATCATTCCACGTGAGTGTCGCTGGCAAACCCTCGTCGTCCGAAGGGAGAAGGAAGCCTGACTTGATCAGGATTTGGAAACCGTTACAGATACCGAGAATTAATTTGCCGGCGGCATGAAATTCGGAGAGTACGTCGGCAAGTCGCGACTGCATTTGACTGGCGAGGATCCGACCGGCTGCGATGTCGTCACCGTAGCTAAACCCGCCGGGAAGGCAAAGGATTTGATAATCTCGGATAATTCCTGGTGATTCGATCAATTGATTAATGTGGACGAAGCTGGAATTTCCTCCTGCCAAATCAAAGGCGTAACCGGTTTCTTGATCGCAGTTGGTTCCGGGAGCTCGCAGAATGAGTACGTTCGGTTGAGGCATGGCGAAATCGCAAATGGTTAAGTTTTAATCGTTTGAAAAAATAGGAAATGGGTTGGTGTGCGGTCGAACTGATTATTTCCAGTCGAGCGTCCCTAGCCAGGCATTCTTGAGTGTCATTAAATCACTTTGGATGATGGTGTTGTGGGCGACATCGATTGTGAGCTGTGGCTCAGAAATAACCATTCCGAGTTGTTGGACATCGATGTCCCCCATCGCGGTTTTGAATTGGTCGATATTCTCAGGCTCGATTTCGACCACAAAACGGGTATTGGACTCAGCAAACAGTAAAGCCGCTGTTGCATAGCTAAGGTCAATCTCAGATTCAGGTTCACTCGGGAGGATTTCGATCCCAACCGAGTCGGTGTTAATTTGTGCGCCAAGTCCGCCGGCGAATGCCATTTCAGCGACGGCCACTGCGAGCCCACCTTCGCTCATGTCGTGACAGCTTCGCACTAAACCCTTTTGTATCGCATCATGGAGGTGGATGAACGTCTGTTTTGCCCGTTCCGGCAAGACAGTAGGAACCTTGCCCCCTGATATTTGGTTAACCAGAGTCCAGTGAGAACCTCCGAGATGATCGCCCGTGACGCCAATTTGAAACAGGGCATTGCCCGCCTTCTTGAGGTCCATCGTGACACAATTGGCAACATCAGGTACCTGCCCCATGGCACTAATCAAGAGTGTCGATGGGATCGAGATCGTCTGGCGATTTCCCTCGTCATTGGTATAGCTAAATTCGTTATGTAGGCTGTCCTTACCACTGATAAATGGAGTTTGCATCACGACCGAGAGATCATGGCAGGCGATAGCGGCACGGACGAGCGAGCCAAGTGTTTCAGGACGATCGGTGTAGCCCCAGCAAAAATTGTCTAGGATTGCGATTCGTGTAGGGTCGGCACCGACCGAGACGCAGTTTCGAATCGCTTCGTCGATCGCGCTGGTGGCCATGTGATAGGTGTCCAGGTCGCCGTACAACGGGTTCATCCCACAAGAAACCGCTAATCCTCGCCGGGAATCAAGTATGGGACGGACAACCGCCGCGTCACCGGGGCCGTCATTTTGAACTCCAACGAGTGGCTTGATGACGCTTCCTCCCTGGACCTCATGATCGTACTGTCGAATGATCCAGTGCTTACTGGCAACATTGGGAGAGGCGAGGATTTTACAGAGATCCGTCGTCCATTGTTCGGTAGTTTTAAAATCGAATGAGGGAAGGTCGCTTGATTCAACCGGCTGATAAGTCGCTTCCCGGATAATGGGAGGTCGGCCGTCGTGCAGCATACTCATCGAAACATCGCCAACGACTTCGTCACCGAACTTGAGTACCAATTGACCGGTTGGCTTAAATTGACCAATGACGGTCGCAACCACTGATTCGGACGCGCAAAGCGCTTCAAATTGTTCCCAATTGGATTCGGGAATTGCAAAGACCATCCGCTCTTGTGCTTCAGAAATCCAGATCTCTGTGTACGATAACCCGTCGTACTTGAGCGGAACACGATCGAGCCAGACTTCAGCGCCAAGTTCTTCTCCCATTTCACCTACGGCACTGGAATAGCCTCCCGCCCCGCAGTCGGTGACGGAGGAATAGAGTTCCCGATCACGTGCGATCAGGAGTACGTCCATCAGCATTTTTTCAGTAATAGCGTTTCCGATTTGAACGGCTCCGCCCGAAGTGATGTCGCTGGACTCGGTAAGTTCTGCCGAGCTAAAGGTAGCACCGTGGATGCCATCGCGTCCGGTTTTGCCACCAATGGAAACAATCAAATCGTTGGGCTGCACTTCTTTAAAGGACTTTTCCTTGGGAATCAGCCCAACGTTACCGCAAAAAACCAGTGGATTTCCTACGTAACGTTCATCGAAAAATACAGCCCCATTAACCGTTGGGATACCCATGCGATTTCCATAATCGCGGACCCCTGAAACGACACCTTTCATGATCCGGCGGGGGTGCATGACGCCGGGGGGGAGTTCCTCATAGGGCGTGTCGGGAGAAGCAAAACAAAAAACGTCTGTATTGCAAATCGGTTTTGCGCCCAACCCGGTCCCCAGAGTGTCACGGATCACGCCTCCAATTCCGGTGTTCGCGCCACCGTACGGTTCGAGGGCAGAAGGTCGGTTATGCGTTTCTACTTTGAATGCGATGTTGTAACTGTCATCAAATTCGACAATACCTGCGTTGTCCTTGAACACGCTAACGCACCAGTCATTTTCTCCTAGATCTGATCGGATTTGCATCGTTGCAGAAAAAATCGTCTCCTTGAGCATGTTCTCAAATTGACGCTCTCCATTTTCATCTCGGTAAGAGATTCGTCCGGCCAGTGTTTTATGACTACAATGCTCGCTCCACGTTTGTGCGATGGACTCAAGTTCGATGTCGGTGGGGGCACGCCCTAGCGATTCGAAATGATCTCGAATGGTGTGCATCTCGATCAGTGATAGACTCAACGTCCAATCCTGACTGATCTTCATGAGGGCTTCGTCGGAGAGATCAGCCAGTGGAATATCTCGTTTTGAAAACTCGTAGGTTTGACCGAGCTGCAGTTCATCGAGTTCGAGTTTTCCGACAACGATCATCTCAATCGAGTCGTTACATAAAATCTTACTTTGCAGGAGGTTCCGGTCGGTTTCGGAAAGTGCCGAAGTCCAGAATTTTTTGAAAGTGCGGACGACATCGACTGGGAATCCAAGGTGCCGCATCGCCATCAAAGCGCTTTCCGCTTGGGGATCGGTGACGCCTGGGAGCGGAAGAACGTGAAGTAAATTGGTCAGTTCCCCAATCGGTTGCGCCAGCGAATCGGAACCAACCAGTGCGAATTCACATCGCTCGACAACCGGTTCGACGAGCAGTTCGGCCGTCAAGCGAGTTAAATGTTGATGTGTTAAGGGGCCTTGGATAAGAAAACCATGTGCGCCGATCACTTCAAGGGATTCGTCGACGCGAAGATCCTTCGCGTTGTCGAGTACCTCTGCTGAGAGGCGGTTGGGTTGTCCCGCGACCGGAAAAATATCGACCTGCCATAGCGTGGTCGTTTCATTGGCCTGAGTAGCTTGGGATTCATCCGATGAATTAGTGGTATTCGTCACGACATCGACCATTTTGAAAAAACAGAGGACTTTCAGCGGGGATTGCCCCGCACAGTTTGATTTAATTCTATCGGAGAGAACGATTGCTGACAGGGGTTCTCTGATTTTCCTATCTTTGCAACTCGGGCTGAAAGTTGCGGATAATGCTCGAAGATTGGCAAAGCGTTGGCAACTTAAAAAATCAAGGGAATCCGAGTTTTTTTAGGTCTCTGTCGACCGTTGATGTTTGTCAATTAGTAGTCGTTTGAGAGGCGGTGTTTGAGA
>JAPKBL010000116.1 GCA_028823415.1 Mariniblastus sp.
GCAGGAGCAGAGAAAACAAATCAAAGGTTATAGCGTTACCCCGCGTTACCCCGCGCTAGACCCTCGTTCGATCTTCTCAATGTGATCCTTGATTTACGTCGGCGATCGTTTTGATAGCGTTTCGACCGATTTGGTTGTCTTCCCTAAAATTCGACTTGACTGGTTCAACCCCGATTGATATCTACGCCTTTTGCTTTTCGCTGGCCTCTATCGACGGAACACTAGTCAATTGTTTAGCCAATTCCAAAATTTCGCTCTAACTTGCACACTTGCATGTGTGCTAGCGACAATTTTGAGCTGCCCATCGGTCGAAGCTCAACGCCCTAGCTTCAGTACCGCTGCCACCCCGCAACAACTTGGCGGAGCAACGCCTGCCCTCAGCCAGCCACCTATCAATTCAAATTTCGCCGTACCGAACACCTTTCAACAGCCGTCTGCATTCCCTAGCAGTCCGGCTCCCACAACAACGTCCCAGCCGATTATCAGCCCACAGCAGAACAACCCGCCACCCAATCTAAATTTCCCTACATTCGACCAGGGAGCAATGCAAAATCCTCAGACGCCAGGTCAACCCACTCTCGGCCAACCCATGCTCGGTCAGCCGTACAATGGTCAAACGCAAAACCAAATGGCGCCCGGTGGGTACCCACCCCAACAGTCGTGGCAACAAGATCCGTGGACATCGTTTACAGACGAATTTCTTCCCAAGGTATTCGAGTACCCTCGCGCGTGGACGGTTTACATCCCAGGGGGAAGCGGGGACGAGCTCAACATCAATGATATTGGTTTGGCAACGACGATCAACATTCCAAAGTTCCTCAATGGCCCCTCACCATTGAAAATTTCGCCCGGATACATCTTTCATTTCTGGAATGGCCCCCAGTCGGTGGCCCCAGCCTCACCTTCCTTCGATTTGCCGGCACAGGTTTACAGTTCGTACTTAGCGTTCGACCATATTACCGACCCCTCGAAGCGGAGTGGCCTTGAAACCAATTTTACGGTTGGTTTTTACAGTGATTACAAAAACACATCCAGTGACGGTCTGCGGTTTACTGGGAAATTACTTGGATGGTCGAGACTCAATGAGTACACGGTTGCTAAATTTGGTGTCGAGTATTTTGATCGACTCGATATCAAACTGCTCCCTGCGTTTGGCCTTTACATGAACCCCAATCCAGACATGAAGCTTGATCTTTATTTCCCGAAAACGAAATTGGCGCACCGGTTACCAAGAATCAATAACTATGATGCCTGGGGTTACATTGGTGCGGAACTGGGCGGTGGAAGTTGGGCGATCGATAGAGCCAACGGCACAAAAGATCAAGCTGACGTTAATGATGTTCGCGCATTTTTCGGAGTGGAGTGGATGGGCAACGCACAAGTCACTGGATTTTTGGATCTTGGCTATGTCTTCAACCGCGAGATTGTCTATCGCAATTCAGCCCCCAAACTTGATCTCAGCGATGCGATGATGTTGCGATTCGGATTCGCCTTTTAAGCTATGCAGGATCATGATCATGGCACTCACTGAATCAATGATGATCGCATTGGGATCACCAATTCCCGATTTTCAACTACCTGATACCGACGGGGCTTTTTATTCCAGTGACGATTTTTCAGATCGTCCAGTATTGGTGATGTTTATTTGCAATCACTGTCCTTACGTAAAACACATTGCCAAAGAATTATCCGCGCTCAGCCGTGATTTTGCGCAGGCGAGGATCGCCATGATCGCAATACAAAGCAATGACGTCGAGGAGTACCCGGAGGATCGGCCCGAATTAATGCACGCGGAAAAAGAAACGAGAGACTATCGTTTCCCCTACCTGTTTGACGAATCCCAACAGGTTGCCAAAGATTTCCAGGCCACCTGCACACCTGATTTTTTTCTTTTTGACGGCGATCAACGACTGGTCTATCGTGGCCGAATCGATGAGACCCAGCCGACACGTATCGCCTCAGGAGTCTATGACTCAAGTGGGCAAGAACCTCACGGAAGAGACTTGAGAGAGGCAATCAAGGCAACCCTCCAGGGAGAACCTGTGAACCCCCAGCAATTCCCTTCGGTTGGCTGCAACATCAAGTGGAAACCCGAATAAACCACCGACGCTGGACCTCTCGCTCGGTATTTAGCAATGCAGGCTTGAGCCTGTTTTGAGTTCTTGGGGTGAATAAGCCCTAGGAAACAGTCGATACTAATTGAGACGGAAACCGATTCGTCAATGTATAATTACTTTGATACCCTCAAATTAGCGACGTCATTCCCCGATAATTCCCCGTTAATTCTTCAATATCCTTCCCCACTAAGCGAATAACTATACAGTAAATATCAGCTTGACCAGAAAAGTAGAGGAAATATCGCATGAATACGATAGATCTGAAATCGAGTATCTTCGCTTCCTTGAAGCTGGATCTCTCGTCATGGCAGGGATTATTGAGTTTTGAGAAAACAATGTTCGTCATTGCGAACATCATGGACATCGGGATGACTTCCATGCTGCTGGGGACTGGCCAGTTTGTTGAGTCAAACCCGATCGCCGCCCACATTCTCAATGATTGGGGATTGATCGGGATGATCGCTTACAAACTCATCATTGTTGCGATCGTTATGCTGATCGCAAACATCATCTCGATTTGGAAAATTGATACGTCTAAGAAGCTCCTCCATTTTGGAACGCTCGCCGTCTCCGGCGTGGTGACCTACAGTATTTTGCTGATGATGAGTTATCAAGGTTGGTTCTAGAAGACCAGCTTGTGTGCCAACTGCAACTCTCGTCTCGTTTGGATCAGGCATTCTTCCTGGGCAACCATTGGTCTTATCACAAAGACATTTCGTGTCGCCAATAACTCGATCGGATCACGCATCCCTTAGACGTTGACGAGCCAGTGGCAGCGAACCGATGAGATTTTCATCAACCCGCTAGGTTACGTTTTAGACAGTCTTGCCACCCCAAAGCGTCTAGACAGAACGACATCACCGCTCTTTGGATTTCCGTGATTTGACACAGCCAGGGAACACCATCCATTGCAGCGAAATGAAGGGGAAGGAAAACACTCCGGCAGATGAATGTCAAAATAGGCAGTCTCATAATGAAACAAACAATCTCATTTTGACTCAACGGTTCCCTCATGATTCCTGAAAACGCCGCAGTTTTCCCACTGGCACACCACATGCTTGTTCGCTAGTCGGAGGCAAAACCTATTTCAGAAAATCTGGAGGTTGACCATGAAACGTTTTTATCGATTCTTCGTAACCAGTTTTGCATTACTGTCCTTAATCAGCTTGGAATCCAGCGGAGCAAACCCGCAGATCATTGGAATCGGCGACTTGGCTGGATCGACATTCCGCAGTAGAGCTTCGTCGATTTCAGGAGACGGGACCACCGTCACTGGGTTTAGTAACGCCAGCGATGGCCAAGAAGCTTTTAAATGGACTGAGGCAAGTGGAATCATGGGACTTGG
This sequence comes from Mariniblastus sp., assembly GCA_028823415.1. GTDB lineage: Bacteria > Planctomycetota > Planctomycetia > Pirellulales > Pirellulaceae > Mariniblastus. Next base: position 3,463 of record JAPKBL010000116.1, read on the forward strand.
AGATATCCCGGGCGGTAGATTCAACAGTCAGAGTATGTCTGCTTCTCAAGACGGTTCTGTAATCGTCGGAATTGGAACGCTTGAACGGCCGGAGGCCACCCGATGGAACAGCACAGGACTGACCCGTCTAGGAAGTCTAGTAACCGATGGACTCAGCGGCGCGCTTGGTGTTTCGGACAATGGCTCGATCATCGTTGGTCAGGCACAAGGCAACGCTGGCTTTGAAGCAATGTATTGGAATGCGACCGATGGAATGGTTGGTATTGGTGACTTAAGAGGTCCGGGATTCGACACTAACAGTTTAGCCAGGGCAGTGTCATCTGACGGCTCAACGATCGCCGGCCAAGGTTTTAGTGACGATGGTATGGAGGCATTTCGCTGGACCAGCGGAGGCGGAATGGTTGGACTAGGTGATCTTACTGGTGGAACTTTTGAAAGCATGGCCACAACTATCTCAGGGAACGGAAATGTAATCGCTGGGTACGGCCAAAGTGCGAATGGCCAAGAAGCGTTCCGCTGGACCGATGCCACTGGCATGGTTGCTCTCGGCGATCTTGCTGGGGGCGGATTTGCAAGCAGTGTCAACGGAATGTCAGTCGATGGAGGGTTCTTAGTTGGGTCCAGCGTATCCTCGATAGGAAGTGAAGCATTCTTCTGGACAGCAATCGATGGTATGCAATCCGTATATGATCAGTTGCATTCAGAAGGCCATGACATGTCCAACTGGACTAATCTAATTTCGGCAACGGGTGTCTCCGACGATGGCTTAACCATCGTTGGCTATGGTACAAACACCAGCGGTGACGAAGAAGGTTTTGTGGCTCGTTTCTCAGCAGTTCCAGAACCAACTTCCGTCACATTTTTAGCGATGACACTCACGGGCTCGCTGTTATTTCGCCGCCGCAGGAAGACAGAACCGCAGCGTTCGGCGAAGGATTGAATCAATGGAACCACGCGCTCCCGACAAATTTGACAATAAATATCAATCCGTTTCTTATTGGTTTCTAAATTTATGCATCCGCCGTAAAGACGGATTAATGCCTTCCGTAAACATTTGCGGAAGGCATTTGCAGTTGTGGGCGGCATTTTGATAGATATTCCGAACAAGCAATTTGCCTAACCAGATCGCCGACATCCCGCTTTATTCCCACTGAAAAATTCGCTACTGATTTGGTTCCTCAAGCGCCTGCTTACCGTTCATCAAACCATAACGTCTCAGCCCATCAAATATGATATCGGTGCGATTGGGGAACCAGTTTTCAAGAGTCCATCGCTTTTGCGCTTGCCAATCCCTGATAAGCGTGTCAGGAGAACTGGAATGAACATCGCCCCAACGCGCCGATTCAGCAATCAATGCTGGCTCGACCTCACTGATCAAAGCTCTATATCTCTGCTCACATGCAGCAGCGCCAAGCAATCCTTCTCGACCGCACCACTTCTCTACTCTCGCAGCAAACATTTTTCGAAACTCTTCACTCTTGATCAGTTGTTGAAATAAGTCTGCGAAAGACCCCTGCTGGGCAAAACCACCGAGAGCCAGGGGATACTCAACTACATCGTTCTTCCAACCAGAGGCAAAGGTGGCATCTGCACTCTCAATCATAAATCTAAGTTTCGCGTTCCTCCCTCGCCGGTAATAGGCGCTCAGGTTATTGCCATCGCTTAATGCCCAGTCTTCGGCCCCCGCATACATCAGAAGCAGGCAGTAATCAATTAAATCGTTGACATCAACCAATTGCGCCATGGCGGCAAATTGAGTTGGTTCATTGAGATCGGTTGACGCGAGTTGGGAAATTTCAGCCCACATCCGTTCCCCCGAAGCGTTGGTGTCAATCCGCTGACCGCGTCCCCGAATCGTAACGTAGTTATCTTCGTTCGCCCCCAATTGATGCGCCAGGTATTCATCGTCCGGACGCTCAATCAAATTATAGATCCCCCAATACAGTCCATTGATGCACACGTGAACAAATCGCCCTCGCACAGCGAGCTTCCCCATTTCTAATTCCGTTCGGCGTACCCATTGATCGCGGACGTACTGAGCTCTTGATCGCACCGCGGCCCGAGGCGAGACCCATGAATCACTGGCTGAACGAAGCACGAGGCTTGAACTTCGATCTTGTCCCGGGATTGCTTTTACCTTGTATCCCAAACGCTCCCAATATCGAACGGCAGCCTCCCATTGAGCTCTACTCATACCAGCGTTGGCACCGAATCGCCCGGACCTCGCGTTGATAGTTACCGAATCCTCCGAATCAAACCACGCCTCCCCTCCGGTCGAAGCCATCGAACTGAGATTTGTGTGCACCACATGTCCACGGGGAGTTGAAAAAAGAGCTTTACCGCGCACTAGATTGATCCCTCGCTCATCGATGGTCCAGAGATACTTGAAGTCACGGTCACCGTACTTGCCACACACTACCCCTTCAAATCGATCGGTCGTTCGCGACTGCAAACCGTGAGTCTCATCGATCAAGACACCTTCATTCTCGAGTAACTCGAAAGCTGGGTTTCTCAATGGTCCAGTACCATTGTTCGGCCCGTCAATTTCTAATGACTCAAAAATAGGCTGCTTCAGAACAGACATGCCGTAACGCGATCGAAAACTAAGACGAAACGAATGCTTTTTCCATTCGGGGCGTCTGTTTCCCTCTCCAGCTATTCGTAGCCCACAAGGCGCCTGAAACCCCTCCTCACGCTGATGAGGCAAGAACTCCATCACCCCTGGAACTTCCCACTCACCACCGCGAAGCAATGACTGAGAGTAAATCCCGTTTTTACCAAAAAGAGATTCGATGGGAGCGACAACCGAAATCATAGGGAGCTTCCCAATTGCGGTTTTTATGGCTGGCTCTTGTGATTCAATAATTCGCGGATCCATTTCATAATCAGCCGCGATACCATTCCACTCAGCTGGGAACCCCTCGGGGCTCGAAGATTGATAAACTAATTCGTCAATTTCAAGAAAACTGCGTGTGAGCACCGACGATGCAACCAAGCTCTCACCAAAGGCTCGCGCCCGGATCACCAAAGTTCCACGAATATCAATCGGCTGATTGTAGAGTTCACCGTTCTGCTCATTGGGCACACTTCCATCGATGGTATATCGAATCGAAGTATTGGCTGTTTCGCATCGCAGTGAAACCGTTAAATCGTCGTCGAACAGACAAGACGTTTCTGAACAAATCACCGGCTCAATGAATCCCTCGGCGATCCCAGAGTTCTCTTCAAGCGGCGTTGGTCGTATGAGTGCGAACGGTTCGCCTTCGGATGCCGCATACGTAACACCGTGAGATGCGTCCGGAATTCCAAGTGAAACGGTTTGCTCGACGGTTGTCCCGTCCGGTCGCACTAAGTATAGCGAATCCCTTTTCGCGGAGATTCGAAAGTTAGCATGGAGTTCGTTCTCGTCGTAGTAATCAAGCCCGGATGCAAAAACCAGCACACGCTCATCCGGTAGTAGCATCAGCCTAGGAATCTGCCATTTACCGAGTTTGCTCTGCTTGTCCGACAGACACCAGCCACTGGCATCAAACGGCCGATCTCCCGGATTCCATAATTCTATCCAATCAGGACATTTCCCATCACCATCAACTACCTCACCCGCATTCGAAGGTTGTACTTCCGCAATCACCAACCTGGCGGAGTTATTAGGGAGCGAGACTACATCGCCTGGAAATCCGACTTGCTCGGGACGCGAACGAAAACTTCTGCCTAACACTCTGGTTTCGACAGCAACTCGCTCCCGATCCTCTTCTTCCAAAGCAGCTATCCGGTTATCGATTACCGACGGATCAAGAACCGGTGGGGTTAAGATATCTTTGACAAGCGTCCGGACTCCAATCAATTCGCCAACGCCAGCAATTACAACGAGGATGAACAAATAAGCCCAAACCCGTTTGCGTATCGTCCCAGACCTACTCTCACGCGCAGCCGTATCTTTCAACCTGGCATTGCCCCTGTCAGAAGGAGATTCTTCTTCACTCATCGACAAACTTATTCTTGATTTACTTAGTGTTAGTGTGCAATATAACCAAAGGCTTAATAACCCAAGGCTTATTTCAGCCCGCGTCTACCATCGTTGAATCTTGAAACACCGCGGCCATTGTTAAACATCCGACAAAAACGATCAATCTCGGATTTTTCGATCACGTTGTTAGCGTTGTAATCCATGTGTCCAATATACATTGTTACTTTTCCCGGTGGCAATTCGTCGGTGGTTAAATCCCCGTCACCGTTGGTGTCCATGTCGCGCACATTGGCAAACATTGCGTTGAGAAAAATCCCGGGACGCGTCCCAAGATTCGTGTTGGATCTCCCGTAGATGTGATATTCCTGAGTCACTTCAATACAGAACGTCTCCGCATCATCGCAAACAGTGTAAGTCAAATTAACAATCAGAGGAGCGGATTGATCCTTAAACGTTGCCTCGATCAGAAACTGGCGAGGATCAACATCGGCATCCTCTTTGACCTCAGCACTTGTCAAAATTTGCTGATCCAGAATCACGTTGCCTTCCGTTTTGAATTCAAGTTTTACGCGACCAGCCCGGTTATTCCAGTGGACGTTGTAGAGTGGATCGAGATAAACGCCAAAGTACAATTCTCCCTTGCCGGTTTTGAATAACCGCTGCGTTCCTTCAACGCGAAGCTTTGCAAAAAATGGTTGATCGTCGTCGGGAACGTGATCGACGTCCAAAGGCATCATGCGACCAGGCAGTTTGATTCGCGGGACGACGCCACTGGCAATTTCTCGCGGTTCCGGGACGAATGCAGTCGGTAAGTCCTCGACCTTAGTAATCCTGTCGACCTTGCCAATGAGTTCCTCCAAGTCGGTACGAAGCGTTTGAGGATTGGCCCAGAATCGCTTGCGAACAATTCTTCCCTCGGGATCAAGAATGAACCCACCGTTGGGTGCGCCCCCAAATGCATTCTCGACCTGATAATCCATGGTGTCGCAGATCCATGGGATGTCGGTTTGAAACCGATCTTTCGCGTGGGCAATGTGTTTTAATCGTTCCTCAATGTCAAACGCAGAGACAAAGTTGTTGACTTCGGGATGCTCAACGGCTTTGTAAACATAAAAAAATTGAACGCCTTTGTCGCGGTAATCACGAAACACAGTTTCCAGACTGGAAACGTTACGAAGGAACGGCGGTCAGGTTAAACAGCCAAAATTAAAAACGGTGTACTTTCCTTTCAACGACTCAAAATCAAACTCGTCGCCATTCTCATCAAAAGCGACGAGATCACCGATTGAGTCACCCACCAGCGGCTTTCGTTTGGCAAATCGAAGATTGAATTCATCGGCAAACTCAACCGGGGCATTGGCCGCTTGCTTTGCTAATTGCTGGACCACGGTGCGACGATTGTCAAATTCCGACTTTGAAATTACTTCGTCTTGATCAGAGTCCAACTGTTTCATGAGTAAGTCGAATTGCTTAAACTCCGGCAGCTTGGCCTCTACGTAACTTCTGAATTCCACTACGGATAACGTTCCGTTAGCGTCGGAGTCGGCCTCATTAAATCTAGTCGCGACGTCATCCGAATCCTGAGCCAATGCCGGATTTGCCCACTGGAAAATGACGCCGAAAAAGAGCAGCATGAATAATCTGAGCATGAAACCAACCTTGCGGAGGTAAATCTTGAAAGGGAACTCGACGAACCATTTTGAATTAACAGCGGCTGTTCTTAACATCAATTAACTGGGAATTGGAATCTGAATTTGCAAGGTTGTCAAATTCGTCGATTTCCCAAACAACAATTTAGTTTTTGGTTCGATTTCAACCAATCACAGCGGCCGTAAAACGGCACGGCAATTTCCGCCACTTGCCTTGCCCTGACGTTGAACGGTCGGCGGGGAGATGATCTCACGAAATCAGTCCAGCAGGATTCGTTCGCGTTGGCATCCTAGCCAAAACGTCGTTGGCCAAATTGGACCAATCAGGCAATCACCAAGAAAGAGAGAGAAGCATTCGCTCGATGTGTTACTCGCGGTGTTCCCTTCGGGACGGAGCAATGGACGGCATCCACCGTAAAACGAGTCGGTCTCGAATCGACAATCCGACCTCGCGGACGCCCCAAGAAATTCGCCTAGCTACCCAAACGGTATTTGACACCTTTTAATGCAAGCTGAAAAACAACGCCTTGTCGAGATAGCTGATCGTTCGTGCCCGAGCACAATCCGCTGTCGAACCTGATCATTGGCTCAATGCTGCAGTCCATTTTTTCTGCGGATCGAACGTCAATACGAGTGGCTCGCCAGCGCCTCTTTTGTCCGGAATTCCTACTAAAGTTTTCCTAATCGCAGGAAGATCGTTATCCGGCCCCCCATCGGTGTACCACGTAATTGTGATCTTCCTGTCTAGAGTAGTATGTGTGGACAATATTGAGACCATCTCACCGGGCAAAATCAAACTTTCTTCAACCGCTTCTACGATACTTAACTCGGAAATACGAACGGGCCATACTGACTGATTCGAAACTAAAACCGAAGGACAAGTTTGACCACAGCCAGTGATCGCCAGAAGAAAAAGCGAGACAAAAATAAAACATCGAGTCATGTCTAAACCTCGAGCCAGAAACAAGGAAACCTAGCGATTTCAAGGTCGGATTCGACGCCGCCACAGAGACCAACGGATTTATAAAAAGCAAAAAACGCTCGTCGATTTTCCCGGTGGACTGAAAGGGATTTTGATCCACAACCGCGTGACATTACACCCATGATTCACAGTCGCGGGTGTCACCTTTTCACCACAATGTTAAGACATGGGCCTCAAGTGTCAAATCGGGTTTCCAACCCGAATCGCCTCAACCCTCAGAATGGCGACCTTACTCTGTGTAAATCGAGTAGCGGTGGAGGGATTCGAACCCCCGACAAGCGGATTATGATTCCGCTGCTCTAACCAACTGAGCTACACCGCCAAGTTACTAAAACAAGACTGAATACCGTACCTTTTCGTCAATTTACTGACAAGGTGGCTCGTAAATTTTCGAAAAAAAGCAAATTCTGTCTGCTTTATTAGCAAAAACGACGACCGACTGACCAACGCCTACATTCTCGCCGCTGAACGCCAGCAATCGCCAACGAGATCACATAAAATCCAATAAAGCTCAATTTCTCGGCAAAACTCATCGCAATCGAGGAAGCCGCGGTTCCGATGGTACATCTCAGATTCTATCTGGTCTGTTGCGGTAACTGGTTTGACAAACGTTAGCAACGCAATCCCTCTTTATTTCAATTCGATCTCACCATAACCTTAAGCCTCGCGAATCGCCCCGGCATTCGCTGAGTGACTCGTTAAGTTGAATAAGATCATTAAATTTTTCCCGGATTCAAAATGGGCAGCTACTCCATTCCCGCCATCGCGATAAAAATGAAACATGCCATCGTCGGCGTGGCAGTTTCAATCGGGTTGTTGCTCACCTTGAATGCCGACCTCATGGCTCAAACTGGAGCTACGAAAAACAGCACAAGAAAAATCCGATTGACGCCTAATGCTCTCACTGAGCAGGCAGGTTCAGCCGTCCACTGGGAACCGGACTTTGATACCGCCGCCAAGAAATCTCTAGAGTCCAACAAACCGATATTTTGGTACGTACCGACTTTGAGGGGAACGTTCATGGATCGGAAATCGGAAATCGATCGCTACATGTTATCCGGACCGTTCTCTTGGCCCAATATTATTGAGGTCATCAACGAACACTACATCCCAGTACGATCCGCACCCACTAAAAAACAACAATCAACCTATCAGCTGGTTCCCTACGAGTTCATCGAGCCCGGTTTCTTAATTCTCCAGCCCGATGGACAGTGCGACACCAAAGTGGATCGCATTACAACGATGCACCCCCAGTGGTTCCGTGGCCTGCTGACACGGCCTTTGGAACAACCGCGTCCACTGCCGACTCAACCAAAAGTGCTCGCCAATGCATGGTCGCAATATAAACTTGGCCAATACGAGGATGCTGCCCAATCCTGCCTTCTGGCTGAAAACGATGACACGCTGACCACCAGCACTCAATGTGAACTTGGACTGTTGCGTGGGATGGCCATTTTTCGATTAGGACGACACACTGAGGCTACGGCCACCTGGAAGGCGACTAGCGAAAAGTTTCCGAAGGAACCACTCGCTTGGAAGGCCTCCGCCGAAGCACAAGGAGCCGGGCCGTTCTATCGAGGATTCGAAGTCCACTCTGACTTGCCTAATCAGGCTTTACTTGCAGGCGAAAAATCCAAGGGATCTGCAGCGCCTCCCAACACATTTACTGAAAAGGAAATATGGAACAGAGCGACTAAGTTTTTGCTTGGAATGCAGAGTGAATCAGGTGGTTTCTCGGACAGCGATTATGATTTCGGCGGCACCGACAGCCTTCCCAACGTGCATGTCGCCATCACAGCATTAGCTGGCATGGCGATGTTGGAAGCTCTAAAAAAACCTGAATGTCCAAACGAACTTAAGCTTCAACTCCAGACCGCAATCAAACGCGCAGTCCAATTCACGACGGATGACTCCCGAATCAACCGAGCCGATCGGGATGAGATTCTCTGGGCCTACGCGTTCCGTCTACGCTTCCTCTCTCGATGCCTTCAGTTGCCACAAACCGAGATTGGTGTCTCCGCAGAGGAGTTAAAATCGAATCATCAGAAAACCGTCAAACTCCTCGAAGGCGTGCAATCTCGCGGAGGAGGCTGGTACCACGAGTATAACAATCCGTTCGTCACCGCCACGGCCTTGGTCGCTCTCGCAGAGGCGCGATCTTTGGGTGCCGAAATTGATGCTGCGAAAATCGAGAAAGGCCTTCAATCTCTGTCTTCTGATCGTTTCGAAAATGGCGCGTTCCCCTACAGCAGCGGGCGCAGAAAAAGAAATAACGAGGGAACCGAAAAAGACTTCGCCGCTTCGGCCGGTCGGATGCCGCTTTGCGAACTGGGCCTCTTTGTATGGAATAAATCAAACGACACTGCGTTAAATGCCGCAGTTAAAAAATCACTTGATTTTCATGACAATCTCGACATCGCATTGAAATACGACGATCACACTTCAACTCTCGCCTATGGTGGATTCTTTTTCTGGTATGACATGCGCTCAAGAAGTGAGGCCATCGGAAATCTTAAAGATCGGGAACTACAAAAACGTTGTTCTGAAATTCAAAAGTCGTTAATCTTGAATCTACCAGAGCTGGATGGATGTTTTGTCGATTCACACGAACTGGGCCGCGTGTATGGAACGGCCATGGCCCTGCTCTGTCTTGCCAATTGCGACCTAGTAGAACCGACCCAGCCCTAGTGCCGCATTAGAAAAAAGAGCGGAGAGCACGAGATTCGAACTCGCAACCCCTTGCGGGGCACTTCATTTCCAATGAAGCCGCTAGCCATTCGCTTACTCTCCAGAGTGTCCAGATCATCGGCTTTGCACGAACTTGGGACCGTCTGAAACGAATTTCCGACACTCCAAGATCAATGGATCTGACAAGGTCGCATATCTTAGACTATTTTCGCGAGCATGCTAAGACGCCTCGACCGCTTGGGGCACAATTCAACCCGATTTTTCACCTTTGACAGAGATTGAAAGACTCGGAACTGGATATTTTGAATGTATTCCCAAGGTTTCTATCGGCGATTCTTCGCCGAGACTCCTCCCAATCAAAGCAGCTTTTGATATTCAAAACAAAATTACCAATAAGAATGCGTCAACGCCATGCCCGAGAACTGGGTGACTTTCCCTCGAATTTCGGAATTCGAAAAACCGGGTGAAATTGGGATAAAAATCTTCGCATCTCACCAAACCCATCGAAGAAATTTGATTCCGCCAAAGCAAAACACGACAGCGAATCATCGCTGCCGTGTTTATCGAAACTTAAGAAAACAGGATCGGTTATCTTTGCCCACCAGGACGGAGGCGAGTGTGTCCATTGACCACGCCATTGACGGTGAAGACATCGTTTTGACTTTTACTCAAAGCCAAAAGATTCCCGTCAATAAACCCATCGTGCTGAAGTTGGTTCATACCGGCACCCAATACCGCCCGGACACTTCCATTAATCTCAGCCGTAGCGCCAATTAAGAACGTATCATGACCATGGAATCCTCGAAAATAAAGGTTGTCATTATGCGTCCCGTTGGTAACGACACGATTATTGCCGTTTCCTAAAACTAAACTGGAATAATGAGTGGTGGCTGTTTCAGAAAACACAACTGAATCAACACCATGCCCGGCGAAGACAAACAGATTCCGAACTGTGCCATTCAAAAACAATTCGTTCGGCGAATTATGAGAGTGGCCAAGATCTACTGCAACCGATCGCACACTTGATTCGGCAGTTAGTCGAATCGTATCAGCATGATCTCCGCCGCGGTAATAAAAGTTATTTGTGATCTCACCGGCAACGTTGACAACATTGTTCCCATGCCCGAGATTGACCTGCATGTATCGCGTGCTTGCCCCTTCGGCGAGGCGGACCATGTCATCCTGATGGCCACCGGATACATAAAGGCTTTGAGCAACATGCCCGGCAACATTTACTTCGTTCTCACCTGACTCCATGATGGCACCAACGAAATTAACATCCGCCATCGGGCCAATGCTCAAGACATCATCACCACCACCCCCACGGAGGCGAATTCGATTAGCGTCATCACTGACATTAATCACATCGTTTCCACCGTGCAATCTGGCATACACAATCCGAGTCGTTTCCACATCAACATTTACATTATCGACTCCATGTCCGCCGTGATAATCCACCCGCCCAATTGCCTGATCGCCTTGTACATTAAAAGTATTTTCACCTCCGCCTAATGCAGCGAAAACACCATCGACCGTCTCGCTATGCAAATTCACATTCACAGTATTACTGTCGCCGTTGTGTCGATCCAGCGAAATCCAGATCCGATTGACACCTTCGAACGAACCAAGTGAAACACTGTCATCGGAAACATCAAAGGTTCCCGTGGCTGTGGCTGCAACACTGACCATCCCGTCCGCATTGCCAACCACATGCAAAACTCCTAAGTGGTTAACATTTGCAACTGCCGTCAAATAAAGGCGGTCTTCGAGAGTCTGATATTCCAGTCGCCGCCGCTTTCGTGTTAACAATCCCATTTTCAATTCTTCCTGATGAAAACTGTTGTATGAAATACGCGTCCGCTAAGAACGCGTCTAAGCCTCGCCGTTTAAAATTCCGTTATCCTTATTTTCGCACCCTACATGTGCCTACTCTGAAAAGCCGCACCCAAGAAAAGCCGCACCCAAGAAAA
>JAPKBL010000221.1 GCA_028823415.1 Mariniblastus sp.
GAGCTTCGGTAATCTGGTGCTCGCTGCAATAGAGGCTGTACCGATAGGCGATGCCGGTCTCTGCTTCAGTGACGTCCTTCCACGTCACAAAGGTCTGACCATTGCGATGAATGGCCTGAATTCCGGACACATTCAACTCGGCGAGCGCCGTGTTGGCGGTCAAACAGAGAATCAATATCGAGAGAATCATTTTCATCGGTACGCTTACTTAGTCGGTAGAATCGGAAGTCGGTACCACGAGTTTCGCAAATAGCCTTTGGCATTCCACGGAATTCGCGCTGGCATGAAATCGCCTGCTGAATCCGTGGCGCGCAGCAGCAGTTCTTTGGTATTCGAATTGACTTTGACTCGGGCTTTCCAAAGTTGCCAACAAAAGTCCATGTTCTTTCCTGTCAATTCGCCGCGTGTCCAAGTCCTACCATCGTCCGCTGAAATTAGCAGGTCCTTAATCTTGCTTCCGCTCCGCCCCGACGGCAAAGCGTAACCGGTTAAGTCGATTTCGCCTGCGGCCACATTGGAGTTTGAGAGGGGAGTGCAAATCGCCCCGTTGATGGGGAAGCGATAGATCGGTCCTGATTCGGACCAATCGAGGGCTTCGGTCTTTTTGACAATCTTGTATGCCGTTGAAACATAGTGATTCGGTGACGGTCGATCGCTAACAACAATCTTGCCCAACCATTTTACACTTCGCGCGCCGATGTAACCTGGAACCACCATCCTCAAGGGGTAACCGTGATCCGGCGTCAAAACAGCACCGTTCATTGTGTGAGTTAGCAGCGGAGCGCCTGGGCCTTCGGCCAACATCGCTTTCTCGATCGGGATCGAACCGCCGAATCCGATCACAGCCCCGTTTTTGGGAATCTGATCTAGCCCTTCGAACCAAACATGCTTTGCACCTTCGGTAACTTCGGCCTGCTTAAGCACGGCCGCCAGCAGCGTACCAGCCCAAGTCGCATTGCCAATGGTGCCTCCCTCCCATTGAACGCCACCGACCTTGGGCACATTTTCATATTCGGGGCCATTGTATTCCGAGCGACGATTACCCGCACAAGTCAAAGTGGCGGTCGTCGACATGGAGGGCAACTGTTTGATTTCGTCAAGCGAGAGGGTGATCGGTCGCCGAACAAGTCCCTCGACTTTGAGTTGGAACTGTTTCGGATCAATGACCGGATTGGGAGCATGGCTGCGAACGTAAAACAACTCCGTCGGCGTTTGCCAAGACTTCACCAGTTTCGCAAGCTCCGGTTCGCCGTTCCTTGGTTCAGTGGTGCGAAAAATAAGGTCCTTCTGGATCTTTCCTCGCGCAGCGTCTTGAAATGCCAGACCCGACGCGTGGGCTAAGCCACCAGCAACCAAAAAACCACCCGCAGTTTGAAGAACGGTGCGGCGAGTAATAGGCGATCGATTCATGGCTAGAAAACACTCCGTTAAGTTTTAAAACTCGGTCTTATTATTATCAATTATTATCAACACATGGGTGGATTGGGAGACACCAGCCGCAAGTTCAAAATGCTCTCGCAAACGTGAGACTTGACACCTAACAATAAGCAGTAGAAGGACTGGTTTCCTGCCTCTCATACTTTCCATGCTTTCCATATTCGTTCTTTTCACTGGCAAGTGCCAGCACTTTGGCAGACTATTATTAATAATTGTTGCCATTTGTTTTGAATCGAGCGCACTTCACCGTGTTGCATTCCGATGAATTTGATGGAGTTCGCCAAAAGGGTTGACTAAACCATCGATGCTTGGAGTGGAGTTGTGAAACGAATTCAAATTATCTTGCTGTGTGTCGCCGCTTTGGGAACCAGCTTTTCAGGTTGCGCATCAAGTCCATTGGCCAACGCGTTTTCGAGAACTCAACGGTTGCCTGCTATCGAATCGCCATCTTCATTGATGTCGCAGTATGCATCAGCAAAAGATGCCGCCAACGACGACACGACCATTCCGACCGCTTCAAGGCCAATTTTTCGAGCTAGTTGCGCCTCGTCGACGTGAGGCTCCTAATTCGGGCGCAGTTGTGCCACAAGAATCAGAAAAGCAAATAGAAACCCAAGCGGGTGTCACTGGCGATGCAGGGCCCAACGCTAATAGACCAGCAATCTAGTCGAGCACGTCAAAAAGGCTCAAACTGGCGTGACTCGCCCGCAACGAGTCACGTCAACTTTCATGCGGCAAAAACAGAGGTTTGAGAGTAAACCGCTGGAGCGGCGAGTGTAGCCCTGCTAACTTGTGCGTGTCGACGATTCGACTAGTCCGCTCACGCAGTTGTCGTCGTGAAACGGTTCTCAGTGCGATTGCAGGATTCGTCTTGAGTTTCGACAAAGCGTGGACGGTCGCCCATGCGAATGCAATCGAGGCTGCGGCGATGGCGATCGATTCATCAAACCAAGTTGTCGCGTTGCTCACGGCGAGAGTCCCGGAATGGCTTGTGGCCATCAAGAACAAATTTATGCCCAGAGTCGCCGCCCTAGTCTGCAGCCATCGTTGGGGGTCGATGCAGGCGACAATCAGGGCAGCGGACAAGACCGCGGTATGATGACCCGTGAGTTCTGGATAGTTGAGATAGACAAAGGTCCAATTCCATAAAGAATAGCCGCAGATCCAAGCAAGTGGGGCATCGTAGCGCAAGGCTTGATGCCGACTGTCGCGATCAATGCGAGTGTGTCTCACAGACAACGGCACTGTAGCGATCAAGAGCATGCCTGCCAGTGCGTTGAGGTTGTGCGCGATACCGCTGCCTTGGACGTCTAGAATTAACGCCTCGAGGATGTTTGCTACCAAGAGCCAGGCGATCGAGCGGCGTAGCCAGGGCTTGTCTCCCATCGCAGTAAACCTTAGCCAACCGCCCCAACCGACGCAAAACAAAATGCTATAAGTCTTGACCCAAATGAATAAGTCGAAGCAATTGACCTTGAACCAGTAGGGCGTAATAGCTAACGGCACTAAAATAAAGAGCGTCCACAAAACCGGCAGCCTGACGCGACTCAACCACTCCTGAGCCCCGTAGTACACCAACGTCATCAAAACTACAACGAATAGCTGCCACATGATCGCGCTCCCACCAGAGAACTTGCGGACTCAACGCTTTACAAGCGTTGGAATCTGACATGGTTCGTCTCGGTATTGAACAGGTAATTGCTTGAAAATGCGATGCAAACCGCGCCGCAACGTGTTAAACGCTATCGAGCGGGAGAACCCAACCAAAAAATAAAAATTGTTTAGGGGAATCAAAACAGGCGAAAATCAAGGGTTTTCGCTTGCCAAATCGATAGATTGCTGGGGACGAGTTTGCTCGCGCGCGTCGTCTCAACTTGATTCCCCAAACCATCGCCAAATCACAAGTGATGCACGGTTCATTGATGTCGCCGACATGGCAGAAAGCTGTCAAACGAATTGACAACAAACACAAACCGCCCAAGGAGTCCCCATGAATCCGATTGCTACGCACATTCCTGCTTTGCTCGCGTGCCTCCGGCATACGACCGGCCCAGTACTGGAACTTGGTTCCGGTTGGTTCAGTGCGCCGATTTTATCAGCTTTCGCCACTGATCGGCTTGTACGTACTGTTGAA
>JAPKBL010000025.1 GCA_028823415.1 Mariniblastus sp.
TCGGAGAATCAGCCATCGGAGAATCAGCCATCGGAGAATCAGCTATCGGAGAATCAGCCTTTTATGCATTTCTTCGGGCGCGGGGGTGAGCTCTTTCGTAGGCCTGTCGTAATCCAGCCGTGCTGACGTGGGTGTAGATCTGAGTTGTGACAAGGCTTTTGTGCCCTAGCAATTCCTGGACACTTCGAATGTCGGCTCCACGATCAAGGAGGTGAGTAGCGAAACTGTGCCGCAGTGTATGGGGGGAAGTTCGTAAATCCAATCCTGTCACTTTGAGGTACTTTTCAAGCATTCTCGCAACACTTCGGGTGGTGAGGCGTTTCCCGAATTTATTTAGAAAAATGGCGGAGGCTTCTTCTTTGCTCAAGCCACGGGCCGGAGTTCTTTTCCTTAACCAGGACCGCAAAGCTCGAATGGCGAAACTCCCTAATGGGGCAAGGCGTTCCCGTTTTCCTTTTCCCCGCACTCGGACGAGTCCGTCTTCTAAGTCTAGATCGTCGAGATTTACTCCCACTAATTCGCTGACACGCAAACCGGCGGAATAGAGTGTTTCAAGGATTGCCCGATCTCGCAGTCCTAGCGGCTCTTTTTTTGACGGCGCCGACAGCAGTTGGCCAATTTCTGAACCCGTCAGGAAATGCGGAAGTTTTCGTTCGCGTCGTGGGTTTCTCAATGGTTTCGCTGGGTTTGATTCACAAAGCCCCTCGCGCTGACAGAATTTGAAGTAACTTCGCATCGATGCCAGTCGTCGCGAAACTGAACTCTTGGCGTAGCCCGACTCATGGAGTGCCGAGACGTATTTACGCAAATCCAAGGGAGTGATTTTCGAAGGTCTTGGAGTCGAGGTGAGCGTGTCGCACAAGAAGCCATAGAGAAGTTCCAGATCTTCTCGGTATGACTTAATCGTCAACTCTGAACAGTTTCGCTCGACATTTAGATATCTCAAAAATCGGGGGATGGATTTTTCCAAATCGAGGTCGCTCCTGTATTGGGACCACGGTATCTACGAGGAAGATCGCCGGCATTTTACTGCGACTCAACCAACCAGCGGTTTAGAAGTTGTCTTCCCCTGAAAAGAGGTCCTCGCTGGAGAATAGATCCCCAAGATGCGGCGTGGCAAAGCGGCCCGGTGAGGTTTCTGAAGGTGCTTCGGTTTTTTGAATATTTCGAACTTTTTGGCTCAAGACCGCAGCATCGTACCACGAGAAACTAAGTTTCCCGTCTGAGGCGTAGCGTCCGAGCGTGCGAAGCGTTTCGCCCTTCTTTTTGTCATTAAACAAAAATATGTAGCGTTCCTCACCTTTTACTAGTGCTACTACGTTGATGTCTTGTGACACATTTGCCCCCGTCGGTAATGGTTCGGGTCGAGCGACCCGAGTCGTGCGATTAGGATTTCAATTACTTTGAAACCCACTGACTACATCGGCAGCAAATGGCTCTCTCAATAGAACGGTTTGAAGGATCGTTGATTGAATACAAATCGTGTTCCCTTTGGGCGTTAAAATCGGAACGACTTGTAGTTTCCAAATCATCATGGCAATCAATTTTTGAATAAAATGGAGACCGGCTCAAATGAATTCCCGAATTGATGCGAAGGTAGTTTGAAAGAGAGAGAACATTGAATTAATCAGCTTTTATTGGGTGTTTCTCAGTCCGGAATGATCTAAATTCAATTTGAGGAAGTCACTCTAGATTTTAAACTTGGGTACCTTTTAGTTAGAATCTTGGAGGGATCCAATGCATCGCCCAGAGGAGGTCGCTGATGAACGAGAGTGATGGCATTCCATGCATGCTATAAAAAGCCCTCAATCGAAACTGGGCATCGATCGATACCTAAGATAATTCGTGAGATTAATCTATAAATTAGTTGGAAGGTTAAAGATAATCGGATGGAAGAAAATCAAACCGACCAGTCGATCTCCCAAACTTCTACGTCCAGCACGGATGAACAGGATGTGGAACTGAAGCCATGGATTCATGATCTGTTCGATATTCGAGTAATCGTGTTCTTGGTCTCGACCGGTGTGATTGCGATGACAGCAACCGTTCTGCTACTTTCAAAAGAAGATAAAAATGGCGGGAGCGATCCTGCAAGTCAGGCCAACCCCGCTCAAGTCGATCTCCCAACGGAGGTGGGGGCTTTCGGTAATACAACCGGGCCACCACTGATTGAATCTAAGCCGGCTGAAGTTTCAGAATCGACAATGGAAAAGTCGGAGAAAGAGGGAGGAGATAAGACTGGGTTTTCCAAACTGAGCATTAGACAGGAGTCGGATGGTAGTTTTAATTTGTCGATCCGTTCCGCGAAAGTCACTGGGTGTCAGGCCAAGAGTTCCGGGATTAGTGGTTGGTCGAACGAAGGCGAAGTGAGGTGGGATTTAGCGATCGAAGATCGAAAAACCGGTTATTTTCGTTGCTTCATCACCTATCGCTCCAAATATGAAGGAAGGCTTGATATTTGTTTAGGGGATCGCAACCCAGTTACGTTTTACGCGCTCCCTCAGGATTCCGATTTTACCGAGCAGGTGATGGTGCGGCTGGATAAACCGGAGCGGCCAACGTTGGCGTTAATTGCACGGGAAATTGACTCCAATGCCGATTTGATCATCAAGCGGATTCGGTTGGTGCCACGTTAGCTCAGAGCTGCGGTTGCAGAACCACGTTGGCTCAGGACAATGAAAATGCAGCAGTCAGAGTGCCAGCAGTGATTGGACACGGGGGGCGTTTGGGACGGTTTGTTCGCGAATAACCCTTGCCCGTGCACTAATCAGCGAAGGTTGCCATTGAGGCAATTACCTGGCTGACGGGGTCGTCAAATACACCTGCCTCGTCCGACTCAAATGCAGCTCGCCAGAGTTGGTAGGCACTTTCGTAGTCCGGCAATTCAGAGGTTTCCTCGTCGAGTTGAATTACGCATTTTTCCAATGCTTCCTCCGAATAAGGGAGGTGCGCGATGAATGTTGTCACACCGCCAGGGGCTTGCGTGTTGGGGATGGAAACGCCGGACACGAAAATATGAATGATCGTGCCGAAATCGGCATCTTCATCGAGCCGGACGATTGTAATTCGCGAATCGGGTTCGCAATCTCGGGTCGCGTAGGTCCAGACTTGACCTACGGAAAATTGGGTAAGCATAACTTGTTACACCATGATGTCTTGTTAAACGTCGTTAAATTTTAAGTCGCGAAGGATCGAACGCGGTATCTGGTTAGGTCTTGCCTCGTTCCAATCGCCGGACAAATGCCTCGCGCGGAATTTTTGTAACCTCGGTTGTCGCGACCAAGTCGGTTCTCAAAATATCGGTTTCTTTTTTACTCGTTGGCATTGTAAATTTGACCATGAAGCCGCCTACCTGAATTCCTTGCATTTCGTAAATCGGCGGCCAGAAATCTTCTGCCCGCGTAGCGAGGGCACGGGCTAGGAGGCGTGTCGCCCGCCCGGAAAATCCACCAAGCACCATCTCTAAACGGCCTTGAGATTCTCGGTGTACATAGAAAACAAAGGCGACTTCTTCTTTTGGGTTATCGCTCCCAAACCGATTCCAGACGCCTTGCTCGTCTTCATAGTAAAGCCCAGCGTCGAGTGTTTTATCGTTTTGGCTAAGATTTAGACCAGCAAAACAAGATGGAATATGGGGGTCGTTGTCACGGTATCTCATGAAAAAGGGAAGCGCTCTTTGAGCCGCATCGCTAACATTGTCTTGGCTCTCAAATGGATCGCAGTTGAAGGCTTTGGATAATACGATCTCGACAACTGGGTTGCTTTTGGTGCTCCCAATCCCAATAAGCGCTTTATCGCCTTTGGATTCTGAGAATTCGTTGTAAACCATCGAGGCTCTTCGGATGACCTCTTGCTCGTCCGCCTGTCCTGGGCTCCAGACGAGCGATTGTTTTAGGTGTTCGGGATGGGGCAGTGAGTCCGACGTCATCATGGACATATTGCCATCTGATTTTCGAAGTTTGGCGGTTCCGCCAAGGGTGGTGACACCATTTAAAATCTCACCGAGCAGAACGGAGTCGGAAGCAACGACGAAAGAGACATCCGGGTTTTCAGCACTCACATCCTTTCGGACGCCCACACACATTTCCAAGCGTCGGCGTCTGGCCAGTAATTCCCAAAAGTTCTCTGGTTCGACGGAGAACAAGGCCCCCGGCAGTTGGTCGGCAGTTGCGTGACCGTGTTCAATTAGAAAATCACATAACCTCGATAGTGCTTTCAGAGGAATGTACTTCACTTCGTTTTTGAGCAGCGCAGCAACCTGATGCCGATCGAGGCCGGTGTACTCCACAATTGCCTTAATGGTACCGGGCCGTTTTCTTGGATCGGGAACGTGCCCCAAAAGCTCAGCGAGTCGGAAACTGTATTGCATCTCTTCAACCTCGAAATTTTCTTTGCAATCGCAAGGCAAGGGTACAGTGGTTTAATTTTCACCGTTACTGCTGCGATAGCGCCAATGTTGGATATGTGTCCATTAGACACCACTTTTCGAGATTTTAAGGTATCGGCTTTGACGATGCAAAATTTTCCGGCGAATAATTAGGTTTTTGGGGGGATTTTTACCTTTAGCTTTTGAAAACGCCGCTGGGTTTGGGGGTTTTCCTGAATTTAAATTGGTCTGGCTCAAGTTTTACTGGTTTGGTACCGTCCCGCCGTGATGAAAACCGCCTTGAAATGAAAGCACTGAATGCGATCGTTGGCGGCACGAATGTCAGGAGAAAGAGATGAGTACAATTCGACTTTGTATTATTGGATTGCTAGCCGTAACGGTATTTTCTCAATCGGCTAACGCTCAGCGGTTCAAGTTGCCGTTTGGGAATAAAAAATCTGAAGAGCAATCCGTTGAGTCGAGGGAGCTAACCAAGAAGGCGGGACCCTGGCTGGTCATGTGTGCGTCGTTTGTTGGCGAAGACGGTCAGCAGCAAGCTCAGAGGCTCGCGGCTGAGTTAAGTGACAAGCATCGTTTAAAGACTTACGTCTACGTCCATGAATTCGATTTTGAAAAAAAGGTCGCTGACCAAGGGTTGGGATATGAAATTTTTGAGGATGGTGGCAAAACACAGCTCCGTCCGAAACGAATGAGAACGGCCAGCGCCTCGCAGATCACAGAAACGGCGGTTTTGGTTGGAGAGTTCGCTTCTGTCGAGGATAGTCGTGCTCAGAAAACGCTTGCGATGATCAAGACTTTGAAGCCAGAGTCGATGGTTACTTACGACAAGGAAGGCATCGAAAAAGATTCAACTTCGGTTTTACGCGCTTGGCGAAGTTTTTCGATGTTGAAGAGCAGCGATCCCAATGACCGAGCTAAAGGTCCGATGAAGGCCGCATTTATGATGCCCAACCCCATGCTCCCGGATGAGTATTTCCAAGCCCGAAAAATTGATGAGGCCGTCATCAGTTGGAATCGAGATTCGAAATATAGCCTGCTGAAGAATAAAAGTATGTATACAGTGAAAGTCGCGTCTTTTAGTGGGAATTCCACGATGGAGTTGGAGGAAATCGCACAAACTCGCGCTGAAGATTCGTGGCGAAAAAAGAACGACAGAGCGCAGACGGAAAGCAAGTTGGTCAATGCCGCGAAAAAAGCAACTGTACTTACCGATTATTTGCGCAAGCAAGGGTTTGAAGCGTATGAGTTTCACGATCGGTATGAGAGTTATGTCTGCGTCGGCGGCTATGACTGGTTGAAACAAGATGACGGGCGAGGGATTCCCCGACAAAACCCGGAGATGGTGAAGACGATTGAGAAGTTCAAGGGGTCACCGGCGAATTTGCCAGGCAGACCTGGGGCGATTCGGTCGTACACGTTGCCGGCGAAACTGGCGAAAGCTGGAATTGCCTGTGATTTGCAGCCGATTCCCGCGGTGACTCCCAAGGCGACCGAGCAAACCGCGTTGGGCGTGTTTAGTCGTTTAAAATAGAGACAACGCAAGCCAGTGTGCATCCAAGGCCTGTAGCCGCATGGTCTCAGGTCTTTTTCGTGGGCGAGGGCATGTGAAGTGGCCAGAGTTTGTCGCCATTTGCTTAGAAATGCTGCTTTTATTGGGACATTTTTGGCGACATGGGTAGGTTAGATGCACTAATTGAAGCCTGGTTTGCCGATGGAACGCATAGCAAATGATCTGACGATCTTTCCTGTTTTCTAAGAGGTTGGGACGAGTCCTCGCTGAGCGGCCGGCAAAAAGCAAGGTATGCCACGAGAGGCGAGTCCGTTGGGCGTCTAAAAACAGGAGCTTTTCCTAAATGGCTGAATTTATTTGAGGTAAATAGGAACCCATATCGAATTCCTCAATGTTTTTTTTCAGGAATCCGCAAAGTCGCCCAGTAATTGGGGAGATTGGGATAAAAGCCCTTTAATAAACACTCGATTCCGCGTACAATCCTCGACTCAATTTTGATTTTAGAAACACGACGGCGATTCAATGTCAAACAAAATGAAAACCCACAAGGGCACGAAAAAGCGTTTCCGCTTGACCGCGTCTGGGAAAGTTAAGCACCGTGCTGCGGGTAAGTCCCACCGAAATGTTCGAATGAGTGCCAAACGCACACGCAATCTTCGAGGCGGAACTCTCCTCGACGAATGTATGGTTCAGTCGATTGTGAAGTCTCTCGGTAAGTACAGTTACTAAAAGGTTTCTCGTTGGCGGCGGCATTTTTGTCGCTCTCCAAAATCGAGAGCTTAAGCAGAGACAAACTCTTTGCGTGCTTTGACGGGCAACCAACTTCAAACGACTGTTTGAGGCCTGTTTAGCAAAATAAAAGGTAGATCAGATGCGTACAACAAAGGGTGCAGCTCGCACCAAAGCGAAGCGTAAGCTTTTCAAAAGAGCAAAAGGGTATCGTGGCGGTCGCCGCAACATGTTGCGAACCGTGAAAGAGACCTTGATTCGGGCGGGTGTTTTCGCGTTCCGAGATCGCCGGGTCAAGAAGCGAACCTATCGTCGATTGTGGATCACACGTATCAACGCTGCTTGCCGTCAAAGGGGTTTGCGCTACAGTGAATTTATCCATGGTTTACACAAAGCCGAAATCGAACTCGATCGTAAATCACTCTCGGAGATCGCGATTTGCGATCCGGCTGCTTTCGACGTGATCGTTGAATCTGCCAAAGAAGCACTGGCCGCTTAGGACAGCATTCGGGAATTTGATATATTGATAAGGGAGACAACTTTGGCCGGTTGTCTCCCTTTTTCTATGAGAATAACTAAGCAGACGTCACTAATTCTGGATTAAATTTACATTGTCTGACACTCGTATTTCAGAAACGCAAATCAATTTTATTTTGGGGAACCAATCTTCGAATCTTTGAAGGGTAATCCAATACGCTGTGATGAGAGAAGATTTTACTATTCCTTTCAATTAATAAACAGGCAAACTGCCTGCTGCAGAAATGTCCATCGAACTCTTTTTAGAACAGCTCGAAGCCTTGGCTCAAGCGGCCAGCAAAGCATTCTCGGAGGCCGCTGATTCTGATCAACTAGATCAGGCACGTGTGGAATTTTTGGGTGCGAAAAACGGCAGGTTGAAATCGCTCCAAAAGAATATGGGGGCCGTTCCCGGCGATCAGAAAAAAACGGCCGGGATGAAATTGAATTCGGTAAAAAATAGTATTCAAGAGGCCTTTGAAGCTGCGCAGAGCCGGTTGTCGTCCGCGAGTGGTGCGGGGGAACGCGATTTGAAGTTTGATGCAACCTTGCCTGGGAATGCGTTTCATGTGGGCCGTCTGCATCCGATTACACAGACCATCAATGAGCTGAAAGATATCATGGGAAGGCTTGGGTTTACTCCGGCGGAGGGGCCTGAGATTGAGGACGATTATCATAATTTCGAGGCCTTGAATATTCCGCGAGCCCATCCGGCTCGTGATCCGCTCGATAATTTTTATCTCTCCGTTGCAGAGTCGACGTCTGGAAACGATTCGGCACTTTCGGGCAACCCTTTGTTGTTGCGTAGCCAAACCAGCACGGTTCAGATTCGTGTAATGGAAAATACGCAACCTCCTGTTCGAATCGTTTCATTGGGGCGCGTTTACCGGCCAGACACTGCCGATTGGTCACACTATCCGATGTTCCATCAGATCGAAGGTCTCATGGTGGATGAGAATGTGAGTTTGGCCGACTTGAAGACGGTGCTGAAACTTTTTGCGTCGAGCTATCTTGGCGATGAAGTGCCGGTTCGGATTCGTCCTTCGTTTTTTCCTTTTACCGAACCAAGCGTTGAAGCTGATTATTACTGGGACGGTAAATGGGTTGAGTTTGGAGGCGCGGGAATTGTCGATCCGAATGTTCTTCGTTCGGTCGGGTATGATCCCGAAAAAGTGAGTGGATTTGCGTTTGGACTCGGGATCGAGCGGCTTTGCATGATTCGCCATCAGATCACCGACATTCGATATTTATTTACCAACGATACGCGGTTTCTGCATCAGTTTTAATTTTCCTTAGGCCGTAACTTGTTGCTTGGTCAGCATTTTACAATTTCTCAATATCTCAAATTTAGACGATAGAAAAATGATTGTCTCCTGGAATTGGCTTACAGAGTACGTTGAATTGGCGATGACCCATGACGACCTCGTAGATCGCTTGACGATGTCCGGGTTGAATCATGAGGGCACGGAGTTGGTTGGTAGCGATCACGCGATTGATCTAGAAGTCACCAGCAACCGCGCTGATTGTCTTGGGCACATCGGTGTTGCTCGCGAAATTGCAGCGCTTTACGAAATCCCGCTCAATCTCCCCGACCCCCAACCAGCGACTTGCTCGGAATCAATCTCGCAGGTTTGCAGTATCGCGATTGAATCGGCAGGGGCATGTGAGCGGTACACTGCCAGGTTGATTCGCGGTGTCAAGATTGGTCCCAGTCCGGAGTGGATGCAGGAGCGTCTGAAGTCACTTGGGATCGGCATTGTTAATAATGTGGTGGATGCAACGAATTATGTGATGTTTGAATGTGGGCAGCCCCTGCATGCCTTTGACTTTGCCAAAATCAAGGATGGGAAAATAATTGTCCGCGAGGCTCAGGCGGCGGAGGCATTCGAGGCGATTGATCATCGCACCTATCAGCTCACGCCGGGGATGTGTGTGATTGCTGACTCCGAAAATCCGGTGGCGTTGGGTGGAGTGATGGGGGGGGCGGATTCTGAAGTTTCGGAAACCACGGTGGATGTGTTAATCGAGGCTGCCTATTTTGATCCATTAACGATAAGAAGCGCAGCCCGAAAACTGAAATTGCACAGCCCATCGTCGTTTCGATTTGAAAGGAACATTGATTCCGAAAACTTAGACTGGGCCAGCCGCCGTGTATGTGAATTAATCCTCCAATCGGCGGGGGGAGAATTGTTGGAAGGCGTGATCGATGCGGGAAATCCCCCGGCGCCCCGTGAGGCAATTACCCTTCGCTATTGCCAGTTGGAACGATTGCTGGGGATCAAGATCCCGGTTGACTTTATTGCGCCAACGCTCGAAAAAATTGGCTTAGCAATTGAGTCGTCCGACGAACAATCCGTGACGGCCGTGCCTCCGAGTTGGCGGAAGGATCTGACACGTGATGTGGATCTCGTCGAAGAAGTTGGCAGGATCTATGGGTTTGAAAAAATCCCCGACAACGTTAACGTCCCGATGTCGGCGTCCTATCGGCCCAAAGCTGATCGAGTGATCGATAAGATCCGCAGTGTTCTGACAGCTGCCGGCTTCGATGAGGCCGTAACGCCAAGTCTTGTTCCACAGCCGTGGTCGGATGCGTTCACTCCCTGGTGTGATTCGCCGCCTTTGATTAGCAGTCAGCCGATGCTGGGGGTGCTCGAAGAGTATTCGCATAATATCGGGGCGGTAAATCTGTTACGGCGTAGTTTAGTACCGAGTTTATTGGAGGTGCGTCGGATTAATGACTACCGTTCCAATGCAAATGTCAATCTGTTTGAAACGGCAAAGGTCTATCTGCCATCAGGTCAGCAGGGGATTCCTGACCAACCGCTGAAATTGGCCCTCGCCAGTCATCGCGATTTTTTCGCGGTGAAAGGGGTCGTTGAGGCGCTTGTTGCGGCGATAAATCCGTCGGCCACGGTTCAGGTCAATGAGTGCAATGAGGCTTTGTTGGATGCCAGCCAGTCGGGAGAGCTCTGGATAGGTGAGCAGCGATTGGGATGGATCGGTCTGGTTTCAGAATCGGCAAAAAAGCAATTTGGTTTGCGGTCCGAAGCAACGGTCGTCGAGATTGATCTTGGTGTTCTTGAGAATGAGACGCAATTGATAGCTCGTCATGCCAATCAAAGTCCGTTTCCACCTGTGGCACGTGATTTTAATTTCATCATGGATGAAGAAGTCCGCTGGGCAAGTCTCGAATCAACTGTGCGATCAGAAAATGGTCCATTACTCGAATCGGTCAAATATCGTGAAACGTTTCGAAATGAAAAAAAGGACGGCTCTGGAAAAAAACGAGTCCTTTTTTCAGTCGTTTTCAGATCACAAGAGGCAACGTTGACTGGAGAGCAGGCGGAGGAATTGTGCAATCGTATCATTGCGAATTGTGCGAATGCCCATCAAGCTATTCTAGTTGGATAAACACAATGGTGAGCGGCAAATGCGTAGCATCTCCGATACTAAAATAATCTACTTGACTGCCGGTGCGGGCGGGATGTTCTGCGGAAGTTGTATGCATGACAACGCGCTCGCGCGCGCTTTGTTCGCCGAAGGGTGGGATATTCAGCTTGTCCCAACCTATACGCCGATTCGGACCGATGAGTCAGATTTCAGTGTCGACAAAGTTCTGTTTGGTGGTATTAATGTCTACCTTCAGCAGAAAATCCCCTGCTTGAGATACTTGCCGGCAGTTTTTGATCGCTTCCTCGATTCGCCTTGGCTGATTCGGAAGGTGACGTCCCGAGCGATGGAAACCGACGGCGCGATGCTCGGTAGTTTGGCCTACTCAATGCTGTTAGGATCTCGCGGGAACCAACGAAAGGAAGTCCGTAAGATCTGTCGTTGGATGGCCCTTGCCCGACCAGATGTGCTTATTTTTTCGAACATCTTGATCGGCGGTTGTATTGAGGAAATTAAACAAGTTGTCGATTGTCCGGTTCTCGTGACCCTGCAAGGAGATGATGTGTTTCTCGATAGCTTGAAACCGCCCTACCGATCGCAATGCATTAATCGCGTCAAAGAAATTGTGAACAAGGTTGATGGTTTCATCGTGCAGAGTCATTTTTTCAAACAGTATATGTGCGATTATTTTTCGATTGACCCTCTCAAAGTGCATGTGACCCCGTTGGGTTTGGAGGTTGCTGATTACACTTCTTTCTTAGATCGTGATGAAGAAAAGCAGAGTCGTCGTACGCAAACGATCGGGTATTTGGCTCGGATTGCGCCAGAGAAGGGTCTGCATCATTTGGTTGATGCTTTCATTCGATTAAAATCCATGCCGGGCACCGAAGAAGCTAAACTTCATATCGCGGGTTGGCTAAGCCCGGAAAACCAGGCCTATGCGGATGCTCAGTGGAATCGTCTCGATGCCTGCGGTTTGCAAGATGCTTATCAATACGACGGTGCAGTTGATCGCGAAGCCAAATTGGAATTTTTTCGCAACATTGATCTCTTATCGGTGCCAACGGTTTATCAAGAGCCAAAAGGGCTTTATGCGCTAGAAGCGATGGCGGCAGGAGTCCCTGTTGTTTTGCCGGCGCATGGTGCATTCCCAGAGTTGTTGGAGGCTTCGGGTGGCGGAGTACTTTTTGCACCCGGGGACGAAACTGGGCTGGCGTTAGCGCTGTCGGAGTTGTTGCTTGATGCGGAGCGGCGGTTGGCACTGGGTTGTCTCGGCCAACAATTTGTTCATCAACAGCGAAACGCCTCCGTCATGGCTGAATCGACATCAGTGATCCTTAAAGAATTTCTTGCGTTCTGATCGAAACGCAAAGTGGTTTCGGGCCGATGACGCGATTGTGTGGACGCATGGGTTAGACCACCGATGTGAATCGACGACCGCTGGGAACCGATGAATTCGAGTCAACGGTTTACTTTTGGTTTTTGTTGGAGAAGAGCCACATCCACAGGAGTAGGCAGGTTACGATCGAGCCATACAGCCCAATCCAGGTTGAAAGCGAGAGACCAATGAGGCACAGTGCTAAACCGAGGTAAGAGGTGGCTTTGCCATTGGATCTGAGAAATCCCCAGTTCCACATCAGGATACCGAGAATGCCGTTGGCATTGCTGTAAAGAGAAAAAAATGACCCAACGATGCATAAGACACCAAGAACAACGCTCCCAACGGCTGCCCCTTTCGCTGCCATGTCTTCTGTTTTGAACCCTGTTGGAGCCGGAGTGAGGCTCTTGCTGTAGTTGGCCGGGGCGGCAAGTTCCGCAACAACGAGTTCCCTTGGGTCGAAAGGATCATCCGCTAATTTTGCCAATACGATCTCCTCGTCCGATTCCGAATCATCTCGTGAAGAGAGAGAGAGTTTCCGGTCTTGCGGCACTTCGTTGTCAATCGGATCGTTATTTGGCGTCAGATTCATTTCGTTGGGTGGGTTTTCTTCAGCACTCATATTTACGACAATGCTTTAATTAATGGACGATGAGAGTTTACACTCGATTGACTGGAAAGCCAAGATTGGCACCGATTAATCGACTTGGCAGAGCGGTGTGATCTATCTAGTTGGATTCACGAATTATCGACGACTTCCGACTCTCTGGGTCCCAATTGAATTTTGTTTAGATTAAAGAATATGACACGATTTATAACCCACTTTGAAAGTGCAATTGATCCCTCGGTTTCGTTACCTGCTGACTGCGAGCAGACGATGCATGAAAATCGTCCCTTATGGTCTCGTTACGATCTGGAAGGGGTACGGGACAGCATGACGAAGTCTGCACTCGCGGAACGCCCGCGAGATATGTGGCGGTATCGCGAACTTTTGCCAATTGGCGATGAAATCGCTCCAGTCACGTTGAACAAATCAATGAGTCCTATCATTGATTGCCCTACCTTTGCCAAGCATATGGGGATGCAGCACGTCTGGATTAAAGATGAATCGCAATTGCCCACGTGTAGCTTTAAATGCCGCGGTATGTCGTTAGCGACGACAATGGCCAAGCACTTTGGGCAAACTCGGATTGCGATGGCAAGCAATGGCAATGCCGGTGGTGCGATGGGCATGTATGCTGCTCGCGCCGGAATGGAGTGTGTCTGTTTCATGCCTCATGACACGCCGATTGTGAATCAGACAGAGTGTGATTTCAGCGGTGCGAAGCTGTTTGTTACCAATGGTCTGATTGATGAGTCGGGAAAGCGGATTCGTGAAGGGCATAACCGCGGACTCTGGTTTGATATTTCCACACTCAAGGAGCCCTATCGATTAGAAGGAAAGAAAACGATGGGTTTGGAACTGGCAGAACAATTTAACTGGGAACTGCCGGATGTCATTCTTTACCCAACCGGTGGCGGAACTGCATTGATTGCGATGTGGAAAGCGTTTGAAGAATTGCGAGAAATGGGTTTTCTGACTAGCGAGACGATGCCGCGAATGTATGCCATTCAATCAGACGGCTGTCAGCCAATGGTTACCGCATTTGAAGCGGGAGAACGATTTGCCAAACGGCACGAAAATGCTCACACCATCGCCTCTGGGATGCGAGTGCCTGCCGCGCTGGGTGACTTCATGGTGCTTGATACCGTGCGGGCGAGTGGTGGTGCTGCGATTTCCGTGGAGGAGACACGACTGATTGAGTGGCAGAAAAAGGTCTCTTCGATGGAAGGGGTTATTATTTGTCCTGAGGCGGCCACCTGTATCGGCGGGTTGGAAAAATTAATTGCCCAGGAGCAGGTCGCACTCGACGAGCGGGTCGTGATTTTTAATACAGCAGCGGGCCAGAAGTACTTTGGAAAAGGCGAACCGCTGGATGTGCCGTCAATAGATTTGTCCCAACCCACCGATTGGGATGCGTTTGAGCGTGATTATTTGTTCAACTGAATGGCGGTATCTGAGTAAGAGGCTTGTTAGCGGCTTGTTACTCCCGCCGCATGAAACAGTACGTATCCGTTTGAAGTGACTTGCTTGATTTCTTTTTGTGAATACCCGATTGATGGCAAAACGGAAACCTGAAATTCGAATCCGGAGTTTCGGGGTTTATTCGAATTGGGATTCTCAGTCAAAAAACCTACCCAAAATCGAGCAATTCACAACGGACGTGCCTGCTGATCCAGGGATCGAATTTGGCTTTATCGTTAACATTAAAGGGGCGAAAAATTGGGAGCTGGATTACTGTATCGATCACCCTGGGATCTTAGATTCACAAGGCCTTCGACGCCCACCTTTTGATGGCTCCGTGTTTGTGAAGACCAATGACTGGGATTTTTACCTTGGAGATACAATCTGGGAACCGATTGACGACAAGTTGGGCTCCTGGCGAATGACGATGGAATTGGATGGCGTCACCATTGGCGAAAAAGTATTCAACGTGATTCCCAATCGCGAACTTGACTAGCTGTCCAAGGACAGATCTCTAGCCCGGTTTGCTCTGGATTTGTTAAACTAACCCACGATTGAAAAATGTCAGTTCTGTTTTTTCACCTTTATTGAACGAAGAACGCATGGCCGATTCTGAAAAAAAAACTGAGAAAAAGCTCTACCTTCTCGACGCGATGGCTCTGATTTACCGAGCTCATTTCGCTTTGGTTCGCTCTCCCCGGTTCACCACGTCGGGGGTTTGCACTTCCGCAGTTTTCGGCGTGGCAAATACGGTTTTCGAAATTATTTCCAAATACGAGCCAACGCATTTAGCAGTGGCCTTCGACACCCGCGAGCCAACTTTTCGACATGAGGTTTTTCCCGAATATAAAGCGCAACGGGATGCTCTGCCGGAGGACATTGCGCTTCAGTTTCCTTGGATCGACCGGCTGTTTGAAGCCATGAACATCACGATGATTCGCAACCCCGGATTTGAAGCGGATGACATTATTGGAACGCTATCGGTGGAGGCGGAAGCGGCTGGTTTTGAAACATTTATGGTGACACCGGACAAGGACTATACGCAATTGGTTTCAGAGCATGTCACGATGTTTAAGCCAGGGCGACAGGGTGGCAATCCAGAAATGCTGGGAGTGCAGGAAGTTCTTGAAAAGTGGGAAATTGAACGAGTTGATCAAGTGGTCGACATTCTTGGGCTGATGGGAGATGCCAGTGACAACATTCCCGGGGTTCCCGGGATTGGGCCAAAAACGGCTCAGAAGTTGATTGCAAAATTCGGTACGATGGAATCGCTGTTGGCCAATACCGATCAACTAAAAGGTAAACAGAAAGAGCGGATTGAAGAGAATAAAGATCAAGCCATTCTCTCCAAAGAACTGGTAACGATTTGTCTCGATGTTCCTCACGATGTTGTCTTGGATGATTTGAAGTGGAGTGGTTTCGATAAAACGAAGCTGACCGAACTGTTTGGAGAACTGGAATTTGACACACTCGGTAAACGAATGCTGGGTAAGTCATTTTCTGCAGCGCCCGCAAGGCAGGCAGCGATTAGGGATAAGCGGGAAAAAGAAATTCAAGCGACTTTGTTTAATGATCCAGTGTTTGAAGAAAAAACACTTGCTGATGTGCCTCACCAATACATCACGGTCAAGACGAAAAAAGAGCGAGCCGACTTAATTGAAACGCTATTGCAGCAAGAGCGTTTTTGTTTTGATACCGAAACAACAGGGCTTGATCCGCGCACGGCGACCCCGCTGGGGATCGCGTTTTCGTTTAAAAAAAACCATGCTTATTACGTTGTGGTTCCCGAAACCAAAGAAATGTCAGAGGCCGTTTTAGAGGAATTTCGTCCTGTCTTTGAGAACGAAACGATTGTTAAAATCGGCCACAACCTCAAGTACGATGTGAGTCTTTTAAAATGGCATGGAATGGAAGTCCGCGGTGAATTGATTGACACCATGCTGATCCACTCGATGAAAGAGCCGGAAATGAAGCACGGCCTCGATTATCTTGCCACGATCTACCTCGGCTACCGCCCCATCCCAACCAGTGATTTGATCGGCAAGAAAGGGGAGGAACAACGTAACATGCGCGATGTTCCTATCGAAATCGTGGCGGAATATGCCTGCGAAGACGCGGATATTACGCTTCAGATTGCCGAGGCGCTTCAACCAGAGGTCGAAGCCAGAGGCGTGGCGGAGGTTTGTTACCAAGTAGAGTGTCCGCTGGTTCCAGTGCTTGTCGAAATGGAATATCAGGGGATCCGATTGGATTCGGAGGCATTGAATCGATATTCCGTAATACTCGCAACTGAGATTGCGGAACTGCGAACTAAGATTGTCGATGTCGCGGGACGGGAGTTCAACATAGCCTCCCCCAAACAGCTGGGTGTTGTTCTCTATGACGAATTAAAATTAGTTGACAATCCCAAAAAAACTGCGACCGGTCAGTATTCCACGAAAGAGTCTGAACTACTGCGGTTAGCGCCAAAACATGAAATCGTTGCCAACGTGTTGGAGTTTCGAAGCGCGCAAAAATTAAAATCGGTCTATGTCGATCAGTTACCCGAAGCCGTTGATCCGAAGACGGGTAGGCTCCATACCCATTACAGCCAAACTTGGACATCGACAGGCCGGATGCAGTCCAACAATCCAAATCTCCAGACCATTCCGGTTCGTAAGGAGCGGGGGCGAGAAATTCGAGCCGCATTTGTTCCAAGAGATTCGGACCATTTAATTTTAGCCGCCGATTATTCCCAAATTGAGTTGCGAATAATGGCGGCGCTCAGTCAGGATTCGGCCATGCTCGATGCGTTTCGGACGGGAACCGATATTCACTCGGTCACCGCAGCTCAAGTCTATAAAGTACCGATCGAGGGAGTCGACCGTGAGATGCGTGCCAAGGCAAAAATGGTGAATTTTGGAATTCTCTATGGGATCTCTGCGTTTGGCTTGCAGCAACGACTTAACATTCCCCGCGCCGAAGCGAATTCATTAATCAATAACTATTACGAGAAATATCCGGGCGTTCGTGAATACTTTGATCGGACGATTCGTTTTGCGGAAGAGAATGAATTTGTAAAAACTCAAACCGGTCGTCGCCGACAGCTTCGTGATATAAATTCTCGAAATCGGACATTAAAGAATGCTGCCGAGCGGCTTGCAATGAACAGTCCCATTCAGGGAACTGCGGCAGATATGCTAAAACTGGCAATGATTAAAGTTCATCACGCACTGCGTGAGGGCCAATTTAGAACGAAAATGTTATTAACCGTCCACGATGAATTGGTGTTCGACCTATATCGTGAAGAAGCGGAGACCGTGATGCCGATCATTGAGTCGTGCATGAAGACGGCACTCGAAATCGATGTTCCCATCGAAGTCGAAATGGGAACTGGTGAAAACTGGCTCGAAGCGCACTAGTGACCGATTTATTGATCATTGCTATTCAAATTCGAATGCTGAGAAGCGCGGCTTGAAGAATTAGGTGCGGACTATTTGCCGAGGAATTTAAGCCAAGACATGCGGTCTTTCTTATTCGATTTCCCCTCGTCGTCTTCAAAATCTCCCGAGAGTTTTTCGGCGAGCTCGCAGATCGATTGAGTAATCGCAGCATTTTTGGCGTTTTCCAAAAGCGGCACGCCGTTGTTTCGACATTCGGAAATAACGGGGTAATTGTTCGGGATTCTCCAGAAGATATCTCGGTCAATTGTCTCTTCCGCTTTTGTCGAGCTGATCTGCATTTTGTCGAGTCCCACTCGGTTAACGACAATTCGAATTTTATCGTTGACGTTGTCGTAGGTTTCTAACGAAGAGAGCAGTCTTACAACATTCCTGAGACAGGGCAGATCGAGCTGTGTCAGGAGGACGATACTGTCTGCGGCTTCCAAAGCGGTGATGTCGAGTCGGCTGTAAGATTTTGAAAGATCAATGATGAGGTGCGTGAAGGAGGCCTTCAGCAGTCCAATGACCCGTTTTAAATCGTCATTGGAGATAGCTGACATGTCTTCGATTTGAACGGGTCGCGGCAGCAGGAAGACTCCCGATTCGTGCTTCGTCAGTGATTTTCTGAGAAGGGCGAGATCGAGCCGTGAAATATTCTGGGCAACATCCAACAACGTATAGTCTGGGATCATGTCAAGGAATACATCCGCGTCTCCAAGCGCGAGATCTAAGTCAATTAGCACGACACTCCGCTCTGGATTGGTTGCCAAAGCCACCGCAAGGTTGACGGCGATCGAAGTATTCCCAACACCTCCAGATGCTCCTGCGACGGCGATGATGTTACCGGCGTTACTACGTTGTTTGCCATTCGAATTGGCAGCAACGCGGTCGAGAGCACCGACAAGTTCGTCGATTTGAATTGGGGAGGTGAGAAACTCTCTCGCTCCGGATCGCATTGCGCGGAGGATCATCTGTCCATCGGTTCGACTGCTGACGACAATGACACCAATCGTGGGGTGTGTTTTTGAAATCGACTCAACGAGTTGCATCGCTTTTTCTTCATCGGAATCAATGTCGATGATCGCGATTTCTGGCGTGGTTTGAGAAACAATTTCAGCGAAGAATTCGTAACGTGAGCAATCAGCCTCAAGCCATATTTGGTCCATGCCAATGAGGTAGCGTTTTAAATTTTCTCGAGTTGTTTCGTCTGGATCGCAAATCGAGATCCGTAGCGTACCGCTCATTTGTCATCCGTCTGTTGAGACTGCCATGGTTCGTTGGTGTTTTGCCAAGAGCGAGTTGCCGCGATCAAGGATCACTGATTTCTTATCGATTATTTTAGCGGACTTTGGTTTTGAAAGGCCATTTGAAAATTGACTTTGACTCGCGTTCCGGCTGAGAATTTGTATTTTTATTTGTCTGACCCGCACTGGTCTTGAATTGGAACGGTGAGCTGGCCGAGGGTTGCGACTGGGTGGTCGATTTGGGCGGGATGAAGAGGGGATTTCCTCCTCCCCGGGTACTCCCGAAACTGTCATTTACTGGACAGTCATCCTCACACCTCGGTACTTCGGTGTATCCGTTGATATATAGTTCACGATCGGATGGACGAGTCGTTAGCCTACCGGGACCGAACTCAGGAAGCTGATCTGATTCAACTTCGCTGATGAAATTTGGAGTTAATAAAAAGACCAACTCAGTTTCATTGGATTTATCGGTGACCGATCGGAAAGCAGGCCCAAACCATGGGTTATGCATTAGCTTGGGAATCCCTCGGACTTCAGACTCGTCTTTTTCACGATAGTCTCCGGCGAGGGCCAGTGTGTGGCCGGCTTTCATTTTTACGCCTGTGTTAACGCGCCGAACGCGAAATCCAGGAACGCCAGACTCCCCCGCCAGGTCAGCAGCGACCTCCGAAACTTCGGCCCTGATTTCAAGTGTTAACAGTCCTTGTCCATGAATGATTGGAACGACGTCTAATTTAGTGCCGAATGGGCGGTACTCGATTGAATTGGTTCCTAATCCACTGGCGACCTGAATGGCGATTTCACCACCCGAGAGAAACTCGGCTGGCCGTCCGTTTTGGGCAACCAATACCGGCTGGTCTAAGAGCTTAGCCAGATTGTTAACTTCCAGAGCTTCGATGAAAGCGTTGAAACGGTTTCCTCCGTCCAAAACACCAAAGCTGAAGTTAGCTGAGGTTCCTGCGGTACCTCCTGCGGAGATATCCTGAATCAACTGAGCCACACTCGAGACAACATTGAATTCTTCACCGAGATAAGCCCAGTCAACTCCGAGTTTGCGTAGTTTGCCGCGGGCGACTTCGTAGACTTTCACTTGGATCGCAATATTCTGCGTGCCATTGACTTGAAGCTCATTGATCACATTGGCGGGGAAATAGTCTCTCGCAACCTTGAGGATGTTCTCGACCTGATCGGCGCGGGCGACGTTTCCAGTCAGGATGATGCTTGATTTCAACGGGTTGACGCTGACTTGTGAATCGGGAAATATTTTCGCAATCGCACTTTCGACTTCTCTCACATCAATGGAGACTTCGACGTTGATCATTTCGAGATTCTTGTCAGGATCGCTGACCGTGAGTGTCGACATGCCCGGTTTCAGTGCACTCACCAAGATCGTATTCGGCGTCACCGGGGTGGCCGTGATGACATCTGGGTTTTCAACCATCAACTCGGGAATGTTGTAGTCGAATTGCAGGCGTTGGCTCGACCCCTCCACCATTTGAATCGTTTTGACGTCCTGCCGGACTTTGTAATTCAAGCCTATCTGTGCCTGCATTGTGCCTGGTAAGCCAAGCAGAGCAGTCGAAATTAAGGCGAAAACAATGCGAAATTGAGTTGAAAGACGCTTGTTCATCCATGAATCCTTGCGTTGGGCAGATCGGCTTTGGTAATTCGAAACGAAGAATGTCTTACCGGAGTCATCCATGACGTCTGCAGTTGGCGAAACAATGCGGCCAGACTGCCCAGCGGATCTTTAGTGTTAGAACCGGACAAAATCATACGTTACACATAGCTAGATCGAACCTATTCACCCTGATATTTATCTTCGTCCAAATTGCGATCAATTTCGTTAGAGCCGTCAGAGTCAACCTCATCGTCGTCGTTTGCACTATCGGAATTGATGGGTACAACGGGGGTCATGTTAATATCAGGAATGGTACTTTGCGGAAGCATCCCTGGAGTGAAGGTGTAATTCTCAGGCGAATCGCCGCTCCAAATCGTCATCGATGGGAGGGCTTTGGCTTCCATTACCGACTCACCATCGGTAACTTTGCCAATGGTTCCAACGGGTTCGGTTTCATCTTCGTTGATGAGATCCCATCCCATGATTTCGTCAAGACTTTCGATGTCGTCATCGTTTGTCGATTCCTCGCCCCGTAGGGTGAGTTTGATTTGGGCAGTCTTCAGGACATAGTAAATCGCTTCGGCTTGATCCTCAGTCGCTAAAACGCCGACGACTGCGGCGTTTGAGCCAGCCGTTGGACTATCCTCCCGGTTTTCCTGTGATTTCATGCTGTTATTGATGCTGAAAACCTGAAGGCCTCGCAAGAATGTTTTGGAAGTTTGGTGGATCCGGTTCGGATTCTTCTTATCTCGTTTCTGAAACAATCCGATTACGTCGACTTTGTCGCCTGGGCTAAGCAGTCCGCCGAATAAATCATCCGATGGGACTTTGATCGCAACCACCTTCATATTGCCTGGGATTGATAATGAAGCAACGGATTTTTCATTGACGATCACTGACAGCTGGATTGGCATGCCTTTTCCAAGACGATTGCGGTTCACCATATCCTCAATGTCTTCGAGGCTTGTTGCCGCGTCGTCGGGAATAATATTTAAGGGCCAGTTTTCCATCTTGACGTTTTCAGCTGTCAAACGAGTATTGGGATCCAGATCCGCGGCGGCCGTGATTACAGGCCCCATCGCTTTTTCTGGCTCCGCGTTGGCTGATTTCTGTCCTAGGACTTGGCTGATACCGATGGCGGCAACGAGTCCAAAACCCATTGACAGAACCATTAGCATGAACGACTTAGATTTCATAGGAATCACCTCAACAACAGTGTTTTAGGGTTGCTTGCCAAGCACTTCGTTTGGCTAAAATTAAAAATCGATAAAGTCTGGCAATGCAATCGACAACCCATCCTTGAAACTCATTCTTCTTGGATCGTAAATTTCGATCCGATGGACTGCCCGCTTGCATTGCACTGTGCAAGCAGCCCTTGTCGGATTAATTCGGTTCTCTTGGCGTTCCAATCCAAAAAAAGCCCAACGGGACTGATTGGAATCAAATCCGGCAGAATCGGAACAATGCGTAACTCTTAGATGAGGTATCCCATCCAGGCAAAATACGATACGGTTCCGATCGCTAACGGAATTCCGTAGGGCAGCAAACGCATGGAAGTTTTTCGCTCGGTCGCAATTTCGGCGAGCGCTTCTGGATTTCGGATGGTCGTGATTTCATTGAGTAAGAAAAAGAACTGATTGAAATGCTTCCTTCCTTCCCCTGCGGCGATCACCATGATCACGGCGAGAATGGCACCGACAATCGCGGAGACACAAAAGGCATAGAAGGTAATCGTGCAGTGAACCCAGGCGCCGATGGCGGCCATCATTTTGACATCGCCTGCTCCCATTCCACCGACAGCATAGGCCGGAAGAAGAGTCGCGATACCGACTGCGGTGCCAGCGAGGCTCCACATCAGGCCAATGTACCAGCCTTGTCCGTCCATCCCGTAAAAAATAGCACTGTAGATCCAACCGGTGATAATCATCGGAAAGGTAATCTTATTTGGAACGCGAAGTTCCTTGCCGTCGATGTACGCGGCAATAATTGCAAAAATACTTACGGCCCAATAAACCCAGTTATCGGCCATGCTAACTAGAATCTCTTCCATAACAAAAACTCCTGCACCCTGTGTTGTGTTGTGTTGGTTCGCGAGAGAAAAACTCGTTTTTCCTCATGGTGACGGTCTCGGTTTCCAAAACCGATCGGTCGATCGCGTGGTCGTTGCGTTTAAAACCTGAGCGTAAATAAGTAACTTAGGAAAACTGCACTTAAAGTGAAAAAGTAGCAGAGAAGCTCGACGGCTTGCTCAAATGTTCCAATTGAAATGAACCATTCCATTTGATTTTCTCGATCCAAATAGCGGTTTTGAATGCATTCCGTTTTAAACAGTTACCTTATCCTTGATGCGGTTTTTACGCGGAAAAAGCCCCTGAGCTCGAAGAGCTGAGGGGCTAATGATTTAGCAATGTCCACCGGATGATGGACCTCAGACTAGCCCGATGGCAAGGCACTGATTTGCGATCCGATGTTTTGGAACGCCGTGTTTGCAGCTGTTCCAACAGCTTGAATAGCTGTTAGGCAAACAATAACGATCAAAGCGAGCATGATGGCGTACTCAACTGCTGTTGGGCCATCCTCTGACTTCATGAACTTTTCGACTTTGGTGATAAACTTCTTCATCTTGTCTTTCCTCCGACGGATTTGACATGCCCGTGTGGGCGTCTGAACCAAATGGTTCTAAAAAAAAAAAAAGGGCCGGGCTGACCAAGTGGATGAGCACTTGTCCTGCTGATGTCAGCTGTCCCACGATATCAAGTTGCTTTCTTCAAAAGCATGCAGGATTGCCGTTTCGATGACTCGAATCGACGTGAATCTAAAGAACAAAGAGCTCGTTCTTTCAACTCACTAGAAACCTAAGTCACGACTAGAATTAGTCAAACTGTAAGGGTTAAATAAAAACGAATTATTTGGTTGAGGCTGCGGATTGGGGTCGGTTTAAACCGAGATTGCAGCTGGTCGCGTTGAGTATTCGTTACAAACCATTCAGACGTAATGGAATTGAAGCAATCGC
The DNA here is from genome assembly GCA_028823415.1 of Mariniblastus sp. GTDB lineage: Bacteria > Planctomycetota > Planctomycetia > Pirellulales > Pirellulaceae > Mariniblastus. The sequence goes on from JAPKBL010000025.1 coordinate 23,279, forward strand.
GTGTTGAGAAAAAACAGCATGATAAAAAAAGAGTCGTTGCACGTTCTTCGCCGCCTCGCCAAACTAGAGGGGGCTGGTGTGGTTTATTAACCAAAGTCGGTTTGCTCAGAGGGTGGTGAGCTTGCTGTCAATTTGCGTTTAACCCTTACGACTGTCGAGCTGTTTTTTTCGTCGGCGGTAATATTTCAAACCTGAGAAAAAGAAGCAGCCGGCGCAAACAAATGCAAACAAAGGCATTGCGATGGAGCTGAAGATCACCATCATGATCGCGGTTACGAAAAGCGTGATCGCCTGAATGTAGAAAGAACCGGACAGAATGCCGGCTTTGATTAGAAAAACCATCCCCGCGAATACCGCTAACAGGGGGGCCATGCTCAGTCGTTCGAGCTCGAAATGGACTTCGAGTGGGAAAATGAAGGCAACGCAGCACATTGCTCCGGCCCAAACATGAGCGATTTGGCGTTCGACGAAAGTAACCGGGCCCATTCGGCGTCGCACGAACCAAAATACAACAGCCCAGGCTCCCAATCCGAAAGTCCACATCACTCCATAGGCCCAGGGCGAATCAACTCCGGAGAGTTGGAGGGCGTAGGTTGCCATGCAGGCAACAAACAAGACCATGCTGTGCCATATCCAGATGAGGCCCCAGTTTTCAAGAATAACGGCGTGATGCGTTTCCCGAAAAACGTTAGCGATGATCTGGCCCAACTTCCCCTCGCTCGCGGCAACGGATTCGTTGTTTAAGAATGCTCGCAAATCGTTGCGTAAATCAGTTGCGCTTTTGTACCGAAGATCCTGTGGTTTTTGCAGGCATTGCATTGCAATGTTCTCTAATCGCCGATCAACACGTCGGTTCAGGACGCGCGGAGCGACAGGATCCTGTTCAAGTACCATCAATACCGTTTCGACCGGTGTCGATCCCATGAAGGGCGGGTGGCCTGTCAGTAAGTGGTAGAGCACGGCTCCCAAGCTATAGACGTCACTGGCGATTCCGACATCGCCGCGGGCTCCGGTTGCTTGTTCAGGAGACATGTACGAGGGAGTGCCCATAATGGCCCCGGTTCGGGTCAAGCTGTTGTGGCCGTCAGTTTGCTTGGCTAATCCAAAGTCTGCAACGTAAGCCGTCCAATCATCGTCGAGCATGATATTGGAGGGTTTGAGGTCACGATGCAATATTCCGTTTTGATGAGCGAAACTAATGGCATCGCTGATTTCGTTCATGATTTTCGCAGCCCGCTGAGGTGGGAGGGGGCCTCGGGACAATCGCTCTGACAGTGACTGACCTGTAATCAGTTTCATGCAGAAGAAACTGCGTCCTTGGTGTTCTCCAATTTCGCAGATTGGAATGATGTTGGGGTGATTGAGACGCGAGGCGGCATCCGCCTCTGCTTCGAACCGCTGGCGATCAGTATCATTTGCAAAGTCGCCTTTGAGGATCATCTTGATCGCTACCAATTCGCCATCGCTCAACCGGCATGCGCGATAGACGATGCCCATTCCGCCCCTACCGATTTCTTCTTCGAGGCGGTAGTTACCAAAATCACAGGGAAGGTCGAGTTGAGGGATTGCCAATTCACGAGTTGCGGAAGAGAACTGGCTCTGCTCTTTTGCCGCCGCTTCGGTTACGATAATCGTACCCCAAAGCTCTCGAAGGTCTGTTTCAAATTCCGGGTTCTGCAGGCAGGCATCCTCGAGGCTCATCTGTTTTCCCAGATTAGCTTGATCAGCTAATTCAGTGACGAGCACTGCGAGTCTCATCTCGGCTTCGTCGTCCTGATTTTCCTGGTACTTCTGAGTCACGAGATTCTGATTGGGATATGACTAAGGTTCGATGGAGTTTTGGCCGTCTTGCATTACCGATTTTAATCTTCGAATCGCGCGTAAATAACGCATGCTCGCGGCCGGTTCAGATAGTTCTAGGATTTGGCCGATTTCTTGATTGGTCAGGTGTTCATAATGACGCATGACGATGATTTCACAATCTTTTTGATCGAGTTGTGAGATCGAAGCCTCAACTTTTTTAGCCATCTCTTGCTGCAATGCCGCGGCAGCGGGCGTCAGTCTTGAGTCGCCAAGAATGGAGGCCAGTTGGATAGAAGATTTGTCGTAACCACGTGGCGCACAGAGTTGCTGCTCTCGGTCGACAGATCTCTTGGCAGAAACACGATGCCTTCGGTGGGCGTCGATGATCCGGTCTTTTGCAATTTGGCGAAGCCAGAGATGAAACGGCATGACGGGGTCAGCAAGGTAACGATCCAGTCGTCGGTTTGCTTCAATTAGCACGTCCTGAACAACATCGCTGACGTCAATTCGTTTTTGAATTTTGTTATCTAACCGCATGCGAATCAATTGCCGAAGCGAATTGCGATGGCGATCCATCAGGTGATTAACGGCGGACGCATCGCCGTCTCTGGCGCGCACGATTAGATGTTCGGTTTCGGGTTTATCTGGCCACATCTGGATCATTATGATTAAAAAACCGTTTTGCGGTATGCGATTCGATCAAATCGAGAGATTATCTTTAAAACAAATATTGGTTCGGTGCGATTGCAGCGACGAGCGGCGGTTCCGAGGTCAAGTAAACAATGGGCTTTGGGGGGAATGTGGTGCTTGAATTCGTTTTGGTTTCTCAATTAGCCATTCGAACAGGCGGACTTTAATGTAAGTCGACTCACTCAACTTGTCAGCCTTGAGATAGCTTTGACGAATGTGTTGATTTGTACTTGGTTGTTATAGAGGTGATGGGAGACACGAGCATACCAGCGTTCTTTGAACAGAATGATCATGACTTCGATTCCAATCTGTTCCCAAAGTTGTTTCTGTAAACTGCTCCAGTCCCCGGAGGGAAGTGGAATGTGAGTCATTGCGCCGTACCATCCGGCACTTCGGTTCCCAATGGGCTGAGTGTTGAATAGATCACTTAAGCAATCCTCGGTGTAATTTGCCAACCAGCACGTCCGCTTGCGAAAATTCTCAAGGCCAATGCCGCGAATCCATGAAATGGCCTGAGGGACAGAAAGAAATGGGCTAGGGTCGCGGGTTCCGATCCAGGTAAATTCTTCGTCCCATGTTTTGGGAATTGCGGGAAGTAATCGTCCCCAGCTTTTCACGGGAGGCTCAATCGTGTCTTGGAAGCGAGGGTGAACGTATAGAAATCCGCTACCTAAAGGGGCGCATAACCACTTGTGCAAACTGGCAGTGTAAAAATCACATTTGAGATTTTCAAGTGACAGATCAACCTGCGCTGGAGCATGAGGCCCGTCGACGCAGATTGCAATTTCCTGGGCGTGGAATGCATTACAAATTTCCTCGATTGGCATAATCAAGGCGGTCGCTGAGGTAATGTGACTGACGACCAGTAGACGCGTCTTGTTGGTGACAGCCTGCTTAAGGCAGTCCACGATTTGGTCTTTGGACTCAAACGAATCCGGGAGCACCGCACATACGAGTTTCGCGCCCACCGCATCACAGGCGCGCTGCCAGATTCGATGAACGGCACCGTACTCGTGGTCGTTGATGAGTACTTCATCCCCGGGATTCAAGGAAAAACTGTTGGCCACGATATTCATGGCATACGTTGCGTTATCAACCAGAACGAGATTGGCAGGGGCTGTGCCGATGAAGTCTGCGATTGATTTTCGTGCTTCGTAGAGTGCACTCTCCATTTGCCGAAGATAGAAATCCATTGGCTGTTCATCGAGTCGGTCAATCCAGCCTCGTCTGTTGTAGCGAACCGAATTCGGTTGCAGGCCAAATGAGCCATGATTTAGATAAATGGTGTCGCTTCGTAATTTCCAATTGGCTGCTAGATCGGACCAGTCGCGATCGTTGGACGGATTGCGAGAAGGGATTGGGGTAGGCGTGTTCATCCTGTTATTTGAACCTCTGCCGGCGGTTGGTCAATGGATTTCCACAAGAATTAGCGAGTTCGAAAATGGCGTCATCGAACTCGTTGATCGGCGGCGTGAAAAAAAAGCTGCTGTCCCAGAAGGGACAGCAGCTTTTAATTTTTCAAATTGTCCGTTGATTCTTGTCATAAACTGGAATCAATAGACCAATCCATGCTAAACAGTAACCAACGCACATTTTACGGTTTTGATGATTTCTGCAGCAACTTTGTATGGATCGGCGTTGGATGCAGGTCGGCGATCTTCCAGCCAGCCTTTCCAGCCATTGTTGACGGTACCAACGGGGATGCGAATCGATGCGCCGCGATCCGAAATTCCATAACTAAACTGAGTGATCGATTGAGTTTCATGTTTGCCAGTCAGGCGTTGGTCATTGTCTGCGCCGTAAACTGCAATGTGCTCACTGACGCGTGGCGCAAACGCTTTGCAAACCTGGTCGTAAACCGATTGGTCGCCGCATTCGCGGAGTGTAGAGTTCGAGAAGTTCGCGTGCATTCCGGAGCCGTTCCAATCGGTGTCTCCCAATGGTTTGGGGTGATACTCGATGGCAAGTCCATATTTTTCGCCGATGCGTTCGAGAAGGTAACGGGCAACCCAAATTTGATCACCAGCCTGTTTTGCACCTTTGGCAAAACACTGGAATTCCCATTGGCCAGCGGCCACTTCTGCATTGATTCCCTCGACATTGATTCCTGCATCCAGACAAACATCAAGGTGCTCTTCAATCATGTGGCGACCGTGTGCATTCTTTGCACCGACTGAGCAGTAGTACGGCCCCTGAGGCCCTGGGTAACCTCCCGTTGGGAATCCAGGTGGGCTGTTAGTTTCGGTATCCCAAAGGAAGTATTCCTGTTCGAAACCGAACCAAAAATCATTGTCGTCGTCTTCGATCGTGGCTCGGCCATTGGAATCGTGCGGTGTACCATCTGCGTTAAGCACTTCGCACATCACGAGGAAACCATTGAATCGCTCAGGATCCGAGAAAATAGCGACTGGCTTCAAAAGGCAATCTGACGCTCCGCCTTCTGCCTGTTCCGTTGAACTGCCATCGAAGCACCATTCTGGGCAGTCTTCCAGTTCACCACTGAAATCAGCCACAATTTTTGTTTTACTTCGAAGACTCTGGGTGGGCTTGTAGCCGTCAAGCCAGATATACTCAAGTTTCGATTTGCTCATTCTGGTGTTAACTCCATAAACGCTTGATTCATTGGCCGGATCACCTCGACATCGTCGCCTTGGTTCGGAGGCGGTGATCACCGTTAAGTAGGATTTGGGCTAAGGTCGGTTGTTTGCGTGGTAACCGCAATTAATTGGAATCCCGTACCGACCGAGGCTCAGGCAGCGGAGATCTTAACAATTAAAAATCTCTATTTATAGTACCGAAAATAAGTCAGCCTCGCCCCGAGGCTCCAGATCCTTGTCGAAATTAAATGAATGCTGCTTGAATTCGAGGCACGGATTGGGCATTATCTGTGCAGGTGAAAATGGTCTCTGGAAGTGAGGCAACCAAAATAGCCGTTTTAAGGCAGGTTCTTGGTCACTGAGATGATCTTTATGATTGTGGCACAAGGATTGCTTTTAAGCCGTTGGCTTAAAATTTCAAATGTCAGTTTTAAAAAAAGAAACTGGGTTCATCAAAAAAAAAGAAAATTTTTATTTCCCGCGTTGGCCGGGGCTTATTTTCTCATTGTCTGAAAGGTCAAACTTTGACTCCAAAAGAAGTAATCGCTTTTTGTCGATCGGCGAACGTAAAAGCGATTGATTTACGTTTTGTCGATTTTTTAGGTCATTGGGGGCACACGACCATTCCGGTTAGTGCGTTCACCGAGTCTATTTTTGAAAATGGGCTTGGCTTCGATGGTTCGAGCGTAAGGGGTTGGCAGCAGGTCGACGAAAGCGACATGTTGCTGATGCCGCGACCGGAAACAAATTTTATCGATCCATTCGCAACGTTGCCAACATTGAACCTCATTTGCGATGTTGTCGATCCGATCACCCATGAAAATTACAGTCGTGATCCACGGTTTGTCGCGCGTAAAGCGGCCAGTTACTTGAGCAGCACCGGCATCGCGGACACGGCTTGTTTTGGCCCGGAAGCCGAATTTTTCATTTTTGATAACGTTCGGTTTGATCAAAGGCCAGATGCTGCGTTTTACCATTTAGATAGTGTTGAAGCTCAATGGAATCGTGGTCGAGAAGAGAATCCGAATTTAGGTTACAAGATTCGTCATCAACAGGGCTACCTCCCCTGCCCTCCAGTCGATCAGATGGTGAATCTTCGAACGGAGATGATGCAAACACTTATTGATTGCGGACTGGAAGTTGAGTGCCAGCATCACGAAGTCGGGACCGCGGGTCAGTCAGAGATCGATTTAAAGTACGGTCCGCTGGTTCAGATGGCTGACCATATGATGATGTGCAAGTACATCGTAAAGAATGTAGCGTTCCGGCATAATAAAACGGCGACATTTATGCCAAAGCCGATTTTCGGTGATGCGGGTTCGGGAATGCATACCCATCTTTCTTTTTGGAAAGACGGGCGGCCGTTATTCGGTGGCGATGGTTACGCAGGTCTTAGTCAGATGGGGATGCATGCGATTGGTGGGATACTGAAACATGCTCCAGCGCTGCTGGCGTTAACCAACCCAACGACCAATAGTTACAAACGTCTGGTGCCAGGCTACGAAGCTCCAGTCAACCTTGCCTACTCTCAACGGAATCGCTCTGCAGCATGCCGCATTCCCATGTATAGCAACGATCCGGCGAGTAAGCGGATTGAGTTTCGCTGCCCGGACGGTGGTTGCAATCCTTATTTTGCGTTCGCCGCGATTACAATGGCTGCCATTGATGGCATCGAAAACAAGCTTGATCCCGGGGAACCGTTGGACAAAGATATCTATGACTTGCCTCCGGAGGAGTCAAAGAACGTGCCTAAGACGCCAAGGTCGTTGGAAGAATCTATCAACGCATTACAGTTAGATCATGATTTTCTTTTGCGAGGAGACGTGTTTACCAAGGACGTGATTAACACTTGGATTTCATTTAAAACCAGAAACGAAATTGAAGCGATTCGTTTCCGCCCACACCCCTATGAATTTTGTTTGTATTTCGACTGTTAACTGATTGTGGTTGGATTTTCAGGACGTTACTTTTGGTGAGGCACTCTTCAGTCTGTCTTCCATTCCGCTCCAGCTTTAACAGAAGTCAAAGATGAAAAAAGTACTAATTCTGTGCACCGGGAACTCGTGCCGCTCGCAGATGGCGCAGGCGATTTGGCAAAAGGCCGGGAATTCTAAATGGGTTGCCTCGTCCGCCGGTTCACGCCCATCCGGTTATGTGCATCCTTTGGCTTTGAGGTCGATTGAGGAACTCGGGCTTTCGATCGAGGGTCTTGAAAGTAAGTCGGTTGATTTATTTGTCGGCGATGAAATTGATTTGGCAGTGACGGTTTGTGATCATGCGAAAGAGGCGTGCCCCGTGCTTCCGGGGGTTTCGAGAACGCTCCATTGGCCGTTTGAAGACCCCGCAGATGCTACCGGTTCTGATGACGAAAAACTTATTCAGTTCCGAAAAATTCGTGACCAAATCAAAGGTCAAATTGAAACGTTTTTGACTAGCGATGAAAATGAATGCTGATCGATAAGCAAATCAATGCAATCTACGGGACTATTTATTTGTGAGTACGTGCCGTTAATAGGAATTGGTTGGGCCGAAAACCCAGTCGTTTCAAATTGGGTAACTATAGGACGGAGGCCATTTTGATGAAGAGAGCACCAACTTTTTCCAAGTCAACGCAACAAGATTGCATGAAGCTGATCGAATTGGCGATTTGTGAAGATATTAATGCTGCCGATCTGGCGTCGGGCGTCGATTGCACGACCGCCGCGATCGTTCCCGATTCGATTCATGCCGAGGCGGTCTTTGTAAGTCGCAGCGACGGAATCATTTGTGGTGTCGAAGTCGTGAAACTTGCCCTTGATCATTGGGCACCAGAAATCGAATTGACGGTTAACATTAACGACGGAGAGAAGATCCGCGCGGGTCAGACCATCGGAGTAATGAGCGGTCTGGCGCACGATATTTTAACTATGGAACGTACGTGCTTAAATTTCATGTGTCGTCTATCGGGCATCAGTTCACTGACACATGAATTTGTCGATAGAATTAGCGAGACCTCAGCTTGTGTCCTCGATACTCGAAAAACAACGCCTGGGTGGCGAAGGCTGGAGAAGTATGCCGTGGCTTGCGGCGGTGGGCAGAATCACCGGATGGGGCTCTATGATGCAATCATGATCAAAGATAATCATCTTGCATTTTTCCGGACGCAGGTTAATGAAGAAGGCGACGTGATTCCTGCCGCAATTCGAAATGCAAAATCTTGGATCAATGAACACGCAAGTGAGTTGCCAAATGGCTCGGAGACAATCTTGCAGCTAGAAGTGGATACTCTTGAACAACTTCGCGTTGCTCTAAAAACAGATTGCGACATTGTTTTATTGGATAACATGGACAGTGCTCAACTGACCGAGGCGGTCGCAATTCGGAACGAAATATCTCCGGAGATAATCTTAGAGGCATCTGGGGGAGTCAATTTGGACTCAATCGTTAAAATCGCTAAAACCGGTGTGGAGCGAATTAGCGTTGGCGCCGTGACGCACTCGGCAATCAATTTTGATATCGGACTCGACTGGAAAATGTCCTAATAATCCCGTGTTTTACTTAGTTCGGACGCGTGCGGAAAAAGCAATTGTCGCTCGGTCGAGCCCTTTCGATTTTTTCAATTTTGGCAAGTCTTCCTTCGTTGGAGGCCTTATCTAACAGACGCCATTAGAATGCGGCAATTTCTTTGCCTATTTAGCGTTTTTAATGGTCTCGTGAAGATTCTCGCTTTGACATTACGCGAATCCGACCTAACTTTCAGAGAGCTTGTTTGAGCTGGGGAGCATTAGGCAAGCTTTTGGCGGTAAGGGTTGGCGGGATGCCAAAAGGGGCCTTACCGCCATTTTTATGCGCCGACAGTTTTCTGCGAATCAAATAGCTCGGGTACGTAGCGAGCTTTCCCAATCGGCCTTCGCCGCTTTTCCGCGGGGTGTTGTTTCTAATGCCGCGAATGCAATCCCCCCAAGACAATCCCGCCAAGACCGAATGTGACTGAACATAAAAGCATGTTCGAGAGTCGCGTGACTCCTATTAGCATCGGCATTGCGGTCATGCCGCCATATCTGGGTTGGAGCTGCCATCGAAAAGCTCAAGCCGCTTCCGATAAAACCATGAGTTGCGAGCAGGTTGTCGCAACGATCCGAGGCGATTCGGGATCGAGATGGTTTCGCCTGATTCTTTTAAAGACCGCATGCTCCTGCTTGAGATTCGGCCCACCGACGTGGATCGAAGTCGAAAAAGCAACTAAAACACTCATGAAAATTTGAATTGAACAGAAATAGACAAATAAGCAGGGTGATACGGCAGCAGGCTTTAAAAATATTTCTAAATTTTCCAAAGATCCCAACTGCACCGGCGAACAACCTACAACGGCGATCAGGCTGGTTAGCCAGAAATGTCTTAGTTACGAACGCCGGTTCATCCAACAAAAAATCAGGAGAGCAGAATATGTTTAAAAAATTGACCATTGTGGTCGCAGGTGTTGTTGTGATTGGCGGATTGCTGTTTGGTGGGAAGTTAATCCCCTACGCGAAAACGGCGATAACGAAGGTCAGGACGGCAGCCCAGGATCAGGTTCCCGTAGCCTATCAGTTGGATGCTGCCAAAATCCAGCTAGATGCAATCGGACCGGAAATACATGGCATGGTTCACAAGATTTCCAAAGAACAAGTCAAATTGAAGCGACTGGCGGCAGATCTTCAGTCTCACGAGCAAATGCTGAAAAAGAGTTACGACGAAATGATGGCACTTCGCTTGCATGTTGAATCAGGCGGCCAGGTCTATGTGGATACTCGAGGAAAGCCTCATAATTTGCCTCGTGTAAAGCAAGATTTAAGACATCGGTTTACGCTTTTTCAAACCGCCGAAAAGACATTTGAGAAGAAGGGCGAGATCTTGGATTTACGCAAGGAATCGTTAGCCGCTGCTCACATGAAACTAGAGGAAGCTAAATCGCAGCAACGTGAATTGGAGCTTCAAATTGAAAATTTAACGGCCCGCAATCGCATGAACGAGGTCATCGCGACCGCAACTCAGATTAAGCTCGATAATAGTCAGCTGTCGAAAACACGTGAGATGTTAGATGACATTGACGCCCGAATCTCGGCGGATGAAGAGTATTACAATATTGCTCCCAAGTACTTTGGTCAGATCCCTGTAAATGATGATTCAATCATTCCGAGTTCGGAGATATTGGACGACATGGATGCCTACTTCGAGGCAAAAGAATCAGGCAATAGTGATTCTTCGAGTGAGTCGACCGAAGCAGAATTGGTGGTTAATTAGCCCGCCCTTGGTTGGATATCTCTGCTAGTTCAATTGTTGATCGATGGAAGCGGGGCGGCAGGTTTATAAGCCCGCTGTCCCGTTTTTTTGATTGTGGTTTGATTTGCATTTAGGGGACGACGTTTGATGAAGTGGGACGCGAAAATTAAATTTGCGGAACAGGCTTTTCAATGTGGCGATCTAGATCAGGCGGTGCGTTACTTTACACGTGGCCAATTGTGTAACTCGCACGACCAGCCCTTTTTTGCCCGAAAGCTGGCTAACGCGTTACTGGAGCGAGCCAAGGCCTCCGTCTGTGCGGGGCAGTTTTGCGTCGCTTGGGAGGATCTCGACGAAGCTTCGAAATTAAAAGTGGAGGAGTTTGGAGCAGAACTTCGCCGGCAAAAGAACCAGTTAATTGAATTGACTATCGAATCTGCCGATGCCTCGTTATCACGCGGTGAGCCAATTTATGCTTTAAATTGCATCGAACCTCTGGGGCGACGCAAAATAACGGACTGGCGGCTTGATCGCATCAGGACCGTTTCTGAATGTTTGAAATCGGCGAACCACTTCGCTGCCAACGGTCAATTTAAAAAATCCGTTGATCAGTTGGAAAAGGCAAAAGGCGTCCGCCCAGATTTGCCTTTTTTGGACTGTCGAATTTCAGCTTTCAAGGGCCGGCAACGGCAAATGCAAAGGCACATTACTGATGTTGAGACGTATGCTTTGCAGTGTAAATGGGGCGATGTCAGTCAAAGTTGTAAACAGATTTTACATATTGCGCCGACCCACCAAATTGCTTTTGAAGCGAGACAGGAGTGTAACGCACGCCTTAAGAAAAAAACTTGGAGGCAGTTGGACTCGACCCAGGTTAATTCTTTAGGAGTTCAAGGCGATCGAGTTATTGGCGGAGGCCGGGGCGCGAGGGGTGACGAAAGAAATGTGGTTGTCGATAGGGAAGTGTCGGATAGGATACTACCCATGAGCAATCTTACTTCTGGTAATAAATTTCTTCTCTGGGTCGACGGCGTGGGTGGCTACCTCGTTTGTGGTAATCGCGTTAACTCGTTGGGCCAAGCGATAGACGGTGCACGCGTTGATATCGGTATTCAGGGTGATCTGCGGAGCCACCATGCCAATCTCGAGCGAGTCGATGGGGGGCATCTTCTGGAACCTATCGGCAATATTTCAGTGGACGGTATTCTGTTGAATTCAAAAGTTGTCCTAAAAAATGGCCAGAAATTGTGTCTCGAAGGCGGAGTCGAACTTGCCTATTCGCAAACGCATGCACTAAGTAAAACGGCGCGACTCAATTTCGTTTCTCGACACCGGTCTGTGCCCTTGGCTGACGCCGTGATCCTTCCAGGGGCGTCCATTATCTTGGGGCCGAATCGATCTAATCATGTTTATTGTCCAACTTGGAGCGAGAATCTGTTGCTGTTTGAAAGATCGGGACAGTGGTTTTGCCGATCCAAGCTGGCGATGGAGGTAGACGGTAAATTTGTGAAAACGGAGGCGTCGATTGAACTGAATTCGCGAATTGTCGGTGATGACTTTTCCTTAACACTTGAGCCGGCTTAAGCCACGCTTCAACAATTTGATGGTTGAAGGATTCTAGAATGGATGCCGGTACGGTCGCAGGTCGAACGGAAGTTTTGGAATTGTTTGGTTTTGCGAGGTGGTAACCAACTTGTGAACACAATTATTGCCAAACGGGGGTGAAACCTAGACAAACAACCGTTGTTGCGGATAGGCTAGAAACGCTGACGGAGTTCAATTGCGATATCAAAGCAGCCAGCCGGAATGGTTGGGAGGCGCCGAATGAAGTTTACTTATCCCAGCGGAGCGACTCCGTTAGACGGATATACTATCAAACGCGGGATCGGCATCGGCGGATTCGGCGAGGTCTATTTTGCGCTCAACGATGCAGGTAAAGAGGTCGCTCTTAAGAAGATCCAACGAAACTTAGATATCGAGTTGAGGGGAGTTCGCCAGTGCTTAAATATGAAGCACGTTAACTTGATTTCTCTCTGGGATATCCAAACCACTGGTGAGGGGGAGAGTTGGGTTGTGATGGAGTACGTGCCCGGGCCCTCGCTACGCGATGTTCTGGAGTCAAACCAAACTGGGCTCGCTGATGCTGATGTCAAATCCTGGTTTGTGTCGATGGCTTCGGGAGTGGCCTATCTTCACGAGAACGGAATTGTTCACCGCGATTTAAAGCCCGGGAATATTTTCTGTGACTTGCATGAACAGGTTATCAAAATTGGAGATTACGGACTGTCCAAGTACATTTCTTGCAGTCGGCGGTCGGGGCAAACTGAATCGGTGGGAACGTTTCATTACATGGCCCCTGAAATTGGTAAAGGCGTTTATGGCAAGGAGATAGATCTCTACGCTTTGGGTATTATTCTGTTCGAATTAACCACAGGATTGGTTCCCTTCGATGGCGAGAGTGCTCAGGAAATTATCATGAAGCATCTGACAGCAGAGCCGGATGTGTCGGTGGTGCCTCTCCAATTTCAAAATGTGATTTCCAAAGCGCTTCGCAAGGACCCGCAAGACCGTTATCGCAGCGTCTCCGACATGGCAGCTGATTTACCATGGCCGGATGTAGCTCAACAAAGCGATACGATCGTCTCGCAGCATTCTATTGGTTCACTCGTCAAACGCGATTCGATGATATTTTCTGGCCAATCCATAAACGCTGAAGCGCGCCGGAGAAACCGTCAATCAACGAAGCCTAAGCGAGGTCAATCAGCTGAGTTAGTCGATAAGTTACCTACGGCAATCATCGATGGCATTCGACTCGCAAGCTCGAAAGAAACTACTTTTTCCGGCGCGAGCACGTTGCAATCCGAAACAGCCTCCCAGCTTGATAACAGTGATTCACACAATGAAGTTGATGACAATCGGAGGGATGAGCCGATTGCGGTTGTACTTCAAACGGGATTGACGCGATTTACGTTGTGGTGGGAAACCGCGAATTTTTCAACGCCGATCAAGATGGTAATGTTAATCATCGCCGGGGTTGTCTTAGTTCAAAACTCACAATGGCTCTTGCCGTTGATGCTATCTGCCGGTGGTCTTTACCTTTGTTACTATTTGTTGCGATATTCGATTGCAAAAAAGTTAGGCCAGTCCTCTCATTGGCTGATGCATGTGCGGCAGCCTGAGGAATTTCCACACCTCCGCCAATGGTTGTTAAGTCGCCCCTCGTTAGATCGGCTCACCGAGTTGATCGGTTCGATGTTGATTGCTGCCTTCAGTTGTGCCGTGTTAAATTTGCTCGGTTTTGCCGTGGTTACAGGAGTGTTTGAGGGTGGCCCCTGGGGTTCATCGATTGAGAATTGGGCCAATTACACTTGGTTGACATTGGTAAGTGTTATCGGCTGTTGGGCGATCTTGCTCGTCACCAAAAGATGGGATGGGGGGCGCGGAAAATCGCCGTGGCGTCATTTGAAAATGATGGGAATGGGGATGTTACTGGGCGTGGTGGCATTTTTAGCAGCCGGCTGGTTTTACGTCGACTTGAGATCCTTGTCGCTGGAAACAGCGCGTCCCTTTGCTGAGGGTTGGAATTGGACGTCGGGCTTTGGCCCCTTGGCCGCCTATATGTTTTTCTTCACCTGCTTCCTCGGAGGAATCCGTTGGTGGCGGCAGTGTGACCCCATTCGGAGGACACGGCTAAGCATCGCCGCAATTTTGTCCTGTGTGATTTGGGGTATGCTGTTAAGTTACCTTTTGCCGATTCCATTCACTGCGGTTTGTATTTGGGCGGTAGTGATTTCGTTGTCTGTTCAGCTATCGGCCCCTTGGATGGATTCACAAAAACGAATGGACATTTGTAATTCGCAAAATGGCGGTTCAACCGACTGACGTGGTGTCTCGCGGTGGATTTGAAACTGGATTAACTGCAATCGGAATAAACTTGACGATGACTTGGCTTCAAAATATAAACCCTAAAAGAGACTTGCCTGGGGGGCGGTTTATTTGCCCTATGAAAGCCGCGGTCTTCATCGTGATTTTGTTCGGATGGGTGTGTTGTAGCTTGGGCGGTGCTGTAGAGACTCCCGCGGTCGAAAATCGGCTGTCCGGCGATTTGCCGAGACTGCAAGCATCGGAACAAGTTGCGAGCGGAGTCAATTCAGATGAGGAAGCAGAATTGGAAACCCGCCAGGTATTGCGAGATCGCATGGTAGGCTTCGCGATTATTTTCTTTGGCTTGCTCTTGCTACTCGGTCTGTCGTTTATTTATTTGAGATTGGACCATGCAACGCGAGGGTTTCACGCGGGGCGATTGCAATTGTTGGCTGCGTTTCTAGGATTGATTGTACTTGGGATATGCTTTTTTTTCTGGAATCAGATGGTGCTTTCAAATCCGTAATTCTTGCGGGGCAGTTGACTTACAAGAGTACGTTTGAAAATCAGCGGACATTGAAACCTGGGCAGGGCAAACATGTTGGAACTAATTGCTGAGGGAGTCGAAGTCGGTTCCCGGTGGCGGCGACGAATCCCGGAGCGTGAAATTTTCGTCGGGCGGGCGACAGAGTCCTATCGAGTTCCGTGGGATAATCAGATATCGCGTGTGCATATATCACTGCGTTTGTCGGGAGATAAAGTTTTCGTTCAAAAGTTGAAGACTTCTTCGAATCCCGTTTTCTATGAAGGTCAGTCCCACGAGTGTTTTGAATTGGGGGCTGGAGAGCATTTTGTCATTGGGAATACTCAATTTGCTATTGCCGCTGAAGAGGCGTTTGGATCCTTGGACGCTCCGGATCCGATTAGTCAAAAAACCTTCTCAGCTGATTACTTGCGAAAAGTCTCTTTTCGAGATGTTGATCGACGGATCGACGTTCTGAGTCGACTGCCAACGGTAATAGCGACGGCGACGGACAATGAGACTTTATTGATTCAAATTGTTAACACGCTCATGCACGGAATCGCGTCGGCATCGACCGTGGGCATCGTGCGGTTACGAGATCCAACGGCGAACGATTCGCTGGTGCCGGAGTTGGACGCGACCGATGTTCAGCAACCCAGCGATTCAGAGATTGAGATCATGCAGTGGGACCGGCGAGACGAGAGTCCAAGCGGATTTCAGCCGAGTGAAACACTTATTAAACAAGCTTTAAAAGCGAATGAATCGGTTTTGCATATCTGGAGCCATGGCAAAGATGGAAAATCAAAATATACAATCGACTATGAAAACGATTGGGCTTTTGTGTCCCCGATTTCGAGTGCAGCGACTCTCGGGTGGGGAGTTTATGTTGCTGGTAAAGAGCGTGGCGATCGCGATTCCAGTTTAAGTTCGGTTTCCGAGGAATTAGATTTTCAGAGCGATCTTAAATTTTGCGAGCTAGTTGGGTCTTCGCTTAGAAACCTGCTGTTAGTAAAAAAGCTCGAGCGACAGCAGGCGAGTTTGAGGATGTTTTTTTCCCCCGTGGTGATGAAGGCTATTTCTGTTTTGGATTCAGAAGATGTGTTGCACCCTCGGAAGTGTCATTTGTCGGTCTTGTTCTGTGACTTGAGAGGGTTTTCAAAAACTTCAGAAGAAATGTCTGACGATTTGCTCGAACTATTGGCGCGCGTCAGTGAGGCTTTGGGGATTACGACATCGAACATTCTTGATTTTGGCGGAGTCATTGGGGATTTCCATGGGGATTCGGCAATGGGATTCTGGGGGTGGCCAATTCCACCATCGAGCAGTGAGCAAAATGCCGTTTCTGCCGTTAAGGCGGCAATTTCGATCCATCAACACGTTGACAGCCACGCCAGGCTACGCCGAATTGGCCGAAAAGGAAAAGATGATCGTGGGTTCCAATTTGGGATTGGCGTGGCATCGGGTGAGTCCGTAGCGGGGAAAATCGGTACGCGCGATCAGGTGAAAGTGACCGCTTTCGGTCCGGTCGTCAACTTGGCCTCGCGGCTTGAAGGGATGACGAAATGGCTCAATTCAAAAATATTGATCGACTCGGTCACGCTTGAGGCATTAAAGACGGATCCTGTATTCTCTCAAGAAATTGTGGTGCGCGGGATGGGAAATTTCCAGCCTTTTGGAATGGCGGGCTCGTTTGACGTTTTTCAAGTCCGCGCTGCAAATGAACTTACGGTCGAAGAGTTATCTCACTCAAAGAACCTGTTAGCTTGGTTTCGATCGGGAGAATGGATGCGACTGGAAAAGGAATTAGCTATACTTGATCCTGCGGATTCACTAAGAAGATTTTTAGAGAAGTTTATGCGTCAGCATGCTGGCACGCCTCCCGAGCGATGGCATGGCACTATTCAAATGCAGACTAAATAACGGTGATACCTGTTAGTCGTTTGACAACTCCGGAGTGTTGTAGTCACATGCGACGGCAGGACTATTTTAGAGCTGGCTTTTCAAGATGGGTTGAGTGCGGTTTGAATTTGTTTCCCTTATTTCGGCCTTGATATGGTATCTTTTGAAACTCTGCTCCCTGACAAGAATGCCAGTCTTGATACAAAGACATCGGATGACTTTTATTTTAAAAGTCAACACCGAGGTCCGATTTCCGAGCTTACTGTTTTGCGGAGATCGTTATTGTTTTGTGAAATGGCGTTGGCAAGTTATCTTCCGCTGAACGATGCGAATTCGATCGCCGGCAAGCTTGGATTTACCGACGGGAAAGTCATCCCCGGCGGTGCGGTTGATGCTTTCTGGTTCCAAAACCAATTCGATGCTGTGATGGTATTTCGGGGAAAAGAAATCAGGGAGTTAGATGAGGCGGTCGAGCTCAGGGATTTGCGATCAACGATGGCGGAAACGAAGGGCGTTGTGATTGATGATTTTAAAACCATGGCCGACAGGATCTGGCCTGCTATTGAATCGGAGCTCGAATCGAATGATCGAAACCTCTGGTTTTGCGGGCATTCGTTGGGGGCAGCGGTCGCGACCCTCTGTGCGTCTCGGTGTGTGCTTTCGTTTATAGAATCCCAGCCTGCCGAACTCCATACCTTCGGTAGCCCGAGAGTTGGCAGTAGGCAATATCTTAAGCATGTAAAGTTGAAACATTATCGGTGGGTTAACTATCACGATCCTGTGCCGCTGATTCCTGAGATGCGATCCGGTTTTGACCACGGAGGCATTGAAATGCGTATTGATCGATTCGGTCGTCTAACCAGTCCACGTGGCCTACAGAGATTTATTAGGCGGTTGAAGGCGAGGGCTACTGAATTTAGGACTCCGAATTTTGGGTCAATAACTCCCCATTTTTCACCTTCCTATGTGGATGCTGTGTTCGACGTCGTCCGCAGTGAAGAAGCAAAATCTGACAGTCCTTGGAATTCCACGAGCATTTGAGTGGACGTCGCAAAGGGTATGCTTCGCTAGACGGGTTGTGCCGAGTCTTCAACAAAAGACTCGATGATCTTCTCGGCGTTGTGCTATAATTTGATCTTGCGAACGGGTCTAAACATTAGTCAGTTTTTGAATGAGCGTGTCATGTCGTTGCGAGTCCGATGCCCCAAGGGATGCATCATTTATGTGTCGATGATTCGCGGTGGCAAGGTCGTGCGATGTCCAAAATGTAAAACGATGATTCGCATATCGAAAATTTCAGATGCTGAACGAGAGAGTGGGCGGTCTATCGAATGTCGTGCCGAGGCTTATGAAGGCCTTGAGGATACAGGGTCCAGTCCAGCACACGGAATCACTCAAAGTGTACAACTGGATTCAGTACAACTGGATTCAGTACACCGGCAATCTCATACAGGCTTGCAATCAGAAAAGGGAAAATCTCCTTCGCCGATAAACCCACCTCCGAAGGAAGGCGGTAAGGACCGTCTAGCGGTTCCAAAGCCGAGACAACAACTTAACGCCTCTGATTCAAAGTGTGAATTGCTCTCTGTTGCGTTCAAAGTTGTAGGTGGGCCACTGGAAACAAACCCCCCGGTTGCGCATCAACGACAACCGGTTACAAGCGTAGGTGTTAAAGCTCAATCTGACCTTAATATGGCCGGAGACTTCGAGGTTGTCGAAGGAACTGTTCGCGGTGAAGGCGACGAAGTTTCGCTTATCAACTCAGTCAACGGGAAGCCTGCCGAGGCCAATGAGAAGCAAAATTGGGAGGAGCGACTGATTCGGGCAAATGCAGATCGATTTCTTTTAGCTAAATTATTTGCCACCGGCCTGATTCTAGTTGCTGGGCTGAACTTGATTCCAGTGCTAATTCAGTTGACAACATGGAGTGGTTTTTTTCAGGCAGATGAAATTCCCAATTGGTTTTTCTTGCAATTGGTTATTAGCCTTTTGAACTTGATGTATGCCATTTTTCTTTTTCAAGTTAACGACTGGTCAGCGATGCGATCTGTTTCAGTTTTGATGTTAGCCATGGCTTTTATTTACGGGGGTTGTTGTACGGGCTTGTTGCTGGGTGGGAATAATGGAAGTTTAATGATGTTGCTGGAGATATCTTCGGTCGCGTTCAGGCGGGCGACGATTGGATTCGCGGTGATGTTATGCCTCGCAACGTTGTTTAGTTACTGGGCTGCCAAGGAGGCGTCAAATTGGCAGAGGGCTGAGAAGGCACTGAAACACATTCTGTTAACCCCAACGCGTTGAGTCGCGTAGACGAATCAGGCTTAGCCTGCCAAGATAATCAGAGGTGGTCGATTGCTGCATTTGAAAAACGGTGGATCCGAATTAAGGCTTAACAAGTGGCTTAAATGAATCTGTCAATGGAAAACCCGAAGTGGCTAATCTTGGTTCCGACTCCGATGGAACATGAGTTTGTCAGTGAGCGCGTCTCGATTCCTGAAGCGGTGGTTGAAGTATGCGGTTTTGGGCCGGTCGTTGCCGCTGCGAAGGCGATGGAATTAATCATTCAGTATCAACCGAGCAAGGTGGTTTTGGTTGGCATTGCGGGAGCCTATGATCCGGAACTTCGGACGGGGACAGCTGTTGTCGGGAGCGAAGTTGCTTGTTTTGGCATCGGTGCCGGAAGCGGGGTGGATTACCAAACTGTTGGCGAGATGGGGTGGTTGCAATGGCGAGGCAGCGGCGAGTCCGATGCCATCGATGATGTCTTGCCTCTCGCCAATTTCAGTGATCAGAAATGTCAAATCCTGACGGTTTGTGCGGCGTCAAATACTAGCAGTGACCTAGACGATAGGCGGCGATGTTTTCCGGATGCTGCGGTAGAAGAGATGGAAGGGTTCGCCGTGGCAGTCGCAGCGAAAATGTGCGGGGTTCCATTTTATTTGGTGCGAGGCATTTCTAACCGGGCGGGAGATCGTGATAAATGCAATTGGAAAATCCCTGAAGCTCTGGGCGCTGCAACCGACCTCTTGCTGGACTGCCTTAAGGGTTGAGTGCTTATTCGGTTGAATCGGTGAAGTGACGGGAGTGTTTTTTCAACAATATTATTTTGTGCATGCGAACTAAAGTGAGCTTTCAACGGCAAAGATGATGCGAACTGCAACCAAAATACGGATGGCAATTTCGACTTGCCCCAATGATACTTTCGCGTTTCATGGAATACTTAATCGCAAAGTCGATTTGCTTGGGCTGGATTTCCAGATTGATTTGCTAGATATTCAGCAGCTGAATGAAGGGCTTTTTAAGAATCAATTCGATGTTGCCAAAGCCAGTTTCCATGCGGCGGCCATTCTTTCGGACCGGACGTTCGTTTTGCCATCGGGATCGGCGATTGGTTTCGGCGTCGGCCCCTTGCTGTTATCGGCTAATGAACTTTCTTCACCGGAGACAGTATCAGCCGATGGGGAATTCACTCGCACGCTGTGTCCGGGGAAATACACCACAGCAACGATGTTGTTCCAGCTTTTTTATGGGGAAGCCATTGCGTCAGAAAAAACGCAAATCGAGCACCGTGTGTTCTCTGAGATTATGCCATTGCTAAAAGAAAGGGCAGCCGATTTCGGCGTTTGTATTCACGAAGGGAGATTTACCTGGGAGGAGCAAGGGCTCTTTTTAGTCGAGGATCTCGGCACTCGCTGGGAATTGGAGACCGGGGCTCCATTGCCATTAGGCGGAATATTGGCTCGCCGAGATTTAGAGGAGGAGACATTAGCCCGAATTCAGAGTGTGATCCATTCATCGGTTGTTTATGGAATCGAGCATCCTGACGAGACTTTACCGACGATGCGAAAATCTGCACAAGAATTTGATGATGACGTTCTGATGGCTCATGTGGATCTCTATGTAAATGAATGGACGGTTGATCTTGGTGCGGTGGGTCGAGAAGCGTTGTCGGTGTTATCCAAGAAAGCATTGGAACAGCGGATCATCCCCCAATCGCATCCCGGAATCGAAGTTTACCAGCCGTAAATCAACTGGGGTTATTGCTGGACAATCGGGCGTCATTATCCCACCACAGAAAAAGCCAACTGCGGCGAACGTCGCTGTGGGATTCGAGGGAGCTATTTTTTTATAGAATCCGACTTTCTCAATTCAAATAGGTTCGCGAAAATAAAGCGACTTGAATTGCCAAACCAACGAGGGATGCGGCCACGGAAAAAATAGAAGAAGATGCCGAGTCCTAGAAAGAGCAAAAGAAGGGTTGAGTTGTTGGGAATGAAATTTTCTAAAACCAGATAAATGAACAAGAGTGACGTGATCGCTGTCTGGCACACGGCAAGTACGACGAGAATGCGAATTTTCCGATCTATCTTTTCCAGTTTCGTTTCGTCGTTTTCATCAGCCATGATCAAATTTGGGTTTGGAGGTGCAATAGTGCAAGGAGAAATGAACGCAACTGATCGCGCCTTTAACTTATATCTCGCAGCAGCGAGTCATTTCTAAATTTATTCACAGCGTTCATCATTGCGGTCATAGATTGATAACGGTCGTTGGGGTTTTTCTCTAACGCCTTCAAACATATCGCTTCGAGGGTTTGCGGAATAACCCGGTGGGGTGCTGCAACTCTCGGCGAGGTAGGAGATTTGTTTACAATGTTATCGAACGTTTCTACAATATCCGCACCTCGAAACGGCTCTTGCTGCGCCATCATTTCATACATGACAATGCCCAGACTGAAAATGTCCGTCCGTTCGTCGACCATTCGGTTACCGGTCACCTGTTCCGGCGACATGTACAATGGAGTCCCCCCACGCTGCCCTTTTGTTCCTTCGCCACCGTCGTTTGGCATTCCCCAAACCTTTGCAGCGCCCCAATCGATCAGGGTGACCTCGCCAAACATGCCGACAATGATATTTTCCGGTTTTATATCCCGATGAATCACGCCCCTTGTGTGCGCGTAAGCGATCGCGTCGCCGACATTTGTTAAGATGCCCAGCAGATGATTCAGATTAAAATTGATTTCATATTGGGACTCGCGCCGAGCAAGCCCAACGATGATTTCAAAGAGTGTTTTCCCCTCGATTTTTTTCATCGCAAAAAACCAATGGCCGTTGTCATCTTGCCCCAATTCGTACATAGGGACGGTCGCCGGATGTTGCAGTTGTGCCGTGATCCTGGCTTCGCGAATCAAGCGTCGAAGCTCCACTTCGTCGTCAAAAAATTCCTCGCGAAGCATTTTCAGGACAACCCGGCGTCCTAGATTGGTATCCTTGCAGGAGACAAGTCGAGCTTTTCCACCCGTACTTAATTCAGAAAAGTGGGTGTACTTTTTGAAGGCGTTGGAGATCAAATTCGGTGGTTCGACCTCGATATCCGAGACGAAAATCATCGAAACCCGACCGCCGCCGTATTCACTTGTCCTGTCGCCGTATTCACTTGTTTTTTTAGGGGTATTCATAGGTTGGGAGATTCTTTCCCATTTCGTTTGGCTGGCTCTCTGGATTCTAATTCTACACCTGATAGGTTCCTCTGCGAGAGGTCGGAATGAAAGGCCTCTTGAATTGCAGGGAATATTTTTTCTGGCCTTTTCCATTTGCCCCAGTCGGCCCGCAGGAGTTTCATTTCTGGCGTAACGCGCCCGTCTCGAATCCAGTTTTTTAGGGTTTCAAAATGAACCGGTCCGTATTCTTTTTTTTCAGCGGATCGAACGACCCACCAGTCGTGCGGAGGTGCGGCACTCCATTGATTCGCTTCATCGGGCAGTCTGCATCGTGGTCCGGTGACCGAGGGCCGGGTTGGGCGGAGGAAGGGCTTGGGGGCCTCCAGGAAACCCGGCCTTTTCTGTTGGCGATCCGCCAACCAAGAGAGGGCGTTTTGGATTTCTTTGTCGTTGGGGCGGAGTTTTGATAGTTTGCTGAAATCCTTTTGTGCCTTGTTCCACTTTTCGTTGTGAACATTAGCGATGGCTCGGGCGTATCGCGTTGCGACGAGATGATTGGTGTCAGCGCGCATCAATTCCAAAACGTAGGTGAAATCCGCGATAGCCGGCGCATTGCGTCCCATTTGATAAAAGACTTTTCCGCGGGCAAACATAATCTCCGCCATTTCCCTCGGGAGCGTAAAGCGATGAATGGCTTTCGTCAGGCTGATCAGTGCTTTTTCTATTTTGCCTTGCATTACCAGAGCTGAGGCGCGCCCTGAGTAGGCTTTTGGGAGTTGGTCGTTTTGATGTAAAGCAAATTCAAAATCCTCAAGCGCTAGCTGAGGCTGATCAATTTTAAGATATGCCTGTCCCCTTTGAATGACCGGATCGACGTGGTGTGGCGATAAATCAATCGCGCGGGAAAAATTACCGATAGCAGCATGATGGTTTTGAAGGTGTGCATTGCAAATGCCACTCCTTCGATGGACATTGGGGTTGGCTGGGTCCAATGGAATCGAATTTTGAAATGCCCGGACTGATTTATCGAACTCTCCTGATTGTTGGTAGATTTCTCCGAGTAATACATAGTTTCGCGAAGCAAACGGGGCCAGTCGGATTGCTTTAAGTAAATCGGATTTTGCTTCCTCTCCCTTACCGACCGCATTGTGAGAAATGGCTCGATCGAACCGGAGCTGGGATTGGGTTGTGGGCGGAAGGTTTTTTGCTTTCAACGCGGCTGTCAAATCGACGATTGCGGCTTTGTGATTTTTCCGTTGGTTTAAAATCTGAGCACGGCTCTGTTTCGCAGAAATGTTTTTTGGTTCTGATTCTAAAACCTGGTTGTAGTCTGCCATTGCTTCTGTTGACAAGTCGCGGATTTGAAGGCTTCGCCCGCGTTGCAGAGCGAATTCTGGATCAACCCCTGGTCCATTCATGATTTTTTTATCAAAGAATTGGTAACTCTTTTCAGCAATTTGTTTAGCCATTTGACCAACTTCACGCGGCGGTGGAGTCCGCACGGAAAGAGAATTCCGCAGTGCTTCATTGACGGATACCCAGTCTTCGCCAGCCTCATGGATTCTTGCAATTTGTAGCCACGAAGCTGTATTGGACGGATTCAGAGATGCGGAATTCCGCAAGTCTTCGAGTGCAGGTTTTGGTTTTTTCAGCGATCGATAAACTTGAGCTCGGCGTCGCAGGAAATCAGACTTTTTTAAACGGTCGCTCTCCAAATCGATCGCCTTGGTGAGTGCTGCGATCGCATCTTCCGGGCACGATCGGTTTTGGTGAATTCTTGCAAGCAATGCAAACGACTCAGGATTCGTCCCGTTTCTCCGGATTGAGGCCTCACAGTCTTTGAGAGCATTGGGAATGTCGTCGCCAACGAGAAAAGCGCGGCTGCGAATCAGGTAAGCTTCGTCTTCGCGACCGAGGTCGAGCTTGAGCGCGCGCTTTAAGCGTCGATGAGCTAGATCCAGTCGTTTTTCCTCGACGGCCAGCGCGGCCGATTTTAGGAGCACTGGTAAATCGGCGCGACATTGCTGAAGATGTTTTTTGAAATCCTGTAAAGCGAGAGTGTTGCAATCAATCGCCGCGAAACACTCACCTCGCTCGCGGAAGACGCTGGTCCCTTTGGGTTGGTTTTGAATCAATGTGGAAAGTGTTTTGATAGCCAATTCGAATTCGCCGATCGACCGAAGTAACTTACAAACGGTGAGGTTTGTATCTGGGTTCTCACCGGCTAATGACATCAGTGTTCGAATATCATGCCTTGCGGCGTCGATATCATCTTCGCGGAAATTTAGCATCGCGCGAATCTTTAATGCGTAAGCTTGGCATTCTTGTTCGCCTTTTAATGCCGCAGCGCACAGTTCCCGAACGTCGTGTTCGTCGAGAAAGTTATATTTAAGTTCGGCCAAGCCCATCGATGCATTGGGGTGCCCCGGTTCTTTTTTGAGGGCGAGATGAAAGTCTCGCTTTGCTTTTTCGAATTGTCGTGCTTTGAAATAAACCCAGCCACGATCAAAAAAGAGATCAGCGGTATCGTGTCCCTCCTGGATCTGCGTTCGATAGTAAGCGCTCGCGCTTTGTGAATAAGCGGCCATGAGGGATTGGTATTGGTCTTCATCATCGGCGGCAATTTTGTCGGCATGATTAAGATCATCGAATGCAGTCGGCCACTTGGTTTGCTCTCCGCGGGCAGCGGCACGCCAAGCGTACGTTTGTGGTTCTTCCCAGCCCAAATCAATGGCAAGTGTGCAGTCTTTTTCGGCGCGTGGGAAATCTAAGTTTTTTAAGTGGGTATATCCACGAAGCGAGTAGCATTCGCCACTATTTTCAGTCGGCAAGTCGATGACTGCACGATTAAGATGGGTCAAAGAAGCTTCGAAATCCCCAAGTTCAATGAATTCAAGCGCTCGTTGGGTCGCTTCATTAATTTGTGAGTCGGCCTCATCCAGCGGAACTGAGTGAAAGTCATCGACGGCACTGGCTGACTGTATCGGCTGGTCGAGCAACGCGTTGGTGTCGGTTTTCCTTCGTCTGTTTTTTTTAACAATCAGAATTGGCTCTTCGATGGCCTCTTCTGATTCAAATCTACCTAATGCTCCATCTACATCAATGCTGATGCGAAAATCTGCCGGTTCGTGCTCGGGCACTAGACTCCAATCGCAATTTTCGCAATTGACGGCAAAATCAGTGATCTTACTGCTACATTGCGGGCATTGGTTGATCATTTGATACTTTTATACGAGGTTGCTGAGGCACTTTTCGGTGGATAAATACCCAATTTAACGAGAAAATCGTCCTGCTATTGATCCTTAATACTGACTGGTGAGTATTATCGGCGCGAGGGGCCACAGCGTCAAATTGAGTTCGGTTTCTCACGTGTGTTAGAGCGTTTTTCCGACTTTTCGATTAGGGCAGTCTACCCGCAAGGGCTACCAATCCTCAATAACGTTGGAATGATTGCAGAGGTTAGGAAATTGGGCTCAAAACTGAAACCAGATGCGACCAAGGCCCATTTCACCGTGTAAAGTCAAATATGCTGGATTTGCAGTAACTTTTAGGTTTATTCGGTGTTAAAAGGGTATTGAATTCGGTCAAATGTAGGACACGGATACCCTAACCACGGGTCTCCCTAGATCCGGATATCGCGAAATCCGTCTTTTTTGGATGTTAGCCAGAACGAGTCAGACAATGATAATTAAAAATTCTCAATTAGTTCTCAACATGAGCCGGTTGATCTTGGCTCTTATTGTGATGGTATTCTGCTCTCAAGTTGCTTCGGCGCAGAATTTTGATTTAAGTGCGTATTTGAAACGCAAGGATGTTAATTCAAACGGCAAACTTGAGCCAAATGAGATGTCTGACAATACCAGGAGCTATCTCAAGAAGAACGGGTTTAACCCTGAAAAGTCGGTCACCATCAGTAAAGTTTTGTCGAAATTGAGCAAAGAAAAAGCGAAGCGAGAGGTGACAGAAAGCAAGATGAATCGCATGCGAAAGGTTCCCGGATTTGGCGTCGAAAAAGAGGAATCTGAATCGGGGGTTGCTCGCTTTGGGACAGCATCCACTGAGACTAAAGGGAATCCAAGCAAAAAAACGACGTACAGCGAAAGTGTCAATCGCCAAGTAGATTCAACACTCAGTCGGTACGATCGCAATAAGGACGGTAGCCTCGACCGAGAGGAAATGGGCAGAGCTCGTTGGGGCAGTCCTACGCCGCAGGAAAGCGACACAAACAAAGATGGCCGACTCTCTCGAAGCGAACTATCCGATCGCTACGCATCGCGCGAGTCAGCCTATAGCAAATCTTCTAAATCTTCTAAAGCTTCCAGTTCCAGGGATTCCTCAAGAAGTTCAAGTTCTCAGAAAAGTTCGTCATCTTCCTGGCGCCCGTCCTCGACACGGAGTTCAAGTTCTTCGAAAGACTCCAGCACTACGAAAAAGCCAGCATCTTCTTCAAGCAGTTCAGATTCAAGAGTTAAGTACGAAAAGTATGCGGCAAGTTTGATTGGCCAGTACGATGCAAACAAGGATGGCAAACTTAGTAGCGAAGAAACCAAAAAAATGCGGCGACCGCCGGTTGGGGCTGATCAAAACAAAGATGGCTTTATTACAAAATCCGAGTTGTTCGATAGTTTGAGCGGTGTAAATAAGCCGGCTGCGAAGTCGTCTAGCTCGGACGATTCTCGTAAGAGTACGGGCAACAGCAGTAGTTCTCGGTCTTCGAGGTGGGGGAGTTCGTCAAGTCGATCTCCATCTTCAAAAAGTAGTTCCGGCTCTTCCCGAGATTTTGAAAAATTTGATAAAAACGAAGATCGCCAAGTTCAAATGCATGAATTTTCGGCGAAGTGGGATGACAATACTGTCAAAGAATTCTACGAAAAAGATAAAAACGGTGATGGCGTAATTACCATCAAAGAATGGGCCTCAAAGCAGTAGAACGATTGTTGCCGATGCATTTTACGGCCATCAATTTCACGGGGACTTTTTTATCGGTTGACCCATGGGAAAAAACAATCCTGGCACACCGGTCAGCGAGCCTGGCAAAGAAGTTCTTCTGGATCGTCTTCGCCTTGTTCTGTGGAGCGATCATCAAGGATTAGTCGCGACGCTTTTAGTAACCGTGCTATTGTCAGCCTCTGTTTATTTCGCTGTTCAGTGGAATGCAAGCAAAGGCCTTGTCGATATTGACGAGGCAACGCACACGCAATTTTTGTTTCAGGTTGATTTGAACACCGCCAGCGTGGGCGAATTGGCGCTTTTGCCCGGAGTTGGCCCCAAACTAGGGCAGTCGATTCTTGCCCACCGCGATGAACGTGGCCGCTTCAAGGACCACGCAGAATTACTCACTGTGCCCGGGATTGGAAAAAAAAAGTACCAAGCGATTCGCCCGTTTCTATCACCCTTGGAGGGTCGTGAATCGCAGGAATAATCTAGTCAGCTATGCCAAGACTTAGGTTTTATTAGATATGCTGGCGTTGGTTCGCGTGACGATTGGTTGGCCGTTTCTTGATGAAGCCTAGCCGTGTCGGGATTTACCAATAAACTATAAGTTTAGGCCTCGTAGAAATTCGTCGTTAATTATGTTTAAACTTACCTCGCCATTCGAACCTGGTGGTGACCAGCCACAAGCGATTAAGACGCTGGTTGAGCAAATTAAAGCATCCAAAAAGCATCAGATGCTGATGGGAGTCACGGGTTCGGGTAAGACGTTTACCATGGCGAACGTCATTCAGCAAATTCAAAAGCCGACTCTTGTGATATCTCACAATAAGACTTTGGCTGCCCAGCTCTACTCTGAGTTTAAAGATTTTTTCCCCCATAATGCTGTTCATTATTTCGTCAGCTATTACGACTATTACCAGCCGGAAGCCTATATTCCTCAACGTGATATTTACATCGAAAAGGATGCATCGATCAATGAGGATATTGACCGGCTCAGGCTTGCCACGACGAGCTCACTAGTCAGTCGAAAAGACGTCATCATTATCGCAAGTGTTTCCAGTATTTATGGACTTGGCTCACCGGAGGATTATCGAACGATGATGGTTGCGCTCAAAGTGGGCGATTCGATTGATCGCGATAAGATGCTTTCGAAATTTGTGGATATTCAATACAAGCGGAACGACATTTCGTTTGAGCGTTCGACGTTTCGCGTTCGCGGAGACAGCGTGGAGATATGGCCGTCCTACGAGGAGTTTGCTTATCGAATCGAATTTTGGGGCGACGACATTGAGCAGATTTCCGTTATCAATCCACTCACCGGTGAGTCGATATCTTCAGAATCTGAGGTGTACATTTATCCTGCGAAACATTTTGTGACGTCCGAATCGAGAATCGCCGAAGCGGTAAAACTGATTCGCTTGGAGCTCAAAGAGCAGCTCGATTTATTCCAAAAAGAGGGAAAGCTTCTCGAGGCTCAGCGATTGAACGCGCGGACGCGATTTGACATTGAGATGATGGAGCACGTTGGCCATTGTCCGGGAATTGAAAACTACAGTCGTCATTTGGCGGGACGAGAAGCAGGTGAGCAGCCGGAAACACTTTATAATTTTTTCCCCGATGACTTCTTGCTATTTGTCGATGAGTCTCACGTGACTTGCTCGCAGGTAAAGGCAATGTATGCCGGTGATCGCAGTCGCAAAGAGACGCTGGTTGCTCATGGTTTCCGTTTGCCCAGCGCGATGGACAACCGACCTTATAAATTTGAAGAATGGGAAAAACGGCTGAAACAAGTCGTTTATGTCTCGGCAACGCCGTCGGATTACGAACTAGAGAAAACGGGTGGCGAGGTGGTCGAGCAGATCATTCGGCCGACCGGGTTGTTGGATCCGGTCGTCGAGGTCGTGCCTGCAAGCGGTCAGGTGGCTCACTTGTTAGAGCAGGTGAGGGAACGGCGGGATCTGGGAGATCGAGTTTTGGTTACGGCCTTAACCAAACGGCTCGCGGAAGATCTTTCTTCGTATTTGTGCGAAAATGGAATTGCAAGTAAATGGCTCCATAGCGAATTGGACGCATTTGAGCGAGTCGAATTGCTGCGTGATCTAAGGCTTGGGCGATACCAGTGTCTCGTTGGGGTTAACTTGTTGCGAGAGGGTCTGGATTTACCGGAAGTGAGTTTGGTCGCGATTTTGGACGCTGATAAGCAAGGCTTTTTGAGAAGTGAAACTGCGCTTGTCCAGACGATTGGCCGTTCGGCTCGAAATGCGAATGCCAAGGTTATTCTCTACGGTGACAAAGTAACCGAAGCGATGAAGAACGCGATGCACGAAACCGCGAGAAGGCGCGCTATGCAAGAGGCTTATAATAAGGAGCATGGCATTACGCCCCAAACGATCTTTAAAGAGATTTCTTCCGGAATCGGAGCCGATCTCAAGAATCGACGTGAGGCTAACGACGCTGCTAGAAAAACGGAAGATACGGTTTACATTACCGAAGAGTACATTAACGATTTGCAAACTGAGATGCTGCAGGCTGCCGAAGATCTCGAATTTGAGCGGGCCGGGATATTGAGGGATCGGATAAGTCAGCTCCAAGAAGCAGTAGGTCAACCACTGTCATCTGTCGACGAGGCGAAATCCAAGGGCCGAAAGGGCCGGCGGCGAAAAAGTACAAAGGTTCCGAGGCCTCGGAAAAAGCCGTCTTGATAAATTGCCAATGTTGCTCGTGGAATGCTACGGGGCCATTTCATTGAATACGGCGAGTAAGTCGAGTGAGACGGGGCGATGCGATGCATAGGTTTCTTCGAAGGGAACCGAGACGCAATGATCGTCGCGGGTGCCGATCATGACGCCGTTCTCACCGGCGAGAATCGCCTTGACCGCTCCGTTGCCCATTTGAGTTGCCCGTCTTCGGTCTTCTGGAGTCGGACTGCCCCCTCGTTGTAAATGCCCAAGCACAATCGTGCGGGTTTGAAATGGGCAGTCATGCTGTTTTAGTTGCGTGTTGATAAGTTCGGCGCCGCCTTTTTCATCTCCCTCGGCGATGACCATAATTGCCATCGTTCTTCCCTGGTTTTTCAAACGGTTAAGGTGCGAGATGATCTCTGTAAAATTAGTATCGGTTTCAGGAATTGCCACGACGTCCGCCCCCGCCGCCATTGCGGTGTAGAGTGCAATGTAACCACTGTGTCGCCCCATGACTTCGACTAGGAACATTCGGTCGTGGCTCGATGCGGTATCCCGTATTTTATCGACGGCCTCGACTGCAGTTTGGACAGCGGTGGAAAAGCCGATGGTGTAATCGGTTCCCATGAGGTCATTATCAATCGTGCCCGGACAGCCGACAATTTGACCGTCCCAGTGCTTACTCAAAGCGGTCGCGCCGTTGAACGTGCCGTCACCGCCAATTGGAATGATCGCATCAATTTGATTTTTTCTGAGCATGTCTGCGGCGGCAAGTTGTCCACTGTCGGTTCGGAATTCCTCACTGCGACTGCTACGCAAATGGGCCCCACCGTGTGCTGCCCAAGTGGTCACTCGATAAGGAGTTAGGTGGGATTGGCCATCGGAATCCACAAAGAACTCTCCGTGGATCATCCCGTGGTAGCCACGCATAATGCCAACGACCTCGTGGCCATGAACTGTTGCGGTGCGAACAACGGATCGGACGCAAGCATTCATCCCCGGGGCATCGCCGCCACTGCAAAATACGCCAATTCTCATTGTTTCGTCCAAAAAAGGGGGGATTAGTCTGCCGACAATTTATCGAAAGATGGGCAGATTCGACAGATCAAGCCTGGAAAGGCCCGTGAATTAAGGGGTGATTGCTGGATGCTGCATTATTCAGGCAAGAATTAACATCATCGGACCGATAATCGACTACATCGAGGCTTTCAAACACGCAAATTACCGACTGATTAGCCCTTGAAGCGGCGTTCCTCGTCAAGTATAATTCGCGGCTAAGATCAACTTAAGTTTTTCAATCAAAAAGCCCTGTCCGGTCAATATCCGGCTCAATTGTTCATAGAAGTATTACTGATGACCATCGACAAAAGTTTGAAGATTAAGGCCGGTTCGGCAAAAACTCGCAACGTTTTAACTCGGCCCGAACGGCTTAAGAAGTTAATCGCCGACGATCGCTGGAATGAAGGCGATAAGGTTTACGGTATGCCTAAAGTACGCGTGGCCAAGCTTGCGTTGAAGAAAAAGAAAAAGGTTAAGACAGAAGACGAAGAGTAATCCTAACCAGATAACTACAGTGAACAGCGCCTGCACCCAAGCAGACGCTTTTTTCTTGCGCTAACTGGGAATAGTTGTTTAGGCCGCCCGTCGTGATTGGTCGGGAATAAGATCAATTCGGTCTATTTCGAGCGTTCCCTTGAAAACGCTAATGTGAGACTCAGCGATATCCCAATCAGCTTGAAACGACCCCAAAGCGAATCGAACGCCACAAAATTTCTCACCGCGAAACAGATAGACTTCTTGGCAGCTTTCGGGGGCTTGCCGGGAAAACCGAGCCAGTCGGGGGTGAGCCATCTCTCTTGCACGAAGGATCAGCTGGGATAGTGATTTGTTTGATTCCTGAGTCACGGTCAAACCAGGGGAAAGAAAATACAACTGATCGCGGCGTCAAATGACGGCTAAAGTCGTTATCGTCGTAAATCCCAAGGTTCGTCCGAAGTTACGACCGCAATCGTTAAACTCCACCCAGAGTCGCTCATCTTCCGGAGGGCGCTAATTTCTCAAATCATGTTTTGATGAACCGATCGAAAAATGATTTGGTGATCAACCCGCGAACTACGAATTCAAATTTTGGTGGACGCGGATGCTCAAGCGCTGGTTCGGTGCCGTTGCCGGCGAAGGAAACTAGAAGTCCCGATCAGGATTAAGAATGCTAATTGTCCCCGTTCCGGGACCGCCGAAAAATGTACGTTGTCGATGTAGACCGCTCCGCCGGTGTCTCCTCGTTGCTGAAATACGATTGCTAGTTTTGCTTCGACTGCGCCAGCAGGCGCCGGCAGGCGCGGTGGAGAAGAATTCCTTTTGGGACCAAGTGTCATTGATTGAATTACCGTCGGCCAGGATTAGAACGTCGGAGCTATTGTACTGAGGGGTTCCAAACTCTCCGTAGAGTTCGATGTAGTAATCAATTTTTAATTCAACCAGATTTTCGGTCCCAGCGAGAGAGCCTCCCGAGGCAGTGTTAGCCGCAGTCCACAGTGAGGTGTCGAGTTGCCTACCCATAAACTAATCAGCCCAAGCGAAGTCGTAGCTGCTTCGAGGTACCGGTTGGCCTTGAGCAGGATCAGAAAAAACGACAGCTGACAAAATGAAAAATGA